>CAYPSU010000033.1:0-25634 GCA_964413475.1 uncultured Polaromonas sp. | reverse complement strand
GGCGTCATCGGCCCGCTGTCTTTTTATTTCTTGGGGTAAAACTGTTCAGACAGGCGGAGCCACCTCTGACCCCGGCTGTCGCTGCCCGAGAAGGTGTTGCCCCAGGGGCTGCCGTGGATCGTCTGATTCCAAGGGTTGCCGTTGGCCTGCCCATTTTGGAAGGCGGTCACTCCAACAGGGTGAACCGGTTGGCTCCACAGGCTTGCGGTCTGCGCGTTGTGACCCGGGGTGTTTGTTGTTCCACTGAAGCCACCGCCGTCGTTGCAGGTGTGCAAGTTGCTTGAGCCTACGCAAGATGCGAAGCTCGATGTTGCGGCGATTGATAGAAGGACAGTCATCAGTGTGCGCATGGGTTTCTCCAGCTGCTTGTGTCTGATCAGTCTAAGCAGCTGCCCGCCGCAGTTCGTTAAATAACGTTACTTGGGGGTCCGGTTGGGCGACCTCTCAGGCGGCGGCAAACTGGGGCCTTGCCGTCGGGCAAGTGGGCTCCGAAATTGATCGCGGTTTCAGGGCAGCGGTTGGGCGCGTCGCCTGGCCCTGTGGGTGAGGCGAGCTGCGGCGCCGGTCTCTTGGGCGGGGGTCAACCCCTACCTGGGCCTGGTCGCGGCATTCGTCCCGCCTTCGGCCACCGCCCCTTCCCGCTTACAGCAACGGCGCCTGCGCCTCATCGGCCACCACAGCCTTGCGCCGCCCTTCGTGGCCTGGCTTGCTTGCCGCGCCCGGCTGCAGTGCGAAGCTGTTTGCGCTGGCGCGGGGCCAGTAGTCGCGCCAGACGCCTTCGAGCTTGGCGCTGCTGCCCATCAGGGCGCCGGGCTCGAGGTGGGGAATCAGCCTGGAAAGCGGCTGCACCTCGGTATCGCTGACCCGGCGCATGATGTGTTCGGCTGTGATCTGGCCTGGATGGTTAAGGCCAGCCGCCTGCACCAACTCTTGCAGCGCATGCAGGGTGCTGCGGTGAAAGTTGTACACGCGTTGGGCCTTGCTTTCCGGGACCAGGGCGCGTTGGCGCAAGGGGTCCTGCGTGGTCACACCGGTCGGGCATTCCCCGGTGTGGCAGGTCTGGGCCTGAATGCAGCCCAGGGCCATCATGAAGCCGCGAGCCGCATTGCACCAGTCGGCGCCCAGGGCCATCAGGCGGGCGATGTCAAACGCGCTGGTGACCTTGCCGGCCGCACCGATGCGGATGTGATCGCGCAGACCCACGCCCACCAGCGTGTTGTGCACCAGCAGCAGGCCCTCTTGCACGGGCGTGCCCACATGGTCTGTGAACTCTACTGGCGCAGCGCCGGTGCCGCCTTCGGCGCCGTCCACCACCACAAAGTCGGGCGTGATGCCGGTTTCGAGCATGGCCTTGACCATGGCAAACCATTCCCAGGCGTGGCCGATGCACAGCTTGAAGCCGGTGGGCTTGCCGCCTGAGAGCTCGCGCAGGCGGGCGATGAAGTGCATCAGCTCGATCGGTGTTGAAAAGGCACTGTGGGCGGCCGGCGAGACACAGGTCACGCCCACCGGCACACCCCGCGCCTCGGCGATTTCTGGCGTGACCTTGGCCCCGGGCAGCACGCCGCCATGACCGGGCTTGGCGCCCTGGCTCATCTTGATCTCGATCATTTTGACCTGCGGTGCGCTCGCATTTTCTGCAAACCGCTCGGCGCTGCAACTGCCGTCCGGATTGCGGCAACCAAAGTAGCCCGAGCCGATCTCCCAGATCAGGTCGCCCCCATGCTCGCGGTGATGACGCGAGATCGAGCCTTCGCCGGTGTCGTGGGCAAAGCCACCGAGTTTGGCGCCCCGGTTCAGGGCCAGGATGGCGTTGGCCGATAGCGAACCAAAGCTCATGGCCGAGATGTTGAACACGCTGGCCTGGTAGGGCTGGCTGCAGCTCGAGCGCGAAGGCCGACCCGGCTCGCCGCCGATCCAGACGCGGAAGTTGGGGTCGTCCACCCGCGAGGGCTTCATGGAATGGTTGATCCACTCGTAGCCGTTTTGTCCCACATCGAGCTGGGTGCCGAAGGGCCGGTTGTCCGGGGCGCCTTTGGCCCGCTGGTACACCAGTGAGCGCTGGGCCCTGGAAAACGGCGCGGCCTCGCGGTCGCTTTCAATGAAGTACTGCCGGATCTCGGGCCGGATGAATTCGAACAGGAAGCGCAGGTGTCCGATCACCGGATAGTTGCGGGTGATGGCGTGGTGGCTTTGCCGCAGATCCAGAAAGCCGCGCAGGCTCAAGAGCCCCGCGATCAAAAGCACCCAAAAGCCTTCACCGAAAAGCAGCAGACTCAGCAAGGAGGCCGCGGTAACTGTGGCGCAGGCAGCCAGGGTCCAGTAGCGAATGGGCAGCACGGCTTCGATTTTTTGGAGCATGAGCAGACCTTTCCTGTGGGCCCGCTGATTCTGTCTCACAAATTTGGCGCTGGCTACCGTGCGATCCCCCGTCCCGCACGCGCGCTGCGCCGCCCCAGGCGGTTTCTAGCCGTGTGGAGCCGCCTTGACGAAGCTGCCGCCCTGGTGAAGCACCGCCGGGTCCTGGGGGTCCAGCAACGGCTGGCTGGCTTCCACGCGGGCCCTGTGGGGGTCGGACGAGTCGCGGGGTCGGTAGCCCAGGTGACGCGCCAGCCGGTTGTCGTACCAGCTGCTGCTGTTGTCGGAGGTGCCGTAGATGATGCAGTGACCGACCACCGGGGCGCTCAGTGCGGCCATCACCAAGCGCTCGAGGTCGTCATAGCTCAGCCAGGTCGAGAGCATGCGGCGGTCTTTGGGTTGGGCAAAGCACGAGCCGATGCGCACGCTCACCGTCTCAATCCCCCAGCGGTCCCAGTACATCTGCGCCACATCCTCACCGAAGGCCTTGGACAGACCATAAAAGCCGTCGGGCCGCGGTGGCGAGAGTGCATCGACCACCTGGTCCTGCCGGTAAAAGCCCATCACATGGTTGGAGCTGGCAAAGACGATGCGTTTGACCTTGTGGAGGCGGGCGGCCTCATACAGATTCACCACGCCAGCGATATTGGCCGCCAGAATCGGGGCCCAGGGCTGTTCGGTAGAGACGCCACCCATGTGCACCACCGCCTGCACGCCCTCAAGCAGCTTGAGCACGGCGGCCGCATCTTCCAGCGCACAGGGCCTGATTTCCTCGCCGCTGTCCGCCTGCGACAGCGGTGCGATATCGCTCAGTCGCAGGGTGTCGCAGTAGCGTTTGAGGCGCGGCCGCAATTGCTGGCCCAGACCACCCGCCGCGCCTGTGAGCAGCAGGCGCGAAAAGCGCAGGGGTGTGACGGGAGTTTCAAGCATGGCCAGGCTCCGGGTTCAGCGGCTCTTAAAGCGTGCGGCCAGCGCAGAGGCGCTGTCGCGCAGCAGGTTCTGGTCGGCTCCGACAGCCACAAACAGTCCGCCCACTTCGATGAAATGCTGGGCCAGTGCCTCGTCGCCGATCAGGATACCTGGGGCTTTGCCACAAGCGCGTATGCGCTTGAAGGCATCGTCGACGGCCGCCACCACCTCGGGGTGCTTGGGGTTGCCCAGGTGGCCCATGTCGGCCGACAGATCGCCCGGGCCAATGAACACGCCATCAACGCCTTCGACGTTGGCAATGTCCTCAAGGTGTTTGAGTCCTTCAAGGGTTTCGATTTGCAGCAGCAGGCAGATTTCTTCGCTGCAGCGTTTGGAATAGTCCTTGATGCGGCCATAGCCGCTGGCCCGGGGGGCGCCAGCGTAGCCGCGCACGCCGTGTGGCGGGTAGCGGGTGTAAGACACCGCGTTGCGCGCCTCCTGGGCATTTTGGATGTAGGGCACGATCAGCGTCTGCGCGCCCACGTCCAGCAGCCGCTTGAAGGTGACCATGTCGTTCCAGGGCGGGCGAACGACGGGCATGGTGGGGCTGCCTTTGAGCGCCTGCAGCTGACTGAGGATGTGGGGCAACTCGTTGGGCGAATGCTCCATGTCCAGCACCATCCAGTCAAAGCCGCACTGGCCCAGGATTTCGGCGCTGATGGGGCTGCACAGGTGCGACCAAAGACCGATTTGTGGCCGCCCTTCCTTGAGGGCGCGCTTGAAGGGGTTGATGGGCAGGTCCATGGTGTCTCCTTGTATTTAGGGCTGGGTGATCAGCACCGCACGAAAGTCGTTGATATTGGTCAGCGTGGGCCCGGTGATCACGGCATCGCCCAGCGCGCCGAAGAAACCGTGGCCGTCGTTGTTGTCCAGGCTGGCTGTGGCTTTCAGGCCCATGGCGCGGGCACGCTCCAGCGTGTCGGGCGCCAAAAGGGCGCCTGCAATTTCTTCGATGCCGTCCACGCCGTCGGTGTCGCCGGCCAGGGCCCAGATGTTCGGGGCACCTTTGAGCGCCACGCCCAGGGCCAGCAAAAACTCGACGTTGCGCCCGCCACGGCCCTGGCCGCGCACGGTGACGGTGGTTTCGCCGCCCGATAGCAAGACGCAAGGCGCGCTCAAGGGCTGGCCATGAGCGGCTACTTGCTGTGCGATGCCAGCCATCACTCGGCCGACCTCACGCGCTTCGCCTTCAAGGCTGTCGCCCAGAATACAAACCCCCCAGCCGGCGGTGCGCGCCACCCGGGCCGCCGCTTCCAGGCCGATTTGTGGCGAGCTGATCAGGCGGGTTTCGCAGCGCGCCAAGCGCGGGTCGGCGGGCTTGAGGGTCTCGCCCTGACCGCTCTCGAGCCATTGACGGGCTGTATCGGGTATGAGGATGCGGTAGCGCTCCAATATGGCGAGCGCATCGGCGCAGGTGGTGGCGTCTGCCACGGTGGGGCCCGAGGCGATGTCGCTGAGCTGGTCGCCGGGCACATCGGAAATCAGCAGCGTCAGCACCTTCGCTGGGTGGCACAGTGCCGCCAGGCGCCCCCCTTTGAGGGTCGAGAGGTGCCGGCGCACGCAGTTCATCTCGCCAATCGAGGCTCCACTCTTGAGCAGTTGAGCGTTGATGTCCTGCTTGTCGGCCAGTGTCAGGCCGGCTGCCGGTGCAGGCAGCAGGGCCGAGCCGCCGCCGGAGATCAGGCACAGCACCAGGTCGTCTTCGCAAAGCCCTTGCACGAAGGCCTTGATCCGCTCGGCCGCCTTCAGGCCCGCTTCGTCGGGCACCGGATGCGCGGCCTCGATGATCTCAATGCGCTGGCAGGGCACGCGGTAGCCATAGCGCGTGACCACCAGCCCGGTGAGTTGGCTTGCGGGGCCAGTCCAATGATCCTCGACCGCACGGGCCATTGCCGCCGAAGCCTTGCCAGCGCCGATCACCACCAGTCGCCCCCGGACTTGCGAGGGATCGGGCAGGTGCGGTGGCACCGCCACGGCCGGTTGCGCCGAGGCAATGGCGGCGTCGAACAGGGCGCGCAGGAGCTGGCGGGGGCTCATGTTGGCATCACTTCCTCAGGCGGGTCACACCACGAGGCCTCGCGCCGGTCAGGCCGTGGGGTTCTGACATCAAGCCTGCGCAACCTGAAAGTTGCCTGCGATCTCCAGCGCCCGCACCAGGCTGGAGTGGTCCAGTTGGCCACCGCCGTTGGCTGCGCAGCTGTTCATCAGTTGCAGGGCGCTGGCGGTGTGCGGCAGCGACAGACCCAGCGCATTGGCCCCTTCGAGCGCGAGCTTGAGGTCTTTTTGGTGCAGCTCGATGCGAAAGCCGGGATTGAAGGTGCGCTTGATCATGCGTTCACCGTGCACCTCCAGAATGCGGCTGGCCGCAAAGCCGCCCATGAGCGCCTGGCGCACCTTGGCCGGATCGGCACCCGCCTTGGCTGCGAACAGCAGGGCCTCGCCCACGGCCTCGATGTTGAGCGCCACGATGATCTGATTGGCCACCTTGCAGGTCTGGCCGTCGCCCACACCGCCGACCCGTGTGATGTTCTTGCCCATCAGCTCGAACAGGGGTTTGACCTTGGCGAATGACGCCTCGGTGGCACCGACCATGATGGTCAGACTCGCGGCCTTGGCGCCCACCTCGCCGCCAGAAACCGGTGCGTCCAGGTAGTCGCAGCCCAGGGCTTGGATGCGCTGGGCAAACTGTTTGGTGGCGATCGGGGAAATCGAGCTCATGTCGACCACGGTCTTGCCTTGGGACAGGCCATTGGCCACGCCATGCTCGCCGAAGAGGACTTCTTCCACATGCGGCGTGTCGGGCACCATGGTGAAGAGGATGTCTGCGTTTTGGGCGACCTCCGAAGCGGTTTTGCAGGCCTTGGCGCCCGCCTCGAGCAGGCCTTGCGGCACGCCACTGCGTGACTGCGCGAAGACTTCATGTCCGGCGGCCAGCAGATGACCTGCCATGGGCGCGCCCATGATGCCCAGTCCGATGAATCCGAGTTTCATGTTTCTGTCCTTGTCTTGGGCCCAGGTGTTCAGCGCACCATGCAGGGCATTTTGTTGTTGAATTTCCAGCCGGGAATCAGGTACTGCATGGCGATCGCATCGTCACGCGCCCCCAGCCCGTGCTGCTGGTACAGGGCGTTGGCCTTCATCACCGCGTCCATGTCGAGCTCGACGCCCAAACCGGGTTTTGGGGGCACCTCGACATAGCCGTCCCGAATTTGCAGGGGCTCCTGGGTCAGGAACTGACCGTCCTGCCAGATCCAGTGCGTGTCGATGGCGGTCACCTTGCCGGGTGCGGCTGCCGCGCAGTGGGTGAACATGGCCAAAGAAATGTCGAAGTGGTTGTTTGAATGCGAGCCCCAGGTCAGGTTGTGCATCTGGCACAACTGGGCCACGCGCACCGAGCCTTGCAGCGTCCAGAAGTGCGGATCGGCCAGCGGAATGTCGACCGACTGCAGCGCAATGCTGTGGGCCATTTCGCGCCAATCGGTGGCCACCATGTTGGTCGCTGTGGGCAGGCCGGTGGCGCGCCGAAATTCAGCCATGACCTCGCGGCCGGAGAACACGCCCTCGGCCCCGCACGGGTCTTCGGCATAGGCCAGGGTGCCATGCAGGTTTTTCAAAAGGCGCACCGCATCCTTCAGCAGCCAGCCGCCGTTGGGGTCTAGCGTGATGCGCGCCTGGGGGAAGCGCTCGTGCAGCGCGCAGATGGCCTCGACCTCTTGCTCCCCGCGCAGCACGCCGCCCTTGAGCTTGAAGTCCTGGAAGCCGTAGCGCGCCTGCGCGGCCTCGGCCAGACGCACCACCGCTTCGGGTGTCAGTGCCTCTTCGTGGCGCAAGCGCAGCCAGTCGTCGGGCGCATCGGGCTCGCTGCGGTAGGCCAGGTCGGTCTTCTTGCGGTCGGCCACATAGAACAGGTAGCCCAGCATCTGCACCCGTTCGCGCTGCTGGCCTTCGCCGAGCAGCGCGCACAGCGGCACGCCCAGATGCTGGCCCAGCAAGTCCAGCAGGGCGCTTTCAACGGCGGTCACGGCGTGGATGGCCACCCGCAGGTCAAAGGTCTGTTGGCCGCGGCCGCTGCTGTCGCGCTCGGCAAAACGCAGGCGCATGGCCTGGAGCAGGGCGTTGTAGTGGCCGATCGGTCGGCCTTCAATCAGGGCGCGCGCATCTTCCAGGGTCTGGCGAATCTTTTCGCCACCAGGCACTTCGCCCACACCGGTGCGGCCAGCCGAGTCGGTGATCACCACCAGGTTGCGGGTGAAGAAGGGGCCGTGGGCGCCGCTGAGGTTGAGCAGCATGCTGTCGTGGCCGGCCACCGGGATGACCTGCAGGCGCTGGATGACGGGGGTGGAGGACATCACAGTTCGGACGGTTTAAACGTCAGACATCGTACAACTAAATGGAGGGCAGGCGTTTGGTGCAAACCCCAGGCCGGGCCGACGGTCAAGCGCCCGCCTGAGCCCCGCGGCGCAGACGGTCGCGGCTGTTGGACAGATGGGTGCGCATCGCCGCCCGGGCCGCCTCGGCATCCTGCGCGGCAATGGCGTTGTAGATGCTCTCGTGTTCCAGGTTGACCCGCCGCAAATACGCCTGGCGGTCGGGGCTCATCAGCTCGGGACTGTTGAGGCGGCGGCGCGGGATGACGCCCAGGCCGAGCGAGCCGATCAGGTCAACGAAGTGGTGGTTTTGAGTCGCACGAGCCACCGCTCGGTGAAAATCAAAGTCAGCACCCACTGCGTCTTTACCCTCCTCTAATGAATGATTGAAGTCGTCCAGGGCTCTGCGTATTTCGATCAGGTTGTCTTCTTGCCGGCGCTGGGCGGCCAGGGCGGCGGCCTCGGTCTCGACGCTGATGCGAAACTCCAGCAAGGCGATGACCTCGCGCAGGGTGCCCAGTTGATCGGGGCTGACACGAAAGGCCGGCGCCTCGGCTGGGGCGCGCACAAAGGTGCCCACACCGTGCCGGGTTTCGACCAGTCCGGCCGCTTGTAGGTGGGACAGTGCCTCCCGCACCACGGTCCGGCTGACCTTGTGCGCCTGCATGAAGTCCTGCTCGGTGGGCAGCTTGTCCCCGGGCGGCAGCTCGCGCGAGCGAATGCGCTCGATCAGGCTGCTGGCCAGATCGGCCGACAGGGTTTTGCGCGGCGACCGTTGCATCAGGGTTAACCACAGTTCAGTGAGGGACGGGTCTGAATGTATCATGGTTGTACGATGACTGACCTTAGGGCATTTACTAGGGTGCCACGGGCGGTCGTCGACTGGCGCATGGGTTTAGTGCCTGATGCCCGCCCAACAGACCGACAACAGCGCCCTGGGCGCCAAGGAGAAGATGCAATGAAGACCCGCAGACTCATGATGGCCTGGCCTCTGGCCGCAGCCGCATTGCTGGCCAGCAGCTGGGCGAGTGCTCAGACGGTGATCAAGGCCGCTGATGTTCACCCGCAGGGCTACCCCACGGTGGTGGCTGTAGAAAGCATGGGCAAGAAGATTGATGCGGCCACCAATGGCCGGATCAAGTTCCAAATGTTCCCGGGCAGCGTGCTCGGTGACGAGAAGGCCATGATCGAGCAGACACAGGTCGGCGCCATTGGCCTGCTGCGCACTTCGCTGGGCCCAGTGGGCCCGGTGGTGCCCGACGTCAACGTGTTCAACATGCCCTTCGTATTCCGTGATATCGCGCACATGCGTGCGGTGATCGATGGCCCGATCGGGCAGGAACTGCTGGACAAAATCAGCGCCTCATCGGCCCGCATGGTCGCGCTGGCCTGGATGGACGGCGGTTCGCGCAGTCTCTACACCAAGAAGCCGGTCCGCAAGCCCGAGGACCTCAAGGGTCAGAAGATTCGCATGATGGGCAACCCTCTGTTTGTGGACACCATGAACGCCATGGGTGGCAACGGCATCAGCATGGGGTATGGCGAGGTCTTCACCGCCATTCAGACCGGTGTGGTCGACGGGGCCGAAAACAATCCGCCCAGCCTCTACACCGCCAACCACTTCAAGGCTGGCGCGAAGTACTACACCCAGACCAACCATCTGATCATTCCGGAAATCCTGGTCATGTCCAAAGTGGCCTGGGATCGCCTGTCGCCGGCCGATCAAGCCCTGTTCAAGCGTCTGGGCCGCGAAGCCCAAATGGAGCAGCGCAAGCTTTGGGACGCCGCCGTAGCCGACTACACCACCAAGCTCAAGGCAGAGGGTGTCGAGTTCATCGAAATCGATAACCGTCCATTCTTTGAAGCCACCGCACCGGTGCGTGCCAAATATGGTGCTCAGTACGCCGATCTGATGAAACGCATCGCGGCCGTTCGCTAAAACAAATCCACCCTCAAGGAGGCGACGACCCCGGCCCTGTGCTTGGGGTCGTCTTGCTTTAATCCACGTTTGCGATGAAAAAGTCCTATGTTGCGCTGATGGATGTGCTGTATCTGGCCTGTATCTGGCTGGCCGGAGCGGCCATCGTGTTGATGTCCATCATCATCCCCTGGGGGGTTTTCACCCGCTATGTTTTGGGCACCGGCTCGCAGTGGCCCGAGCCTATCGCCATCCTGCTGATGATGGTGTTCACTTTTCTGGGGGCGGCGGCCACCTACCGGGCCAACGGGCATATTGCGGTGAGCTTGCTCACCGATGTCCTGCCGGCCCCGCTGCGTCACTTTTCGCAGGTGCTGGTCGATGGGCTGATGATGCTGGTGTGCGCCTTCGTGGTCTGGTACGGCACGCGTCTTTCGCTGGGCACCATGGGGCAGACCATCAGCGAGTTGGCCTGGTTGCCCGTGGGGGTGACCTACGCGTCGTTGCCGCTGGGCAGCCTTGTGACGCTGCTTTTTGTGATCGAGCGGAGTTGGGTGGGCCCGCAGCATGAACGACGTCTGATGCGCTATGAGGAGGCGCATGATGTCTCCCCCGAGGCTGGCGAGGGGGTGCGCTGATGGACGCCCTGGTCTTGATCGGCAGCTTTGTTCTGCTCATGCTCATCGGGCTGCCCGTGGCCTACTGCCTGGGCCTGGCCGCGCTTATCGGTGCCCTGTGGATCGATCTGCCGCTCGATGCGGTCATGATCCAGATCGGCGCTGGCGTCAACAAGTTTTCCTTGTTGGCCATTCCTTTCTTCGTGCTGGCCGGTGCCATCATGGCTGAAGGCGGTATGGCACGCCGCCTGGTGGCCTTTGCCGGCGTGCTGGTGGGCTTTGTGCGCGGCGGTTTGTCGCTGGTCAACATCATGGCCTCCACATTTTTCGGCGCGATCTCGGGTTCCTCGGTGGCCGACACCGCCTCCATAGGCTCGGTGCTGATCCCGGAGATGGAGAAGAAGGGCTATCCGCGGCCCTTCGCCACGGCGGTGACCGTCAGCGGATCGGTGCAGGCCATCCTGATCCCGCCCAGCCATAACGCGGTTCTGTATTCGCTGGCGGCGGGTGGCTCGGTTTCGATTGCTGCCCTGTTCATGGCCGGCGTGCTGCCCGGTCTTCTGCTCGGGTTGACCCTGGCCGTCTTGTGCTTGTGGAAGGCGCACCGTCACGGCTATCCCAAAGAAAAAGCCGTGCCTTTGCGCGAGGCCTTGCGCATCAGTGTCGAGGCTTTGTGGGGCCTGATGACCATGGTCATCATTCTCGGGGGCATCCTCAGCGGCGTTTTCACCGCCAACGAGTCGGCCTCGATTGCGGTGGTCTGGGCCTTCTTTGTCACCATGTTCATCTACCGCGATTACAAGTGGCGGGACTTGCCCAAGCTGGTGCACCGCACCGTCAAGACGGTGACCATCGTGATGATCCTCATCGGTTTTGCGGCTGCCTTTGGCTACATCATGACGATGATGCAGATTCCGATGAAGGTCACCGCCTTCTTGACCGATGTGTCGGCCAATAAATATGTGCTGTTGGCGCTGATCAACATCCTGCTCTTGTTCCTCGGCACCCTGATGGATATGGCGCCCCTGATCCTTATCCTCACGCCCATCCTTTTGCCGGTGGTCAAGCTCATGGGCGTTGACCCGGTGCACTTCGGCATGATCATGATGGTCAACCTCGGCATTGGTCTGATCACGCCGCCGGTGGGCTCGGTGCTGTTTGTCGGCAGCGCGATTTCCAAGCTCAAAATCGGCGTCATCACCCGGGCCATGATGCCTTTCTTTGGCGCTCTGCTGATTGTTCTGATGATGGTCACCTACGTGCCGTGGCTTTCGCTGTGGCTGCCCCGCGTCATGGGCCTGTGAACGCCGTGCATTGGATCTGTGTCTCCAATGCCGACAGCGGCCAGATCAGTCTGCTGCAGCGGTCGGCCGAGGGCCATCTTGAGGTGCGTCAAACGCTGGACCTGGGCGGGCAGCTCATGCCGATGGCGCACAGCCCCTGCGGGGCTTATGTTTTCGTAGCCCGGCGCAGCGATCGGCTGGCGGTGTTGACCTTGCGGCTTGATCGGCAAGCCGGCCGGCTGTCGCTGGCGGGTGAGAGTGCCTTGCCGGCCAGCATGGCTTACATCGGTCTGGACCAGAGCGGGCGTTTTCTGTTGGCGGCCTCCTATCACGGGCATAGGGTGTCGGTCAGTCCGGTCAGCGCCGAGGGGCAGGTGGGCGCGCCTCAGCAGATTTTGCCCACCGGCACCCATGCCCATTGCATCGTGGCGGCGCCTTCCAATCGCCATGTGTTGGTGGCTTGCCTGGGGGCCGACCAGGTGCTGCGGTTTGGCTTTGATGCAAAGACTGGCCAGCTCACACCCGCCGACTCGCCGGCTTGGACCACCGCGCCAGGGGCTGGCCCGCGCCACCTGCGCTTCCAGGGTGACCATGTGTATCTGCTCAACGAGCTCGATGCCACCGTTCAGGTGCTGGCCTTCGATGCGCAGTCGGGGCGGCTTGAGCTCAGACACACCGAGAGCCTGCTGCCGCCGGGTTTCAGCGGCCAGCCCTGGGCGGCCGATCTGCACCTGACACCCGACGGCCGCTTTCTCTATGCGAGCGAGCGGACCAGCAGCACTGTGGCGATGTTCGCGGTCACCGATCAGGGTGCAGCCTTGCGTAAGCTGGGCCACCTTCCGACCGAGGCGCAGCCGCGCGGCATGGCCCTGTGTGGAGGCGATCAGTTGCTCGTTGTCGGGCAGCTCTCGCATCAACTGTCGGCCTATCGGATGGATGCGCAGACCGGTGCGCTCGAATTAACGCAGCGCTTGCCCCTTGGTCGCAACCCCAATTGGATCGAGGTGATCCCGCCATGACCTCGCCCCTGTTGCTGCGCATGCATCCTGAGGACAACGTGGCCATCGTGGCCAACGAGGGGGGCTTGCCGGCCGGCTCGGTGATCGAGGCCGGGGCCCTGGGGGCGGGTCTGGTCTTGCGCGAGAAGGTGCCGCAGGGGCACAAGGTGGCCTTGCAGCCCATCGAGCTGGGTCAGGCTGTGCGGCGCTACAAGGTCCCCATAGGCTATGCCCTGCAGGCCATCGAGGCTGGGCGCTGGGTCCATGAGCGCTTGCTGCAAATGCCTTCGGCGCGATCCTTCGAAGGCCTGCCGCTGGCCAGCACGCCCCAGCCGGTTTTGCAGCCCCTGCAGGGCTACACCTTCGAGGGCTATGTCAATGCCGATGGCTCGGTGGGCACACGCAATCTGCTGGCCATCACCACCACCGTGCAGTGCGTCGCTGGCGTGGTCGACATCGCCGCCGAGCGCATCCGCCGCGAGTTGCTGCCCTTGTACCCGCAGGTCGACGGCGTGGTGGCGCTGGAACACAGCTACGGCTGTGGCGTGGCCATTGACGCGCCTGGCGCTGAAATTCCGATTCGCACGCTCCGGCACATCAGCCTGAACCCAAACTTTGGCGGCGAGGTGATGGTCGTCAGCTTGGGCTGCGAGAAGCTGCAGCCCGAGCGCCTGCTGCCTGCCGGCAGCATCCCGATTGCCGCCGGCGGGCAGACGGTACTGCACACGGTGTGTCTGCAGGATGCGCACCACGTGGGCTTTGCTTCCATGATCGATGACATCGTGGCCAGTGCCCGCCCGCATCTCGAGCGCCTGAACGCGCGCCGGCGCCAGACGGTGCCGGCCAGTGAGCTGGTGGTGGGCGTGCAGTGCGGCGGCAGTGACGCCTTGTCCGGCGTGACGGCCAATCCGGCCGTCGGAGCCCTGGCCGATTTGTTGGTGCGTGCCGGTGCCACGGTGATGTTCTCTGAGAACACCGAGGTTCGCGACGCGGTCGATCAGCTCACCGCGCGGGCTGTATCGCCTGAAGTTGCCCAGGCCATCGTGCGCGAACTGGCCTGGTACGACCAGTATCTGCAGCGTGGTCAGGTTGATCGCAGCGCCAACACCACGCCCGGTAACAAGGCCGGTGGCCTGTCCAACATTGTCGAGAAGGCGATGGGTTCCATCGTCAAGAGCGGCACTGCCGCCATTTCGCATGTGCTCTCGCCCGGAGAAAAGCTAGGCCGCCACCAGCGGGGACTGGTCTTCGCTGCCACGCCGGCCAGCGACTTTATCTGCGGCACGCTGCAACTGGCCGCTGGTATGAATCTGCATGTCTTCACCACTGGCCGCGGCACGCCCTATGGCTTGCAAGCCTGTCCGGTGGTCAAGGTGGCCACCCGCACCGATCTGGCCCGGCGTTGGCACGACCTGATGGATCTCAACGCAGGGCGTATTGCGGACGGTCAGATCAGTGTCGAGCAGGCGGGTATGGAATTATTCGAGCTGTTGCTCGAGGTGGCCAGCGGCCGGCAGACCTGGGCCGAGCGGTGGAAGCTGCACAACGCGCTGGTGCTGTTCAATCCGGCGCCCATCACCTGAGGCCAGCTCATGTCGGTGCAATGGCTCGAGCCCGAAGCCTTTGCGGGCCAAGTCGATGGCCGGGAGGTCTCGCTGCACATCTTGCGCTCGAGCCATTTGCAGGCGGCTATCTGCAACCACGGGGCGCGCTTGCTGCAGTTGGTGGTGCCAGACCGGTTCGGTCAGCCCCGCGATGTGGTGCTTGGCCATGACAGCTTGTCGCAGTTGCTCGCCGGCATGCCGTCGGTCGGTGCGTTCATCGGCCGCTATGCCAACCGCATAGCCCGGGGGCATTTTCAGATGGACGGGCAGGGGTATCAGCTGCCGCTCAACGAGGGGCCGAACTGTCTGCACGGCGGCCCTGGTGGCAGCCGTCACCAGGTGTTCAGCGTCTTGGGCCGTGAGGAAAACCGCCTTCGGCTGGGTTGGTGCTTTCGCACCGAAAACGACGGCTTCCCCGGTGAGGTGGATTTGGTCCTTGAGTACGTGGTTGAAGGCGCCTTGCTGCAGGTCAACTACGCCGCCAGTGTTCGCCACGCTGCCACGCCGCTGAGTCTGACCTGTCATCCGTTTTTCAATCTGGAGGGCTCGCAGGCGGCCACCGCGCTCGATCACAGGCTGCAGATTCTGTCCGACGCGTTTGTGCCGGTGGATCCAGGCCGCATTCCCTTGGGTCATTTGGAGCCGGTGGCGGGGACTGCGTTTGATTTTCGGCAGCCGCGAGTCTTGCGCGAGGCCTTGACGCAGGATCATGCACAGCTCAGGCTGGGGGCGGTACCTGGCTTCGATCATGCGTTCAGCACGCCGGGCGATCCCGGCCTCGTGCGCTTGCAGGCCCGTCTGTCCGCGCCGGGCAGTGGGATCGCGATGGAAGTCTGGTCAGATGCCCCCTGCCTGCAGTTTTACAGCGGCGCTGCGCTGGATGGGCAGTTGCCGCGCCACGCGGGCAAACATGGGCAGGTTTACCGCAGCGGTGCGGCCTTATGCCTGGAGCCGCAGCAGTTCCCGGACGCGCCCAATCAAGCGCTTTTTCCGCCTTGTATCTATCGCCCCGGTGAGCAGTTGCGGGGGCGGATGGAGTACCGCTTCTCGGTCGAGGGCGAGCCTCTCAAGGGCGCATCAGGCTGAGCCGGTCGATCAGCCCGCGCAAGGCGTATTCCACCGTGGCTTGACGCACCGCGCGGCGGTCGCCGCTGAACTGCCGACGTTCGGCCTGAACCTGCCCGTCCATCGCCCACGCCAGCCAGACGGTGCCCACCGGTTTGTCCGGGCTGCCACCCGATGGGCCGGCCACACCCGTGACCGCCACTGCCACCTGAGCCTGGGAATGGCTCAGGGCGCCGAGGGCCATGGCTCGGGCCACGGCTTCGCTGACCGCGCCATGGGCCGCAATCAGATCGGCGGGTACGCCCAGCAGATCGGTTTTCGCGGCGTTGGAGTAGCTGACAAATCCACGCTCGAACCACAGACTCGATCCAGGTAGCTCGGTACAGGCGGCTGCAATCATGCCGCCGGTGCAGCTTTCGGCCGTGCTCAGCATCCGATTGCGCGCCTGCAGCAGCCGGGCCACTTCGGTGGTCAGTGCCTCCATCATGATCCCCAGGATATCCAGAAAGCCAGCAGCAACAACGTGCAGAAAGCGGCGATCAAATCATCGAGAAGAATGCCCAGCCCGCCCCTTGGCCCCAATCCCTTGAACTGGCGATCGGCCCAGGCCACGGGTCCAAATTTGAGCGCATCGAAAAAGCGGAACAGGGCGAAGGCTGCAGCCTGCAGGGGCAGGTCGGCTGGCAGCAAGAGCCAAAGGATGATCCAGAAAGCGATCACTTCGTCCCAGACGATGTGACTGGAGTCGGCCACGCCCATGTGCTGGGCCGTGACGGTGCACGCCCACCAGCCGATCAGCAAACCCAGGGCGATGAGCAGCCCCAGCTCTGCAGGGCTGAGAAAACGGTCCAGCACCAGAAAGGCCAGCCAGGCCCATAGGGTGCCGACCGTGCCCGGCGCGATGCGGGCCAGGCCGGTGCCTGCGCCCAGAGCGATGAAGTGGGCCGGATGGGCCAGCAAAAAGCGCACATCGGGCCGGAAGATGGGCGCTGCGGTCGTTGGCGCTTGCGGTTCGATCGGCATGGTCAGTCAATCGGTCCTGAAGTGGTCGAAGGAAGTCTGTGTAGCGGGCACCAGACGTCCTTGCGGGTCGATCAGACGCAGTCCGGCCTCTGAGTCGATGCGGCCGATGCGGGTGACGCGGGTCTGGCTTTGCAAGGCAGCCTTTGCCACGGCATCGCGACGCTGCTCCGGCGCGGTAAAGAGCAGCTCATAGTCGTCGCCGCCACTGAGCACCTCGTCGAGCAGGTTGATTTGCTCGGCCAAGTGCGGCCATTGTGGATGCGTTCGGGCTTGCGGCAGATCGCACAGCGTCTGGGTTTGCAGGCTCGCCCCTACCCCAGAGGCCTTGAGCACATGGCCCAGATCGCCCATCAGGCCGTCGCTGAGGTCGATGGCGGCGCTGGCCAGTCCGCGCAGAGCCATGCCCAGGGCCACGCGCGGCTCGGGTCGCTCCAGCCGCATGCGCATGGGCGCCAGCACATCAGCCGGCAGGGTCCGCTTTCCCAGCAGGGCCGCCAGGGCCAGTCGGGCATCGGCCAGATGGCCGCTGACGTAGATATCGTCCCCGGCTTGGGCTCCGCTGCGCAGCAGAGCCTGCCCTTCCACCTCTCCGAACACGGTGATGCAGATGTTCAAGGGGCCAGCAGTGGTGTCGCCCCCGATGAGCTCGCAGCCGTGTGCATCGGCCAATTGCAGCAGCCCTTTGGAAAAGCCCTCCAGCCAGAGCTCATCGATACGCGGCAGTGACAGGGCCAGGGTGAAGGCCAGCGGCCTGGCGCCGCAGGCGGCCAGGTCGCTGAGGCTGACCGCCAGGGCTTTGTGCCCCAGGTGGACGGGTGAACCATCTTCCAGAAAATGTCGGCCGGCCACCAGCATGTCGCAGGAGATGGCCAGCTGGGTGCCCGCACGCGGTTGCAGCAGGGCGCAGTCGTCACCCACGCCCAGCAGGGCCCGCCGGGCCGGCCGCGAGAAGTAGCGCTCGATCAGTTCGAATTCACCCATGGCCCCAAGCATAAGGCCCACCCGGATATCCCGGCGTCAGTGCACCACGCGAGGGCCGCCAGAGGCGCCCGCCTCCAGCACGAACAGCGGTATGTCGGCGTCGAATCGGGTCGCATCTTCGGCCACGAAAAAATAGTGACCGTGCATGGTGCCGCTGCTGGTGCGCAGCCGACAGCCGCTGGTGTACTGAAAGGATTCGCCCGGCCGCAGCAGGGGCTGTTGGCCCACCACCCCCAGGCCCTTGACCTCCTCGCGCAGGCCATTGGCATCGCAGATGACCCAGTGCCGCGCAATCAATTGCGCTGCCACCTCGCCGGTGTTGGTGACAGTGACCGTGTAGGCAAAACCGTAAAGACCCGCCTGAGGGTCGGACTGGTCAGGCAGGAACTGAGGAGTGGCCTGGCACTCGATGCGGTACTTGGACATCCTGTCATCTTATCGGCCCTGCTGTGACGGTGCCGCCCAGAGGGCCTTGCTGCTGCACAATGGAGGCCGTCTTCCTATTGACGATGAATGGCCATGACCTATCGCATCGCTCCCTCAATTTTGTCAGCCGACTTCGCACGCCTGGGGCAAGAAGTGCGAGATGTGATCGATGCCGGCGCCGACTGGATTCATTTTGACGTGATGGACAACCATTACGTGCCCAATTTGACTTTTGGTCCCATGATTTGTAGCGCCCTCAAGCCGCATGCGGTCACCTCGGCTGGGCGGGCGGTGCCCATCGATGTGCACCTCATGGTGCAGCCGGTCGACGCGCTGGCCGCCGCTTTTGCCCAGGCTGGAGCCGATCTGATCAGCTTTCATCCGGATGCATCGGGCCATGTGCATCGCAGCGTCCAAGCGATCAAATCGGCCGGCTGTCAGGTCGGCCTGAGCTTCAACCCGGCGCAGTCGCTGGACGTGCTCGATTGGCTGATCGATGACATCGACCTGATTCTCATCATGAGCGTCAACCCCGGTTTTGGGGGGCAAAGTTTCATCGACTCGGCATTGCGCAAGATTGACGCGGCGCGGCGGCGTATCAGCGCCAGCGGCAAGGACATCCGACTCGAAGTCGACGGAGGTATCAAGGTCGACAATATCGCGCAGGTTGCCGCCGCCGGGGCCGATACTTTCGTAGCCGGCAGCGCCATTTTTGGCCAGGCTGATTACCAGGCGGTGATCTCGAGCATGCGCAAACAGTTGGGCGGCCGTTAAGCCCTCGCAGGCCGGGTTGGCCTGCTTGCCATTTGTTAAATTTAGAAAATTATGGCTGTTTTCCGTGCCTTAACGGCTTCAGCCTATCAACTTTTCGATGTAAAAAAATTAATATCCGGGTTCGTAAATATTTTTCTGCCCCTTGTGGAGCCCGGTTATGCGAATTGCTGTTCTAGAAGATGATGAGAGCCAGCGCGATTGGATGAGTTCTTTCCTCATCGCCCTTGGTCATGTCTGTCATTCCTTTTCCACCGCAGAGGCGCTATTGCGTGAAATACGGCGCGAAAATTTCGACCTGCTGGTGCTCGATTGGAACCTGCCCGACATGTCTGGCCTGGAGGTCACGCGTTGGGTGAGGGCCAATATCCAGACCCGCGTCCCGGTTCTGTTCGTAACCTGTCATGTGGACGAGTCTGATTTGGTCGAGGCGCTCAAGGCCGGTGCCGATGACTACATGTGCAAGCCGGTTCGCGTGCCCGAATTGTTGGCTCGGCTGCACGCCCTTCTGCGCCGCGCCTATCCTGATCAGGCCAGCGATGTGCTGGTCTCCGGGGACTATGCGTTTGACCAGAAAGCCAAGACCCTGACCATCAAGGGCGAGCTGATCGAACTCAAGCACCGTGAATATGAGCTGGCCTACCTCTTGTTCTCGCGTTTGGGCGAATTGCTTTCTCGCAAGTACTTGCAGGAAAGCGTCTGGGGAGGCCAGGCCGATGCGGTTTCACGGACCCTCGACACGCATATCTCTCGCTTGCGGGTCAAGCTCGATCTCAAGCCGGAGAACGGCTACCGCCTGAGCTCGGTGTACAGCCTGGGTTATCGACTCGAATCGCTGCGCAGCCGCTTGCCTGCGCAGCCGCCTTTGCCTGCGCCTCCAGAAGCAAGCGAAGAGGGGCAGCGTATCGCTGACCCTGCCTGAGACCGGGCGCGCAGGTCCTGCGCATCGGTCGGGCCTGCCTTTGCTACACTGGTTTCCATGTTCATTCACCGCATTATTTCGACAGGTTCAGGCGACCGGGGAGCCTGGCCCTGGCGCCGTTGCCTGTTCTGGCGCGGCTGAAGTCTCTGCAGAGCCCCTTGGCGGGCTCGGCTCAAGCGGTTTTCCCTCTTTCTTCTTTGGCTGGCGCCCTCCTGAAGTGGCTGCCTGCGCAGCCCTGTGTGCCTGGCCTGTGGGGTCTCGACTGCAAATCGTCAGTCCTTCGACCCGAGAAAGATCTGCATCATGTTGTCTGAACTGGAATTCAAGAGCCTTGCTCAGCAGGGCTACAACCGCATCCCGCTTTTGCTGGAGGCCTTTGCCGACCTCGAAACACCCTTGTCGCTGTACCTGAAGCTGGCCTACAGCCAGGACGACGGACGCTACAGCTTTTTGCTCGAGTCGGTGGTCGGCGGCGAGCGTTTTGGACGCTACAGTTTCATCGGCCTGCCAGCCCGCACCTTCCTGCGCGCTCGCCATTTTGGGGCCGAACAAATCACCGAGGTGGTGACCGACGGACAGGTGGTGGAGACCTCGCACGAAAATCCCCTGGATTTCATCGAGGCCTATCAAAGGCGGTTCAAGGTCGCTCTGCGGCCTGGCCTGCCGCGCTTTTGCGGCGGTCTGGCGGGTTACTTTGGGTATGACGCGGTGCGCTATATCGAGCCGCGCCTGGCCGCCAGCTGCCCGCCCGACGTGCTGGGCTGCCCGGACATCCTGCTGTTGCAGTGCGAGGAGCTGGCGGTCATAGACAACCTTTCGGGCAAGCTCTACTTGATGGTTTATGCCGACACCAGCCAGCCCGAGGCTTACTCGCAGGCCAAGCGCCGACTGCGGCAGCTTGCCCAGCAGCTGCAGTATTCGGTGGGTGCGCCGCCAGTGCGCGGCTGTACCGGGCATCCGGTGACCCGAGAGTTTCCGAAGGCGCAATACATCGCCGCCGTCGAGCGGGCCAAGGACCTGATTGCCGCTGGCGACTTCATGCAGGTGCAGGTGGGCCAGCGTCTGAGCAAGCGCTACACCGAATCCCCGCTGTCGCTCTATCGGGCCCTGCGATCGCTCAATCCCAGCCCCTATATGTACTACTACCACTTCGGGGACTTTCAGGTGGTGGGGGCCAGTCCGGAGATTTTGGTGCGCCAAGAGTCGGTCCCCCAGGGTACCAAGATCACCATTCGGCCGCTGGCCGGTACTCGGCCACGTGGGGCAACGCCCGAGCTGGACAAGGCGGCAGAGGCCGATTTGCTGGCCGACCCCAAAGAGCGGGCCGAGCATGTCATGCTGATCGATCTGGCGCGCAATGACATCGGCCGGGTGGCGCAAATCGGCTCGGTCCAGGTGACCGAGGCCTTCGCGGTTGAGCGCTACAGCCATGTGATGCATATCGTGAGCAATGTCGAGGGGCTGCTCAAGGAGGGTGTGACGCCCATAGATGTGCTGCGGGCCACCTTTCCGGCCGGCACTCTGACGGGGGCGCCCAAGGTTCATGCGATGGAGCTGATCGATCAGCTCGAGCCGAGCAAGCGCGGCGTCTACGGTGGTGCCTGTGGGTATATCAGCTACGCGGGTGATATGGACGTGGCCATCGCGATCCGCACCGGCATCATCAAGGATCAGACCCTGTATGTGCAGGCGGCCGCTGGCGTGGTGGCCGACTCGGTGCCTGAACTGGAGTGGAAGGAAACGGAGGCCAAGGCCCGCGCCTTGCTGCGGGCCAGTGAGCTCGTCGAGGAGGGTCTGCAATGAGTGCTCCGATCCAACCGCAGGCCCCTGGCGCGCATCGGGTGCTGGTGCTCGACAACTACGACAGCTTCACCTGGAACCTGGTGCAGTATTTGGGCGAGCTCGGCGCCGAGGTGACTGTGGTGCGCAACGACGAGTTGTCGGTCCAGGAACTTGAACAAGGGCACAGCGCGGGGCTTTTTGACCGGCTGCTGATCTCACCGGGCCCTTGCTCGCCCAAGGAGGCGGGCATTTCGGTACCGGCGATCGTGCAGTTGGCCGGCCGACTGCCGATTTTGGGCGTGTGCCTGGGTCATCAGAGCATTGGCGCGGCCTTCGGCGGGACCATCGTGCGGGCCAAGACTCTGATGCATGGCAAGACCAGCGTGATCACGCATGCGGGTGTGGGCGTCTTCGCCGGATTACCCCCGCAGCTCACGGTCAATCGCTACCATTCGCTGGCCATCGACTCGGCTCGTTGTCCGGATGCGCTGACGGTGACGGCTTGGACAGCAGACGGGGAGATCATGGGAGTGCGGCATCGCAGCCTGCCCATCGAGGGCGTGCAATTCCATCCGGAAAGTATCCTCACCGAGCATGGACATGCGATGCTCAAAAATTTTCTGGAGCCCTCGTGAGGCTGCGAAAACCATCTTTGGTCTCGCATACGGCAACCCGAGGGCTGAAGGTCGGCTCCATCCCCGATACTTCGCGCCGCCGCCCAGCCCAGAGGAGGTCGGCGATTGTTTTTGGAAAGGTATTTCATGTGGATTGATCTGCGCAGCGATACGGTAACCCGCCCCACAGCCGCCATGCGCGAGGCGATGATGTCTGCTCCCTTGGGCGACGATGTTTTTGGTGATGACCCGAGCGTCAATGCCCTGCAGCAGCGCATGGCCGCCATCACCGGAAAGGAGGCCGCCCTGTTCATGCCCTCTGGCACGCAAAGTAATTTGTGCGGGATCCTGGCGCACTGTGGTCGCGGCGATGAGTACATCGTCGGTCAGATGGCCCACACCTACCGCTACGAGGGCGGCGGCGCTGCAGCCTTTGGCAGCGTTCAGCCTCAGCCCCTGGCCCAAGACGCGCAGGGCAGGATGCGCCTGTCCGATATTGCGGAGGCGATCAAGCCCGACGATCCGCATTTCGCTCGCACCCGACTGCTGTGCCTTGAAAACACCTGGAACGGCCATGTCATGCCAGACGATTACCTGCGCAGTGCCACGCAGCTGGCTCGCGATCGCGGCCTGGCCACCCACCTCGACGGTGCGCGGGTTTTCAATGCGGCCGTAGCCTCAGCAGCCCCGGGCCAAAGTGCCCTGGAGCGGCTGCGCGAGATGGCAGACCTGTTCGACAGCCTCTCCGTTTGCTTCAGCAAGGGCTTGGGCGCGCCGATGGGCTCGGCGCTGTGCGGCTCGGCCGAGTTGATTGAGCGCGCCCGTCGAATCCGCAAGATGGCCGGCGGCGGCTTGCGTCAATCGGGTTTGCTCGCCGCCTGCGCCTCGTATGCCCTCGACCATCACATCGAGCGCTTGGCCCAGGATCATGCCCTGGCCCAGCGCCTGGCCCAGGGCTTTGAGGGTATCGAGGGGCTGTCGGTACGCTCGGCGCAGACGAACATTGTTTTTATCGATGTGGCCGCGGGCCGAGGGCCCGATCTGGTGGCCTACCTCAAGCAAGAGGGGGTGCTGGTCACCGGCATGGTTGGCTTGCGCTGGGTCACCCATCTCGATGTCGATGAGCGGGGCATAGACCAAGCCATCGCCGCCGTCCGGCGCTTCTTTGGAGTTGGCGCCTGACAGGGCACCATCGAAGCCGACCTGACCGACAATTCCTTTTTCAAGCGAGAACCTTTCATGCCCCAACGCCTGCAAATCACGCCGCAAGAGGCGCTTCAGCGAACGATCGAGCATCGCGAAATCTTTCATGACGAGATGCTGCACATCATGCGGCTGATCATGAGCGGCGAGATGTCGCCCCTGATGACGGCCGCGCTGATGACCGGCTTGCGCGTCAAGAAGGAGACCATCGGAGAAATCACCGCTGCGGCGCAGGTGATGCGTGAATTTGCCACCCAGGTTCAGGTCAGTGACCGCACCCATCTGGTCGATATCGTCGGTACCGGCGGGGACGGATCCCATAGCTTTAACATCTCCACCTGCTCCATGTTCGTGGTGGCCGCCGCCGGCGGCAAGGTCAGCAAGCATGGCGGCCGCAGCGTCAGCAGCAAGTCTGGCAGTGCCGACGTGCTTGAGTCGCTGGGCGTCAACATTCACCTGACGCCGCAGGCCATTGAGCAGTGCATTGATGAGGTCGGGGTGGGCTTCATGTTTGCCCCCAATCACCATCCGGCCATGAAGAATGTGGCGCCTGTGCGCAAGGAGTTGGGTGTTCGAACCTTGTTCAACATCTTGGGGCCACTGACCAATCCAGCCGGTGCACCCAATATCCTGATGGGTGTTTTCCATCCCGATCTGGTGGGTATCCAGATCCGCGCCCTTCAGCGACTGGGCGCCGAGCATGCGCTGGTGGTCTATGGCAAAGACGGCATGGACGAAATCAGCCTAGGCTCGGGCACCTTGATTGGTGAACTCAAGGACGGACAGATCACCGAATATGAAATTCATCCTGAAGACTTTGGCCTGCCGATGGCCAGCGGCCGGGCCTTGCGGGTGGAGACCCCTGAGCAATCGCGCGACATGCTGATGTCGGTCTTGGATGGGCAACCGGGCCCGGCCAGCGATATCGTGGCCCTCAACGCGGGCGCTGCCCTTTATGCGGCCAACAAGGCTGCCGATATCGGCGCGGGTCTGGCCATGGCCCGGCAGGTCCTGAGCAGCGGCGCGGCACGTCGCAAGCTCGATCAGTTGGTGGCCGCCAGCCAGCGGCTCAAGGCGGCCTGAGCCGCGCGCAAGGAGCTCAGTCATGGCCGATATCCTGGATCGCATCGTGGCGGTCAAGCGCGAGGAGGTGACCGCCGCTCGTCGGCGTCAATCCCTCGAGGCGGTGCGCGCCGACGCTCAGTCGCGGGTGCTCACCCGCGATTTCCTGGGGGCCTTGCGTCAGCGCACTGAGGTCGGGCGGTCGGCGGTCATTGCCGAGATCAAGAAGGCCAGCCCCTCCAAGGGGGTGTTGCGCCCCGATTTCATGCCCGCCGATATTGCGCAGAGCTATGCCGAGCATGGTGCGGCCTGTTTGTCCGTTCTTACCGATCGTCAGTTTTTTCAGGGCGAGCCCGATTACCTGAAGCAGGCGCGCGCCTCCTGTGATCTGCCAGTGCTGCGCAAGGACTTCATGATCGACCCGTATCAGATCTACGAGTCGCGGGCCATGGGGGCTGATGCGGTCCTGCTGATTGCCGCCTGCCTCGATGACGCACAGATGCGCGATCTGGAGGCCCTGGCCCTGTCTTTGAACATGGCAGTGCTGGTCGAGGTGCATGATGAGCAGGAACTGGACCGGGCGCTGGCCCTCAGGACGCCGCTGCTGGGCATCAATAACCGCAATCTCAAGACCTTCGAGGTCAGCCTGGAGACCACCATCGGTCTGCGGGCACGGGTCCCTGCCGATCGCCTGCTGGTCACCGAGTCCGGTATATCCACGGCGGCCGATGTGACACGCATGCGCCAGGCGGGTGTGCACGCTTTTCTGGTCGGTGAGGCGTTCATGCGTGCCGAGGAGCCGGGCCTGGCGCTGGCGGGCCTCTTCGCTTGAGGCCCGCCCATGCCGCGCGCGGCTGACCCGAGGCCCTTCGTCACCGGGGATCTGTTCCCGGCGACGGGCCAGCCCCATGCCGGTTTGCAAGCCTGGGCGCCGGCGCAATGGCCTGTGGCTGCGGGATGGCGCGCCCTGGTGGATCGATTCTTTGTCAGCGCCGAGGGACAAGGGCTGCGAAAGTTCATCGAGGCTAGGCTGTCTGCCGGTGCGGTGATTTTCCCGGCGCAGCCCCTCAGGGCGCTGGAGCTCACTGCGGCCGATCGGGTTCGGGTGGTGATCTTGGGGCAGGACCCCTATCACGGCCCCGGGCAGGCCCAGGGGCTGGCCTTTTCGGTGCCGCAGGGCCTGACCGTGCCACCGAGTCTGCGCAATATCCTGCGTGAGCGGGACCGTGACCTCGGGCCTGCCGATGGATCCCAGGGCAACCCCGATCTGATGCGCTGGGCCGAGCAGGGGGTGCTCCTGCTCAACACGGTCCTGACGGTAGAGCAGGGTCAACCCGCCAGTCATAAGGGGCAAGGATGGGAAGCGCTCACTCACATGATCGTCCAGAGCCTGCTTGCGCAGCCCGAGCCCCTGGTGTTCATGGCTTGGGGCGCTCAGGCCCAGGCCCTGTTGGTCGACGTACCCCGGCCCCATTTGCTGCTGCAGGCCAACCACCCCTCCCCCTTATCGGCCGCCCGGCCGCCCCGTCCTTTCCTGGGTTGCGGGCACTTCGGCGCGGCCAACCGTTGGCTGGTTTCCCAAGGGCGAGAGCCTGTGGCCTGGTAGCGCTCGGGCTGTTTTCCATGGCATAATCTGTGGTTCGCTTGCCGGACGGGTGCCCGAGTGGCTAA
>CAYPSU010000032.1:0-25695 GCA_964413475.1 uncultured Polaromonas sp. | reverse complement strand
CGGTCGAGCCGCTGGAAACCGAATTCGGCCGCAAGCGGCAGATCAATCAGAGCACCTGCAACAAGGACATGAGCTGCCTCAAAGGCTTTTGTCCGAGCTTCGTCACGGTCGAAGGCGGGCAGCTGCGGCGCAAAGCCCATGTGGGGCGGCCCAACCCCTACGACGATGCGCGCTTGGGCGTCCTGCCCGAGCCGCAACCGCTGGCTTTGCAAGGCCGCAGTGACCCGGTCTGGGGGCTGGTGGTGGCCGGTGTCGGTGGCACGGGTGTCATCACGATCGGTCAACTGCTGGGCATGGCTGCGCATATTGAAGGCAAGGGCATCGTCACCCAGGACTCGGCCGGACTGGCGCAAAAAGGCGGCAGCACCTGGGCTCATGTGCTGATTGCCGAGCGGCACGAGCAGATCGCCACCACGCGGGTCAGCACCGCTGCGGCGGACCTGATCCTTGCTTGCGATCCGATTGTTGGCGCGCACAAGGAGACCTTGCTGCGCATGCGCGCCGAGCGCACTCGCGTGGCCCTGAACGGCCATACCGCGCCGACGGCGGGCTTTGTCAAGGACGGCGGCTGGAACAGCCCCGGCGCCGCCTGCCAGGCCGAGATCGTGCGGCTGGTGGGTGAGTCAGCGGTGGCCGCCTTTGATGTGGACAGTGCGGCGGTCAAGCTGATGGGCGACAGCCTTTACGCCAACCCCATGTTGATGGGCTTTGCCTGGCAAAAGGGCTGGATTCCGCTGGGCCTGCCCGCGATCATGCGGGCCATTGAGCTCAACGCGGTGGCAGTCGATCAGAACAAGGCGGCCTTCACCTGGGGACGCCGTGCCGCTCACGACCCGGCCAGTGTGCAGCGCCTGCTGACCACGGCGCAAGTTATCAGCCTGCCCGCGCGCCGGCAGAGCCTGGACGACCTGGTGCAGCGAAGGGTTGAATTTTTGACCGCCTATCAGGATGCGGCCTATGCCCGACGCTACAGCACCATGGTCGAGAGGGTGCGGCAGGCCGAGCTGGCGGTTTCGATGCGCACCGATCTGGCCGAGACGGTGGCGCGTAACCTGTTCAGATTGATGGCCTACAAAGACGAATACGAGGTCGCTCGTCTGCACACCGACGCGGCCTTCAGCCAGAAGATCGACAGTCTGTTCGAGGGCTCTTACAAGTTGGTTCATCATTTGGCGCCGCCTTTGTTGTCGCGAAAGGACGCGCAAGGCCATCTGATCAAGTCGCGCTATGGCGCCTGGATTCGGGTTGCGTTTTCGGTGCTCGCCCGCTTCAAGGCTTTGCGTGGCACCGCCTTTGATGTGTTTGGCTACACCGATGAGCGCCGCGGTGAGCGTGCGCTGATCGCTCGGTACATGGACACCCTGGAGGAGCTGATGGTGGGCTTGAGCGCGAGCAGTTTGCCGGCAGCCGTTGAAGTCGCTGCCGTGGCCGAGCAGATCAAGGGCTTTGGTCATGTCAAGTCGCGCAATCTGCAGGCCGCGCAGCAGCAGTGGCAGTTGCGCCTTCAGGCCTTCCGCGAAGTGGCGCGGTCCCCGCAAAGACAGCTGGCCTGAGCGCTCGGGGCTTCACGCGCCTAGGGCTGCGCTCCCACTATCCATGGCCTGGACGGGCGGTGGCTGGCGTTTTGTGGGAGCCGCGCCCCCGGGGCGACCCGGGCCCGCCCCGCAGACCGGGTCAGCCCTGCACCCGCGCCTGGAAACCGGCTGCGCGCAGGGCGAGGATCACCTGTTCGATATGGGCCGGTCCTCGGGTCTGGAGCACCAAGCCCACATCGACGTTCTGCACCGTCTGCATCGAAAACGCCCGCTGGTGATGCACCTCATCGATATTGGCGCCGGCCTCGGCAACCGTGGCCGTGATCTGGGCCAGTGAGCCGGGCACATCGCGTGCGCTGACCATCAGTCGGGCCAGTCGCCCGGCCCGCACCATGCCGCGCTCAATGATGGAGGCCAGCACCAGCGGATCGATGTTGCCGCCGCAGAGTACCAGCCCCACCTTTCGGCCCGCAAAGCGGTCCCGGTGCCGCAGTACTGCAGCCAGGCCTGCCGCACCCGCCCCTTCGACCAAGGTCTTTTCCACTTCCAGCAGCATCACAATCGCCTGCTCGATGTCGCCCTCATCGACCAGCAGCCATTCATCGACCGTTTGTTTCAGGATGGCCTGTGTCAGGCGCCCTGGGCTGCTCACGGCAATGCCTTCGGCCAGGGTGCTTTTGCCCTGTGGGTGCTCGCTGCCCGTCAGGGCATTGACCATGGCCGGGAACTGCCTGACTTGCACCCCAACCACCCGGATCTCAGGGCGCAGCGTCTTGGCTGCGGTGGCCATGCCCGCAAGCAGGCCGCCACCGCCCACAGCCACCACCAGCGTGTCGATTTCAGGCTGCGCCTGCATCATTTCCAGCGCCACGGTGCCCTGGCCACAGATGATGGCCTCATCGTCATAGGGGTGCACCAGAACCAGCCCCTGCGCTTGTGCCAACTTCAGCGCGTGTGCGCGAGCCTCTTCCAGGTTGTCGCCGTGCAGAATGACTTCGGCGCCAAAGCTTTGCGTTCGCTCGACCTTCACCCCGGGCGTGAATCGCGGCATCACGATCACCGCCCGCAGCCCCAGACGCTGCGCGTGGTAGGCCACGCCCTGAGCATGATTGCCAGCACTCATCGCGATCACGCCGCGACGCCGCTCGTCGGCGCTGAGCGTACTTAGCTTGTTGTTTGCACCCCGCTCCTTGAAGGAGGCGGTGTATTGCAAATTTTCAAACTTCAGAAAAACATCGCAACCCGTGATTTGAGAAAGGGTGCGAGAAGACAGACAGGGCGTCAGGAGAATTTGTCCCTTGATGCGTTGACCCGCCTCTGCAATATCGGCCAGAGAAATCATGGGCTCCATTGTGCAGCCCCCTGCCCCCGGCGGTGCCGCCGGCTGCCTGTGTCAGCAGCGTTTGGGTGCCGAGGGATCTCAGCGCAGCGACGGTTTGTGCATGTGGTCTCAGCGGTTGCTGCGCTCCTGCAGCATTTGTTCGCGCAGCAGCGCCTGCAGTTGGCGTGCGCGGGTGTCAATGATCGAAGCCTCGATGTGCAGGTTTGACCCGTCCGCATGGCCGCGGCCGCTGCGCAGCAGATCCTGCGCGGCCTTCAGGCGATCGACCGCCCCCTGGTAGTCGAACTCGGCCGCCCGTCCTTCGGCCTCAGCCCGAACCGCCTGAAGCACTTGCCCTTGCTGATGCAGGGCCTGCGCCAGCATCGTCCAAGCGCTGCCATCGCGAGGGTTCAGGCTGACCCAGGCGCGCAGACGCTCGGTGACTTCTGCCGCGCGGCCAGCGCGCACAAGCACCCGCCCCTGGGTCAGCAGTTCAGCCCGCGAGGGCGAGGCGCTCCAGCTCACCCGCGCAGCCGCTTCCTGCGGATTGCCCAGCAACTCCTCAACCTCCAGGCCCAGCCAGCGCGCTGCTTGTCCAATCTGCGGCTGGCCGCCAGCCAACCGCATCACCCTGGCAAGCATCTCACGGGCCAGCGCGGCTTCCCGCTGGCGCGCAGCAGCCAGAGCGGCCGCGTAGTACACCGACAGGCGCTGTTCATGCGAGGCATCGGCTGGCAGTTGCTGCGCTTGTTGAATCCGGGCCTGCAAGGCATCCGGGCTGCTGTCGCTGAGCACGCGGGCGCGTCCACCCATCATCGCGTGCCAGGCCAGACTGGGCAGTGTGGCGCGCCGATTGGACCCCGGCGAGCCCGTAAGAACGCTTTGCTGCCGTACGCGGGCATCGGCAATACGCTCGGTGGTCAGCGGATGAGATCGCAAATACGGAAAGGCACCGTTGTCGTTGAAGCGGTTGGCCTGCTGCAGTTTCTCAAACATGGCGCTGGCCCCTTCAGCGCCAAAGCCAGCCTCCAGCAGAAGGCCAAAACCGACCCGGTCAGCCTCTCGTTCCATGTCGCGCGAGAAATTCAACTGTCCCTGTGCGGCAGCGGCCTGCCCGCCCAAAATGGCCGCGCTGGCTGCATCGCCGCTGCGCCCGGCGGCCATCACGCCCAGCACCATGGCCGCGACCAACCAGGGCATCTGAGCCTGCTGCTGACCGATCATGCGCGCAATATGCCGTTGCGTGACATGGCTCAGCTCATGGCTGAGCACAGCGGCCAGTTCGTCGGGCGAGGTAACCGCTGCAATCAGCCCGGTGTGCACGCCCAGGTAGCCCCCGGGCAGTGCGAAGGCGTTGACCGATCGGTCGCGCACCAGAAACAGTTGCCAGGCAAAACGCTCTTGCAGCTCCGCCGTCATTTCGCCCTTTGCCAGCGCCGCCTGAACCAGGGGCTGCCAGATCGCTTGCAAGTAGTCGCCCAGTATGGCGTCATCCAACCAGGCCGGATCGCGGTAAATGCCGACGGCAATACGGTCGCCCAGGCGCCGCTCGTTGGTTACGGTCATGCCCAGGCCGTCGCCCAGAGAGGGCAGATTGGGCGTCTGGGGCTGCGCCGGCGCGAGGGTGCTGGCCACGGTCATCACAAGAGCGGCCAGACCCGCTTGCCAGCGTCCGCCGCATTTTCCAATCGGCAGGGCTATACGCCCAGGGTTCGCCTTCATGCTCTTATGATCGCTGATGCTTGTAAAGATAGGGTTTCAATGTGCAAGTGAAAGGCTCGGGGGCTGGCCATGACGACCGACAAGACGCTCACTCATTTTGACGCACAAGGACGCGCCCACATGGTGGATGTGGCGGCCAAGCCGGCCAGCCACCGTGTGGCTGTGGCCGGCGGCCGCATCAGCATGCAGGCCCAGACCCTGGAGCTTATTGTGCAGGGCGGCGCCCGCAAGGGCGATGTGATCGGCGTGGCCCGACTGGCGGGCATCATGGCCGCCAAGAAAACCAGCGAACTCATTCCCCTGTGCCATCCCCTGGCGCTCAGCCGCGTGGCGCTGGATTTTGCCGAGACGCCAGACCTGCCGGGCATCGCCTGCACCGCCACCGTGGAAACCGTAGGCCCCACCGGGGTCGAGATGGAAGCCCTGACCGCCGTTCAGGTCGCCCTGCTCACCATCTACGACATGTGCAAGGCGGTAGACCGCGGCATGGTCATCACCGATGTCAAGCTGCTCGAGAAGCACGGGGGCAAGAGCGGGAGTTGGGTGGCCGGGGAGTAGGCGCTTACAAATTGCCCGCTCGGCATTAAAGCCCATCCTCGTTCTGGCCTATCCTGCCCAACGGGGGGTCAGGAAATGGATGCTTCAACCCCGGGTTGCGAAAAGGATCTACCTTGCGTCCCAAGGCACAGCCTTCACTTTTGCCAGACAGCGACCAACGATCGGCTCAGTAGGTAATCTGGGCTTGACATCAGACTGTAGGGGGTACTGACGCCAGTCTTGCGAGCCTTTAGCTGATAGAAGAGCAGGCTGATAAGAGCTATGGGGAGATAGATGGGCATGAGGATTTTCTTTTTCCACTTGTTGCCCTTGATCATCGCGGGCCGAAGGCCGCAGTCGATGAAGATGTAGTTCATCTGCAAATAGCTGATGGGCGATACATGCCCGCGGTCGATCAATCTGCCTCCCGGGTGTTTTGTGAGATCTGGATCAAACTGGTAAAACGATCCTGTGAACAAAAAAGACAGCCGTGAATAAAGATTCTGGACGTTCGGCATCGTGATGACCACATAGCCCCCTTTTTTGACGACGCGACTCATTTCCGAGATCAAGCCGGTCGGATTGATCACATGCTCGACACCCTCCATGCAAGTAATGAAATCAAAGGAATCATTGGGGAAAGGAAGCGCTTTCTCCATATCCACATAAGCATAGTCGGGCCGCTCTTCATTGATGTCAGCGGCGGTTACCAGAAAGCCCTTGCTGCGCATCTTTTCCGCGAACAGTCCATTTCCTGCGGGCATATCGAGCAACTTATCGGATGCTTGGCCCAATTGCGAAACGAGGGTCTCAACGACGCGCATGTAGTCGGTATAGCTTGAGTCATGTGAGAAGTCTCGCGTGTTCATCATCGGTCCTCGCGGCCTGGGTGTGTGGGTAGGACTTTGCGTTCGCTTGGCGCGGCGGGCTCCAGCGCCAGCCCTCGACCTGGCTTATCTCGCGTACCTGATTTTTCTAGTGAGCAGGCCCAGCCAGTACTTCCTGAAAAACTCGAGCTTTGCGGCGGCAGAGAATTTGTACGCCAGAGTGTTGGGCACATACCAGCTGTTCAGGCCGGTTCGCAGCAGCAATTGGTAACCTTGCGCACGCATGTGAAGGTGCTTCTGGTGGCTGGTGACATGATCTTCCAGCAGCACTAAACGCGGACGCCAAACCTGCAAATCAAGTCCTTTGAAAACCTCCATCTCGTGTCCTTCTACATCTATGGACAGCAGATCAAATTCGGGCTCAGCGCCGCATTCTTGAAGAATGGAGTCCAGGGTGCGGACCGGGACCTCAATGACCCCCTCGGACCGCGCGCCCACTGCAATCAGATCAGGCTCCAATGATGAGTGAACGCCCGCAACGTGGATGGGTAGAGTTTTGCCGTGGTTGTCAGGACTGGAGCAGGCACATTGAATCACTGTTGAGGTCCGATGGGCCCTGAGTTGCTCACAGTACGAGGGCAAGGGCTCTATCAGAAGACCTCTCCATCCCAATTGCTCAAGATGGAAAGATTGGGAATCGGTGATCGGGTGATTGGCTCCCACATCCACAAAAAAGCCCTCAGGCTTGCGTTCGAAGAACTTGCGGATCAAGCCTTGTTCGAGTTGCGGAGCGATCTTCGACCGATAAATGGTTCGGCTTTCGAAGTCCGCATAGACACTCAAATTTCCGTCTTGGCTGTTTCCCACAAAAAAGCCCGGTTACCCAATTGAAGGTCTTAGTTTAATGTTTTGCATAGCCTGATCGCCCGGCAGCCAAACCTGTTCTCCTCTCAGCCCTGTGTCGGCATGAAGGACACGGTGCCGGGCCGCCCCGCAATCTCCAGCGTGGCTGTATCGGCGGGCGAGGTGGCCAGCAAAACCCCACGCCGCCAGACTTTGAGTCGGGTCGCGCGCAGGCGGATGGCCTCGACCGGGTCTCGGGCCTGCAGCAGCACAAAACTGGCCTCGCAACCCTTGTCGATGCCGTAGCCGCGCAAATGCATGATGCGCGCTGCATTTGTGGTGACCGCCTCGAAACAGGCGCGCATGTCGGCTTGACTGGTCATTTGCGCCACATGCAGGCCCATGTGCGCCACCTCCAGCATGTCGCCCGAGCCCAGCGAATACCAGGGGTCCATCACGCAGTCGTGACCGAAGGCCACGGTAATGCCGGCCTTCATGAGTTCAGGCACACGGGTCATGCCTCGCCGCTTGGGGTAAGTGTCGTGCCGGCCCTGGATGGTGATATTGATCAGGGGGTTGGCCACCGCACTGACCCCGGCTTCGGCGATCAAGGGGATCAGCTTGCTGACATAGTAGTTGTCCATGCTGTGCATGGAGGTCAGATGAGAGCCGTTGACACGCCCCCGCAGGCCCAGCCTGCGGGTCTGGCTGGCCAGCGTCTCGATGTGACGCGACATCGGGTCGTCGGTTTCGTCGCAATGCATGTCAACCAGCAGGTCGCGCTCGGCCGCCAGCTCGCACAGCAACTTGACGCTGGCCGCCCCGTCTTCCATGGTGCGCTCAAAGTGGGGAATGCCGCCGACCACGTCCACCCCCAGGTCGAGCGCCCTCACCAGGTTTTCTACGCCTTTTTCGGTGCGCAAGACACCGTCCTGGGGGAACGCCACCAGCTGCAAATCCAGATAGGCTGCCACCCGTTTCTTGACTTCAAGCATGGCGCGCACTGGCAGCAGACTGGGGTCACTGGTGTCCACATGACTGCGGATGGCCAGCAACCCGCGGGCGACGGCCCAATCGCAGTAGTCCAGGGCGCGCTCTATCAGCGCCTGCTCGGTCAGCAGCGGCTTGAGCTCGCCCCACAGGGCAATGCCCTCCAGCAAGGTGCCGCTTTCGTTAATGCGGGGTTTGCCATAACTCAGCGTTGCGTCCATGTGAAAGTGGGGGTCACAAAACGGCGGACTCAGCAGCAGGCCGCCGGCATTCACCGTCTCTCGCGCAGGCGCGCTCAGGCCTGGAGCGACTTCAACGATGCGGCCGTTCTCAACGGCCACGCTCATTGCCTGCCGCCCGTCGGGCAAGGTGGCGTGGGTAATCAGCAAGTCCAGCATCAGCGTTCCCCTTTCCGATAGGGTTTCATCAGCGCTTGGGGGTAGGCGGCGCGCCGCGCCACCATCACCAGCGCAAGAATGGAAAGCGCGTAGGGCAGCATCAGGTAGAACTGATAGGGCAGGCCGGTATCGCCCATTTGCTGCACGCGCAATTGCAGCGCATCAAAAAAAGCAAACAGCAGCGCCCCCAGCAGCGCTTTGCCTGGGCGCCAGGAGGCAAACACCACCAGAGCCACGCAGATCCAGCCGCGCCCGTTGATCATGTTGAAGAAGAAGGCGTTGAAGGCCGACAGCGTGAGAAAGGCGCCTGCCACGCCCATCAGCGCCGAGCCTGCTGCAATCGCAGCGGTGCGAACCGCCGTGACAGACAGCCCCTGGCCCTCGGCCGCTTGCGGGTTCTCCCCCACCATTCGCACCGCCAGCCCTGCCGGTGTCCGATAAAGAATCCAGGCCGACAGGGGAATGAGCGCAATCGCCAGCAGAGTCAGGGGTGTTTGGGCCGAAAGCACCGGAATGCCCAGCCCCTCCATCGGCGCAAAAGGGGTGATGGTCGGTGGTGAGTTCACTTTCGGAAAAGTCACTCGATAACTGAAGTAGCTCAGCGCGGTGGCCAGCATGGTGATGCCCAGACCTGCGACATGCTGCGAGAGGGCCAGTCCCACCGTGAGCAGCGCATGCAGCAAGCCCAGCACAAGTCCGGTAAGGGCGGCCACGGCCACGCCTGCCCAGAGTGGCCAGCCTTGATAGACCGTCAGCCAGCCGGTGAAGGCACCGGCCACCATGATGCCTTCAATGCCCAGGTTCAGCACGCCGGCACGTTCGCACCAGAGCACCCCCAGCGTGCCCAGGATGAGGGGTGTGGCAATGCGCAGCACCGCCACCCAGTAGGCAGAAGACGTCAGCAGGTCGAACAGGTCGGCCATCAGGGTCTCACCTCCAGCGCAGCCGGTACTGCGTCAGCAGCGTGGCCACCAACACACAGATCAGGGAAACAGCCACGATCACATCGGCCAGGTAGGTGGGAACGCCAATCGCCCGACTCATGCTGTCGGCCCCCACCAGGACGCCTGCAATGAAAATGCTCGCAACGATCACCCCGATCGGATGCAGCCCCGCCAGCATGGCCACCACAATGCCGCTGTAGCCGTAGCCGGGCGACATGTCCAGCGTGACATAGCTGGTGCGCCCGGCCACCTCAATCGCCCCCGCCAGACCGGCCAGCGCCCCAGAAAGCAGGGCCACCATCACCACGGTGCGGGTGACGGGCACGCCTGCAAAAGCGGCAGCCCGCGCATTGCTGCCCAGTGCCCGAATGTCAAAACCCAGCAGGGTGTATTTGAAGACGGCCCAAAGCAAGACCGCAAGAGTCAGGCCCCAGATCAGGCCCGTATGTACCCGTGTGCGCTCGACCAAGCGCGAGAGTTCCAGCTCGCCGTGCAGGGCGACACTTTGTGGCCAGCCCATGGCGGCGGGATCTTTCATCGGGCCATCGAGCATGGCCGACACCAGAAGCAGCACCATGAAATTGAGCAGCAGCGTGGTGACCACTTCGTCCACACCGAGTCTTACTTTCATGAGGGCCGGGCCCAAAAGAAGCAAGGCCCCTGCCAGTGCCGCCGCCAGCATCATGAGGGGAAACAGCAGCCACACGGGGACGGGCAAGCCTTCTGCGCCCTGCATGCCACCAACGGCAACGGCGGCCAGGGCACCTGCGTAGAGCTGGCCTTCGGCGCCTATGTTGAACAGTCGCGCCTTGAACGCCACCGTCACGGCCAGTCCGGTCAGCATCAGCGGAATGGCTCGGGTGAGCGTCTCGCTCCAAGCGAACACCGAACCAAAAGCGCCTTGCAGCAGCAGGCCCCAGGTCCGTCCGACTGGCGCCCCAGCCCAGGCCACCAGCAGGCTGCTGATGATCAGGGTGACCATGACCGCTACAAGGGGGGCGATGACCCAGGCAAGGGCAGAGGGGCCCAGCCGCTTTTCAAGATGCATGGCTCACTCCCGCCATGGCCAGGCCGATGCTCTCGCGCGTCCATTGCGTGTGCGGCCTGGCCTCGGTCAGGCGTCCGTCGTGCATCACAGCGATCCGGTCTCCGAGTGCCATGATTTCATCGAGGTCGTCTGACAGCAGCAGTACGGCGGCGCCGCCATCTCGCGCGGCCACCAATTGTTCTTGAACGTAGGAGACTGCACCGACATCGAGCCCCCAGGTCGGTTGATGCGCCACGATCAATCGCGCTTTGGCCGCCTGCCCGTCTTGAGGGGGCAAGAGTGCACGGCCCAGAATGAGTTTTTGCATGTTGCCGCCCGACAGCGATCGGGCAGGCGAGAGCAGGCCCGCACCTCGCACATCGAAGGTATCGATGACGCGCTGCGCATGAAGACGAGCGGCTTCGCGCTTGATCCACAGCCCGCGCGAGAACGCTGGGCTGCGCAGTCGCTCGGACACCACGTTTTCCCATAGGGGCAGGTCGCCGACCACACCTACCGTGTGTCGGTCTTCAGGAATGCGCGCCACACCGTGGCTGACCAGCCAGGCCGGCGATGCGCGCATCGGCTCGCCATCGAGCCAGACCGTGCCTGAAGATGCGCCACGCATGCCGCACAGCAACTCGGCCAGGGCGGCTTGTCCGTTACCTGAAACACCGGCAATGGCCACAATCTCACCGGCATGCAGTTTGAGGGACACCTGGTCGAGGCGGCCACGCACCCCGGCCGGGGTACTGACCTGTTCAAGATGACAGATGGCACTGCCGACGCGGCGCGCCGGCCGACGTTCGGTGGTATCGACCGCATGGCCGACCATCCACTGGGCCAGCTGTGCTTGCGTGGTGGCTGCGGTATCGGCCTGCGCCACCAGCCTGCCTTGGCGCAGCACAGCGACCCGGTGTGACAGGCGCATCACCTCGCCCAGCTTGTGGCTGATGAAGATGATCGACAGCCCTTGGGCGACCATCTTGGATAAGGTGCTGAACAGCGCCTCGCTCTCCTGGGGCGTGAGCACAGCGGTAGGCTCGTCCAGGATCAGGATGCGCGCGCCACGGTAGAGCGCCTTGAGAATTTCTACCCGCTGCCGCTCGCCGACCGACAGATGGCCAATCAGCGCCTCGGGCTGCACTGACAGGCCAAAGCGTGTGGCCACCTCCATCAGCCGCGCACTGGCCTCGGCGCGACGCGATCGGGGCCGCCAAAGCGGCTCGGTACCCATGATCACGTTGTCCAGGACCGACAGGTTGTCGGCCAGCGTGAAGTGCTGATGCACCATGCCGATGCCGGCCGCAAGCGCTGCACGCGGATTACCGGGTGCAAGCGGCTCCCCACCGACTTCGATGGTCCCCGCATCGGCCCTGTAGTGACCAAACAGGATAGACACCAGAGTGGACTTGCCGGCCCCGTTCTCGCCGAGCAAAGCCAGAACCTCACCCTGCGCCAGCCAGAGTGAAATATCGTCGTTGGCCACCAGCGCGCCAAATCGCTTGGTGATTCCCGACAGTCGTAGAACGGGGGTCGCTCCCATGGCCGATCGCGGGCGCACCGCACCCGCGATCTTTTCAGGGGTTGATCACTTGCCGGACTTGGGCTGGGTGTCGTTCACCTTGACGGTGAACTTGCCCGAGAGGATTTCGGCCTGACGGGCCTTGACCTTGGCCACGATTTCGGCCGGCACTTTCTTCTCGAAGGTGCCCAGGGGTGAAAGTTCTGAGCCTTTGTGCTTCATCATCGAGTACGGACCATAGTCTTCGGCGGTGAACTTGCCGTCCTTGACCATCTTCAGGGCGCGGTCGATGGTCGGCTCCATGTTCCACAGCGCCGAAGCCACCACGGTGTCGGGGTATTGTTCCTGCGTGTTGATCACGTTGCCAATGGCCAGCTTGCCGCGCTCCTTGGCGGCGTCCGATACGCCAAATCGTTCGGCATACATCACGTCGGCCCCCTTGTCGATCATCGCAAATGCAGCCTCTTTGGCCTTGGGCGGGTCGAACCAGCTGTTGATGAAGGTCACGCTGAATTCAACCTTGGGGTTGACTTCCCGCGCCCCGGCCATGAAGGCATGCATCAGGCGGTTGACTTCGGGAATCGGGAAGCCGCCCACCATGCCGATCTTGTTGGTTTTGGTCATGCCGCCAGCAATCAGGCCGGTCAGGTAGGCCGGCTCCTGGATGTAGTTGTCGAAAACGCTGAAATTAGGCGCCTGAGGTTTGCCTGATGACCCCATCAGGAAGGAAACCTTGGGGAACTCCTTGGCCACCTTGCGGGCTGCCGCCTCTACCGCGAACGACTCGCCCACGATCAGCCGGTTTCCGGCGGTCGCGTACTCGCGCATGACGCGCTCATAGTCGGCGTTGGATACGTTCTCGCTGGCTTTGTATTCGATCTCGCCGCGAGCCTCGGCAGCCTTCAGCGCTTTGTGAATGCGGCTGACCCATTGCTGCTCAAAGGGTACGGTGTAGATGGCCGCCACCTTGAGTTTGCTGCCCGCCTGTGCGAAGGACAGGCTGGGCAGAACAGACAGGGCTGCCACAGCAAGTGCTGTGACGCTGCGGCGGCTGATGCGGTTTCGAGTCATGGTCGTGATCTCCTGTGAGGGGTTGTGGAAACTTTCGGGAAATTCTCAAAAGGCAAGGGGTCGCTACTTGGTGCCAAAGATGCGGTCGCCCGCATCGCCGAGCCCCGGCAGGATGTAGCCGTGGTCGTTGAGCTGGCGATCGATGGCTGCGGTGTAAATCGGCACATCGGGATGCGAAGCGTGAAAAGCCTTGACGCCTTCCGGGCAGGTCAGCAGGCAGACGAACTTGATCGAGCGCGGCCGAAGCTCCTTGATGCGCTCGACGGCGGCAATGGCCGAGTTGCCGGTGGCCAGCATAGGGTCGACCACGACCACGTCGCGCTCGTGCATGCCCAGCGGCATTTTGAAGTAGTACTCGACCGCCACCAGCGTTTTAGGGTCGCGGTACAGGCCGATATGTCCAACCCGCGCGCCGGGCACCACGCTGAGCATGCCATCGAGGATGCCCGTGCCCGCGCGCAGGATAGACACAAACACCAGTTTCTTGCCATCGATGGCCTTGGCCTTCATTGGCTCCAGCGGCGTTTCAATGTCGATCTCGTGCAGGGGCATATCGCGGGTGACCTCGTAGGTCATCAGCATTGCCAGCTCATTGAGCAGACGCCGAAAGCTGTTGGTGCTGGCGTCCTTGCGACGCATCAGGGTCAGCTTGTGTTGGACCAGAGGATGGTCGATGACATGGACGTGGCGCATGTTGGGTGTGTCTCCGGTCTCGATGAATCAGAAAACAGTGCCGTCGCTGGCAATCGTCAAAGGCGGAAGACCCTGGCGCAAGGATTGTGCCAAGGCCCGACCAGCCGCCCAGGTGCCGCCTTCGAGCACGCAGGCCAGCGGCATGTCCTGCGCGGTTTGCCCCAGCGCATGACGCACCAGCGGCGCAAGTTCATCAAGCAGCGCCACGGTGAGTGCGCGCCACTCGACGATGAAGGGATCGCCCACCTGCCAGCAGCGAGTGGCATAGTCTTGGACCTTGGGGCGCAGCACCCCGGTGTCGAGAAGCAAGCCGCCATTGCGATATTCGGGCAGGCCGGTCAGTGCATCGAGTCCGTGCACCGTCAGTCCGGCCCATTGCAGCGGCTCCAGCAGCGAGTAGGTGAGCCACTGCGAGAGCTTGTGAAACGGCATCCAGCCTTGGGTCAATCCCTCGCCGGGCGCACCAGGATGGCGCCAGCAATCCCCCAATGGCAGGTTTGCGATCGAATTTTGTGCAGCCCAGATACCTGACAAAGCGATTAGCAGCGCCCGGAGCACCTCGTGCGCCTCAATGCCGCCGTCGGCGCTTCGGGGCAGGCTGTCAAAAAGACCGCCGGGCCGACCGCGTGCTCCAAACCGGGCGGGCTGCTCAGAGAGCGCCTGGCCCAGCCGCTGCAGCAGCGCCGCGCGACCCTCGAGCCCGACCAGCGGGTTGGAACCGGTGACTTGAAAGGCCTGGGCCAGCCGGCTGGCGTCGATCGATTGCAGCCCAGCTGCGTCTACCTGCAGCGGTTTGGCCGGATCGCTTGAAAACAGGCCGTCGGTAAACGCTTGAAAGCTTGCAACGCCCAGCCCTTCGGATCGGGTCAGGGTCAAGCCGGTGTCGGGCTCGTGATAGTGCCACTGGGCTCCAGCCCCCGCATCGAGCAGCACGCTGACCACGACCAGATCGATTTGCGCCCGCGCCCGACTGGCGGCGTCGACCGGCCCCAGCCTTTGATCGAGTTGTACCGCCCGTGGGATACCGCCCGCTTCGAAGTGACGCCACCGGCTGTGATACGGAATGCGCAGCGAGGGATAGCGGCTGCGCGTGACATCGGCCACATGGGCGGCTGTGATCTTCAGGGCTGGATCGTCCACCTCAAAATAGGGGGACCGACCCTCGCGTGCCTGAGCCAGCAGCGCTTGGGCACGGATGCGCAGGGTGACGGTGCTGCGCAGCACATCGGCCGCCCCTTGCGGCGTGCCCACATCGGCCGTGACATGACTCATGCGTCCAGACCTCGCCCCTTGGCTTTTTTCAGCTCCTCGGCATCGGGCACTGGCCCCGGCGTGAAGTAGCCCGCTGCCATTTTGGCGTCGATCTCCACCCGGGCATCGGCGGGGACAAGTTCGTCGGGAATATTGACGCGCTCGCCCACCTCAATGCCAGCGCCTGTGATCGCGTCGTATTTCATGTTGCTCATGGAGACCAGGCGATGGATCTTGCGAATCCCCAGCCAATGCAGCACATCGGGCATGAGCTCTTGAAAGCGCATGTCCTGCACGCCGGCCACACATTCGGTCCGCGCAAAGTACTGGTCGGCCGTATCGCCCCCGGGCTGGCGCTTGCGCGCGTTGTAGACCAGGAACTTGGTGACTTCGCCCAAGGCACGGCCTTCCTTGCGCGAATATGCGATCAGCCCTACGCCCCCCCGTCCACCGACAGCGCGCGGCTGCGCACCGCGTATGCATTCTTCGATGGCGTGTGTCAGATAGGGCCGGCAGGTGCAGATGTCTGACCCGAACACATCCGAGCCGTTGCATTCATCATGCACCCGTGCGGTCAGCTCCACTGTGGGCTGGGCCAAGTCCTGCGGATTGCCGAAGATGTAAATCGTCTGTCCCCCGATCGGTGGCAGAAAAACATCGAGATCGGAGCGAGTCACGAGTTCAGGGTACATGCCGCCCGTTTCCTCGAACAGCACGCGCCGCAGGTCGGTTTCGGAGCAGCCAAAGCGGCGGGCAACCTCCGGCAGGTACCAGACCGGCTCAACGGCCACCTTGGTGACGACGGCGGCGCCGCCCGGTAGCAGCAGCTCGCCGTCCGGCTGCAGGCGCTGCTTGTGCAGCGCTTCGATGATTTCAGGCAGGATCACATGGGCTTTGGTCACTGCAATCGTCGGCCGAATGTCGTAGCCGGCGCCCAGCTCCTGCGCAAAGACATCGGCCACCTCGGCGCCCCAGGGGTCAAGGCTGACGATCTTGCCCGGATCGCTCCATTGGGGATAGGGGCCTATCCTGTCGGTGGGGGAGGTGTTGGTCAGGTCGGCCCGATGCTCGCGCTTGAGCGCACCGGCCGCCACCGCCAGCGCCCGGTAGACGCTGTAACTGCCGCTGTGGGTGCCGATCACATTGCGATGCCCGCGCGTGGTGGTGGTGCCCACCACCGGGCCGCGCTGCGCAGCCGTTTGCGCTCCCCAGCGTATGGGCAGGGCGCCAAAGCCGCCCGAATGGGAAGTCAGCCGGATATGCCCGGGCGAAGACACCGAGGCGCTTGCACCGTTACCGGCGCTGTTGGGGGGGTCTGCTGGCATGGCTTGGGTGATCAAAAGCCCCACTTTAACGCTGATGCACGGGTTTGTCCCTCGGGCTCTTTGCAGACCCCGGGGAGCGCCCGTGGCCTCGGCGCCGGTTCAGGGGCGCAGGGGCCGATCCATTAAGATGCCGCGTAGGCGGGTTGATAGGCGTCGCCGGCGAGCCGATGCTCGCTGTGGAAGGCCTCACCTGATCCGAGCCCTTACCCATGCGCCTGCTTGTTCTTGAAGACGATGCTCAATTGGGCGAAGCTTTGAGTGCCGGTCTGCGGGCCGAGGGCCATGTGGTGGACTGGTTCTCTGCCGGAGTGCAGGCCGATGCGGCCTTGGGCGACACCAGCTATGACGCTGTGGTTCTGGATCTGGGCCTGCCCGATGCCGACGGCCTGGTGTGGCTGCGGCGCTGGCGAACGCATGGCAGGTCCTTGCCGGTGCTCGTCTTGACCGCGCGCGATGCGGTGGATCAGCGCATCGAGGGGCTCGATGTCGGAGCCGATGACTATCTCATCAAACCGATATCCCTGAGCGAACTCGATGCGCGTCTGCGCGCTGTGATGCGGCGTGCCAGCGGACGCTCGCCCCAGCCCGATTGGACCCATGGGGCGCTGACATACAACCCCGCCAGCAAGTTGGTGCTGTGGCGCGGGCAGCCTGTGGACCTGACAGCGCGAGAAACGGTGTTGCTGGAGGTGTTCCTCAAAGCCCCCCGCAAGGTACTGTCCAAGGCACAGTTGCTCGAACAGCTATACGACTGGCGAGGCGGGGAGCCAGAAAGTAATGCGCTGGAAGTGCACATTCACCACCTGCGGCGAAAGTTAACGCCTCCTCTGGTGCGCACCATCCGCGGGCTGGGCTATGCCCTGGGCTCGATCGAGGAGCTTTCATGAGTTTGCGGCGGCGCCTGATGATGTACCTGCTCATCAGCGCGCCTGCGGTGTGGCTGTTGGCTGTGGCTGTTTCCTTGTTTCAGGCACGAGCCGAAGTCAACGAGCTGTTTGATTCGGAAATGATCCGGCTCGCCCGACAAATACAGTTAACCTTGGTGGGCGTCGGTCCTCAGGCTTTTGCATCGGATTCGCCGCTGGCGGGACCCGGCGGGGCTGCCGACCTGGATGATTTTGCGGTTGCAGTTTGGGACCGAGAGGGCAAGCCCGTCCTTGTGGACCGGGAAGGGGCGCAGCTGCCCCCAAGTGCAGACCGGGTCGGCTTTGTGGATCTGCAGATCAATGCCAAGCCTTGGCGAGCGTACTACCTGCAGGCTCCTGATGGCGCCTGGGTGGTTGCAGCCGGACAGAGCCTGCACGAGCGCGACGAACTCGTCTACGAGCTGATCGCCAGTCAGCTCATTGCCTGGCTGCTGATGCTCCCGATTCTGCTGGTGGCTATGGGCTGGGCGGTGAAGCAGGCTTTGAACCCGGTGCGCGCTTTGACCCGTGATTTGCAGCACCGCCACGCGCATGACCTCGATCCCCTACCTGTGACTTCGGCTCCGGTGGAATTGCAGCCCATGCTACAGGCCATGAACGGATTGTTTGAGCGAATCGCGGGAGCCCTGGACCGCGAGCGGCGATTTACCGCCGATGCCGCCCACGAGTTGCGCACACCGCTGGCGGTTCTCAGCGCCCAATGGGAGCGCCTAGACCGCAGCGTCGACTCGGCTGAGCAGGCGCAAGCTGCACAAGCCATGCGGGCGGGGATCGACCGCATGAGCCGTCTGGTGGATCAGTTGCTACGCCTGTCGCAACTGGACGCGGCCCAGGGTTTGCAAAAGCAAGATTGGCTGCAGTGGGCCGACTTGGCTCGTGAAGCCATCAGTGCCGTTCTGCCCGTGGTTGAGCGGCGTCGGATCCAGCTGGAATGTCTGTGGCCCGACGCAAGCGAACCACAAGGGCCGGCGTGGCGGGGAGACCCGCAACTCATGTCGGTCCTGTTGCGCAATCTGCTCGACAACGCTTGCCGTTACTCGCCGATCGGCAGCACGGTCACGCTGCGTTTTAATGGCGATCGTGTCTCGGTGGAAAACGAAACCGAGGGACCGCCGCCCGATCAATACGCGCGTCTTGGAGAACGTTTCTACCGCCCCGATGGTCAGCCCGAGGCGGGCAGCGGTTTGGGCGCCTCCATCGCCTTTCGGATTGCCCAGTTGCACGGACTGGTCCTGCGTTATCGCGCGCCCGAACAGGGCTCAGCTTGGGTGGCTGCATTGACCGCTGAGTAAGGCCCCTTACTTGCCGGTGGTCTTGGCCAGCAGGGTTCGGGCTTCTTCGCGGCGGCCCGTGTCGGCGATGTGGCGACCCGCGCGGGCCGGTGCCTGCAAGGCGCGCTCCAAATGCGCAATGCCCTCGTTGACACGTTTGTTCTCAATGAGAAATTCCCCATAGAAGTAATTGCTGTCGATGCCACCTGGGTTGATTTCCAGTGCCTTCTTCAGCAGTTCCTCCGCCTTGGTCTTGTCGCCAAAGGCCAGCGGCCAGCCCGGCACCTTGTAATAGAGCACACCCAGACTGTTGTAGGCCGAGCCGTCTAGCGCTTTTGCGTTGATCGCGATGGCTTGCTCATAGAGTGCTTTGGCCTGCTTGGCCAGGCTCAGCGCTGCCAAGCCGCCTTTCTCTCCGGCCAGTGAACTCACGATGATGCCCTCCCAGACCAAGGGCTCGCTGCGGCCAGCGTGCGTCGTGCTGACCTGCTTGGCCTTTTCAGCCAAAACCTCCAAGCGCCTGGCACGCTCAGAGACGGGCGTTTGGTATCGAATGACCTCCCATTCGCGTTGCAACTCCGCGACCGCATCGTCTAACGGTGCGGGGTAGCTGATCAGGGGCAGACTCAGGGCCAGCAGGGCCAGCGCGGCACGGATTTTGTTCATCATCGTTCTCCTTCATGAACAGAGGTTTGAGCAGCCGATAGGTGACGGCGGTGTGCTTTAAAACTGCCATCGAGCCAGCTTGGGAAGGCGCCATTGAGACGCACAGCCAAGCGCTCAGGCCAGCCGATGTAGCGCTCGCTCGATTCGCTTTCGATCAGGCCAATCAGGGCCTGCGCCACCTTTTCGACCTTGTCGCTGTGGGCCCCGGTGGCCTCGTTGTAGGCCTGGGCCTGAGCTTCATTGAAAGCGGTGCGCGTGCTGCGCGGGGCGAGCAGCTGAACCCGCACCGGGCTGTCGGCCAGCTCTCTGCGCAGGGCCTCGGCAAAGCCATGCAGGCCCGCCTTGCTGGCACCATAGAGGCTAAAGCCCGGCAGGCCGATGCGTCCCAGCGCCGAGCCGACGAAGACAATCTGGGCTTTGGGCCTTTGCATCAGTCCGGGCAGCAAGGCCTGTGTCAGGAGCATGGGCGCGGCCAGGTTGGCCTGCAGAACCGACTGTATTTGTTCGGGATCCAGTCGCTGCAGGGCACCGAAGCCAGGTATTCCGGCTGCATGCACCACCACATTAACCGGTTGGGCTTGAGCCGCCGCAGCGATGACCGAGATGCCCGCGCTGCGGGTCACGTCAGCCTGGATCCAACTCAGGCCCGGCTGTTCTGAGCTTTGCGGTTTTCGGCTGACCCCCAATACCTGCGCCCCAGCATGCAACAGCGCTTTGCACATGGCCTGGCCGATGCCGCCGCTGGCGCCGGTCAGCAGGACGTGGGCGTGAGCGGCCTTCATACACCGGCCTCGACGCGGGCCGAAGCAGGCATGGGCAGGCCGCGAAAGATTTCGCCATAAAGCCGGTAAAACACACGTGCTGCGTCCACGATGGCTTGCCGATCGTGCGGCTCATCGATCTGGTCCATCAGCACCGCAAAGTGCGCCGTATGCTCCTGATCGAGCTGCCCATGTGACCGCAGGTAGCTAAACGCCTGATCCGGCAGGGCCAGCGGTTTTTGGATGGCGTCCGCCACCTGCAGGGCCAAGGCGACGCTGGTGCCTTCAAGCACATGCACCATCCCAAAAAAGCCCAGAGGGTTGCCGCGAGCAGTGATCTCGTAAGCATGAGCCACCATGGCGGCGGTTGCCCGTGAGGGCTGGCCTGATCGCACCCGATCGGCGTCCTGGCCGCAGGCCCGAATATCGTTCAAGATCCATTCATCATGGCCCGACTCCTCCGCAATGTATTCGTCCAGAGGCCCTTCCAGCCATTTCTGATGCGGTCGCAGGGCGGCCTTCGTCGCGCGCAACAGCGGCACCGTGTGTTTGACATGGTGATAGGCCTCGGTCAGAAAAGCCAGGTAACTGGGCAAGGACACCTCTGCACGCTGCAGCACCCCCTGGATGATGGGCGTTGTGATCAGGGTGCCTCGGGCGGGTGCGGTCTCTGCGACCAATTGGGCATAAAAACTCATGTTGAACTCAGGTGGTGGTTTCGGAACGGTCTGTAAAACTTGGCGCATGGGCGGCCAGGATCGATGCCCGGCGCGGCCGGCCATTGGCGGTGGCATAGCCGCTTTGGGTATGAAAGCCATCTTTTGCGCGCATCCATCGAGCGATGCGCGCATAGTCCGGAAGCGTGGCGTTGGACCGGTCGATAGCGTCTTGCAAGTCTTGATCGGAAGTCTCGGACTGGGCCGGCCAGATCACGGCCCATAGCTCGGGCTCGCCGTCGCCGAAGACCACCGCCTGCAAGATGTGCGCTTGGCTGGTCAGCACGGTCTCGACCCATTCGGGGCAGATGTTGCGACCGTAGCTGCTGATCAGGAGGTTCTTCTTGCGGCCCCGGATGTACACATAGCCGTCGGCATCAATCTCGCCCAGATCACCGCTGGGCCACCATTGGGGCATCGGCGCTGATTGCCCCAGGTAACCGGCCATCAGACTGCCCCTGATCTGAATTTCCCCATCTGCGCTCAGACGAAGTTGGCTGTGCGAGAGGACGCGTCCCACGCTGCCGGGCCGCTCTGCGCCCGGCAGATTGAGAGTCTGTACCGAGGCACCCTCACTCAAGCCATAGCCCTCAAAGGCTGGAATCTTCAGGGTATGCGCGCTTGCAAGCAGTGGCGCACCCACCGCGGCACCGCCTACCGCCACAAATTTAAGGCAGCCCGGCGCGGTTTGCCGGCTCTGCTGCAGGTAGGCGCACCAGGCACGCAGCATCTGTGGCAGCACGATCAGGCTGTGCGGCTTATGGACCTGCACCGCCGCGTGGAAGCGAGCCGGATCAAATTGGGAAGAGCCAGTCCAGCCCAGTTCAGTCATCGGCAAGGTGATGAGCGTTGCGCCTTGGCGGCGGGCGGCCATCTGTCCGGCAACGTTTTCGAGCAGCACCGAATAGGGCAGCGCACTCAAATGGCGGGTGATGTTCAGGGGACGGAGCGCCTGCACTACGCCGTCGGCCACCTGTTCAAGATCCGCCAGTCGCAGGCACACCCCCTTAGGCCTGCCGGTGCTGCCCGAGGTATAGGTGATTTTTTGGGTGTCCGCTGGATAGGCCGGCCTCTGAGGCCGCAGCCGAGCCACCTGCAAGAGCCGGTCGGCCACCGGCATTTCTTCCCAGGGCAGCTCGCGCCAGGCCAATGCCACGGATGGCTCGGCGACCAATGTGTCGACGCCGGCCGATTGCAAGGCCAGTTGGATCTGCTCGGCCGAGAAGAAAAGCGGTAAGGGGCTGTGAATGAGCCCCGCCGCTGCGCAGGCTTCGTCAATCGCCAAAAAACTGGCGCTGTTGTCCAGCAAGCTTGCCACGACCTGGCTGCCTATGCGGTGCAGCGCTTCTTGCGCTGTTTGTCCGGCATGCCGCAGGTCTTCGGCGGACCAGCTGCGGCGACCGTCTTCCAGGAGGGCTTGCATCAGCCGATCTGACGTCGGGCCAGACGGCTCAGGGCCAGGTCGATACGACCTGCCACGACCACCGGATGGTGGTCGTAGTAAGTTCCCCAGGATTGAGCCTCTGGCCCGAGCCGTGTGGGATCGGCCGCGCCCAAGGCCACCGGTGCTATGCCCAGCCGCATAAAGAAGTGTTGTAGCTCTTGAGTCAAAGTGCTGCTCACCCACTGCAGACCCAGATCCGCCAGATGCAGACCGATGAGTTTGATCAAGCGCCGGCCTGCCCCTGATTGCTCTGATGAAAGATGCCCCACCTCGGCAATGCGCCCTCTCGGCACCCAAGCATGCGCATGGATCAAGGACTCGATAGGCTGACTCAGATAGCTTTCCAGGAACAGCGGCCCGGTACTGGCGATCCGATAGCCGGCAGCCGCTGCGATACGCCCTGATGCGTCAGTCAGGCTGAGCAGAACCGGCGCATAGCTCTGAACCGATGCGCCATAGCTCTTCTTGTAGACCTCGTGTATGAACTGTTCAACCTGCTCGCGTCCGGCACTGCCGCTAGGGTGCACCGTCAGGGTCGTCGCCCCACCCGGGCCCGCCTGCAAGCGCAGCGGGGGGGCCGATGGAGCATCAAGTCTTGCCAAAGCCGACATTTCGGATCCTTCGTGATTCATAGGTATAGGCCTATGAAGTCGATTCTGGCGACGTAGGATTAAGGCAAGATTAAGCAGGGGGTGAGGAGCCCGGCCCCCCGGTCTGGGCCTCGGGGGCTTTTGGGGGCGTTCATCCTGAGGCCCGGTTGGGGGCTCTTCCCTTGGCGTCTATTCGTATGGACTTTGGGGTCGGCGTAGCTGTGTCTATGCTGCTGTTGGCGGCAGCAGCTCAAGCCCAATCCGGCTGCCGTGCCTTTAGCTGGCCGTTGTTCCTTGGTGGGCATACAGTCGCCATTGCTGGTCGGCACCGCAAGCCCAGACGGTCATGAAGTGGCTCAAGACTTCCCTGTCCTGACCCTGGCGATGAATCGCCGCCTTCATGCGGCCGGTCACGATGGCGGCCTGACCGGGTAGCGGATGAACCTGCAGATCGCTGAAGTTCACCTCCAGATAGCGCAGCGCACCGCTCCTGATGCTGTCGAGATAACTTTCCCGGCTGTCACGCCCGCCGGTGGAATGCACGTACACCAAGCCTGGCGCCATCAGCGCGCCCAGCGTGCCCACATCATTGGCGATCAAGGCGGCGCGCCGCTTGTCTTCGGCCAGCAAGGCGGGGTGGTCCTGATTCATCGGGCTTCCTTTGGGGTAGGGCTGTGTAGCTGGTTGAACGGCACAAAATTGTCGATGATTTTTTTGCGCGGATCGCGCCGAGGGCGGCGCTCCCGCAGGGGCTCACCGGGCATCATCAGATCCGTGCAGGGGCCGCGCCCTCGCGTCGATGGGGCCTGGCCCGCTACAGCTGATCGATCGCTGTCGACGCAGGCGCTGACTCTTGGGGCACATCGTTAAGTGAGAAACGCTCGTTGGTACGGGTGTAGAAACTCGCGCCGAAGCGCGCCACTGGGCTGTACTCGCGCAAATTGACACGCCAGGCCTCGGTGTCGATCAGACCGTCTCGCGCGGCCAGCCATTTGATGCGGCCGATGAACACATAGCGGCTTTCGGTTTCCAGTTTCTCATGCAGCACACATTCGAAGGCCACGGGCGATTCCTGGATGCGTGGCGGCACGACGCATCGCGAAGGCACCGGGGTGAGGCCGACTTCGGTCAACTCGCTGACGCTCGATGGAAAAGCCTCTCCACAGTCGTGCATCTTCTGCGCCATGGGCTCGTCGGACATATGCACCACAAACTCGCCGTTGTGCAAGATATTGGCGGCGGTGTCTTTCAGGCGACCATCCTGCAGTCGATTGATGCTGATCATCAAGATGGGCGGGTCCTCACCCACCATGTTGAACATTGAAAAAGGAGCGGCATTGACCACGCCGTTGGCCCCGACCGTGGTGACCAGGGCAATTGGCCGCGGCACGATCAGGCTGGCCATCAGCTTGTAGCGCGGATAGCTGCCCAATTGTTCGAAATCCACTTCGGTCATGGCTGGCCTTTTTTGTCGACGCGCGTCGTGGCGGGCGATCAATGAAGCGGGCCACCCGAAGGTGGCCCGCTGAGCGCCCAGTGTAAGTCGAAGCTCAAACTCAGGCGATCACCTCCACCTTGGCTTTCTTGGCCACTGCGGTCCAGGTGGAGATTTGCCCGCGGATCAGCTTGACGAACTCCTCGCCCACCACCGGGGTTTTGCGCGGCAGCGTCTGCAACTCTTCCAGGCGCGACATGATGTCGGGCTTGGCCATGATCTCCGGAATCAGGGCGGTGAGCCTTTGCACGATGGGCGCCGGCAAATTCTTCGGCCCGGACAGACCCAGCCACTGCGAGCCTGTCAGGGAGGGGAAGCCCACCTCGGCGAAGGTCGGAATGTTGGGGAAGGCGGGCAAGCGCGCGGGGGTGGAGATGGCCAGCGCACGCAGCGTCCCTCCCTTGAGCGCGGCGGTGTTGGTGGTGATCGGATCGAACAGGCTGTCGATCTGGCCGCCCAGCAGGTCTTGCATGGCCGGTGCGCTGCCCTGGTAGGGCACATGGTCATGTTGTGGCGCCGGACCTTCGAGCTTGAGCAGTTCCCCGTAGAGGTGGTTGGCCGAGCCGATGCCCGAGGAGCCGTAGCGCACCGGGCGGGTCTTGGCAGCGGCCATGTACTGGGCCATGTTCTGGAAGGGGGACTGGGCCCGGACCAGCAGCGTCATCGGCGCCTCAACCAGCATGCCCATGTGCGTAAAGTCGCCCACCGGGTCGAAGGGCATGGTGTTGCGCGTGGCGGTGGCGTAGATGTGCACCGAGGCGTGGCTGACCAGCAGGGTGTAGCCGTCGGCCGCCTGTTTGGACGCCAGATCGGTGCCGATCAGACCGCCGGCGCCAGGCTTGTTGTCGACCACCACGGTCTGGCCCAAAGCCTGCGAAAGATGTGGCGCCATCAGGCGGGCCACGGTGTCGACCAGACCGCCTGGGGGATACTGCACCATCAGGCGGATGGGGCGGTTCGGCCAGCCCGAGCTCTGTGCATGGACCCAGGGGGCGGCCAGGGCGGCGGTACCGGCGGCCAGCAGTTCACGACGTTTCATCTTCAGATCCTTCCTTGCTATTGATCGTTTTCAGGCAAAAAACTTGCGAGCCCATCAGGCTGAAGCCGTTCCAGCAGGAACAATGCCAACCGCCATCAGGCGTTTGACCGGTTGCGATGGCGCTGGCGCCCCATGCAACTGCAGCAAAACGGCCGGATCGGCCCTTTTTTGGTGCGTGGCACCCTGGCCCGAATGCCGATGCGCACCTAAAGAGTGCGCGCATTCGTGATCTAGTGAGTTCATCATGACTTCAAAAACCGCTCGCAGACTGCTACTGATCAACCCCAACACCAGTGCCTCGACCACCGAGCGCCTGATGCGAACCCTCGGGCCGGTGTTGCCGCCCGATTGGCAACTGGACGCGCATACCGCACGCTTTGGAGCCAGCTACATCGCCTGCGAGGCCAGCCATGCTGTGGCTGCGCATGCCGCCTTAGAGGTATGGGCCGAACAGCTCGACCTGGGGGGGCAGCCGCCCGATGCGGTGTTGATCGGCTGTTTTGGCGACCCTGGGCTTTTTGCCCTGCGTGAGTGCAGTGCCACTCCGGTTACCGGCTTGGCAGAGGCCTCGTTCATCGAGGCCTCCGCGCACGGCCCCTTTGCCATCGTCACCGGCGGCGAGCGTTGGCGACCCATGCTTGAGCGCCTGGCCCTGTCCCTGGGTTACGCCGACTTACTGCAACACATCGAGACCGTAGCCCCCAGTGGGGCTGAACTGCTGGCCAACCCGCAGATGGCGCTCGAGTGCCTGTACGAGGCCTGCACCCAGGCTGCCCGT
>CAYPSU010000031.1:25352-25705 GCA_964413475.1 uncultured Polaromonas sp. | reverse complement strand
CCCTCGCGCGCCTTCATCCAGTTGTAATTGCCCTTGACGGTGTTGATCTCGCCGTTGTGGGCCACATAGCGATAGGGGTGCGCAAGCGGCCACTCCGGGAAGGTGTTGGTGGAAAAACGCTGGTGCACCAAACCCAAGGCCGAGACACAACGAGCATCCTGCAAATCCATGTAATACGTACCCACCTGGTCGGCAAGCAGCAGGCCCTTGTAGACCACGGTACGACTGGACATACTGGGGATGTAGTACTCGTTGCTGTGCTTGAGGCCCAGGGCCTGTATGGCGGCACTGGCCGTCTTGCGAATCACATAGAGCTTGCGCTCCAGAGCGTCCTGAACAATCACATCCGAGCC
>CAYPSU010000031.1:0-25342 GCA_964413475.1 uncultured Polaromonas sp. | reverse complement strand
GAAAACCATGCCCACACCGTATTCACCAAACGGGGGCAAATTCACGCCCTGCTTGGCCATTTCTTCGCGGTAAAGCAGATCAGGGGTCTGGATGAGAATGCCGGCCCCGTCCCCCATCAGCTTGTCGGCCCCAACAGCGCCTCGATGGTCCAGATTTTCCAGAATCTTCAGCGCCTGCTCGACGATAGCGTGGCTTTTCTGTCCCTTGATGTGAGCCACGAAGCCCACGCCGCAGGCATCATGCTCTTGGTCAGGGCAGTAAAGACCTTGCTGTCGCGAGAGTTCCAAATCAGAGGCGCTAGTCATGGCAAACCCTTATGGTCATAAATTCGGAGTGCGGAGCATAAGCGCTCGCAAAGAGAATGCCAAATCAATTAATTGGGGTCTGACCCCAATTTTTTTAACAGATCTGTGATTGATTTTTAATTAGGGACAGATTAAATAGAGCGCGAATTCCCCAGGTCGGAGGACCTGCTCATCATGATTTTCGGCGCGAGCCGGGCGGACGACCCGGCTTGGCTGGCGCAAGCCTTCTCTGCGTGCTCTGCGTCAGTTCAGCCATGAAGGACTCGGAACCCAGGGCCCAGCCGGTTAGAGCAGCTCGGGTCAGATCCGACTGGTGCTGCACAGCGATACCGGCCCGAACCATTTGGGCATAGGCGGCCTCTCGGGCAAAAGGCGTATTACCCAGGCCCCAAAAGAGTGCATGCGCAGTCACCAGCCTATCGTTGCGCAGACCGATCAAATGCCTATGACTCGACCAAGGATAGTCGGCTGCCTCGCTGACCATGCCGGCACGGACGGGGTTGAGGTCAATATAGGCCATACACGTGAGCAGATAGGCCTCAGACTCGATCAGGCTGGATCGATACCGCCCCTCCCAAAGGGTGCCCGTTCGGCCATGCCGGGTGTTGAATGCGCGCACATAACTGCGCCCGACCGCCTGCATCATCTTCGGCAGGCCTTCAGCGGTTTCGGGGGTAAGCAGCAGGTGGAAATGGTTGTCCATCAGGACATAGGCGTGAACAGCCACCTTGAATTGCTGAGCGTGCTCGGTCAGCAAGGACAAAAGTTTCTGTCGATCGACATCGTCCCGACAAATGGCCTGCCGGTCATTGCCCCGCTGAATCACATGATGGGGATAAAAAGGGACGGTCAACCGCGCTTGTCGAGCCATAAGAGACGAGAGTGCTCAATTGAAGTGAGCCCTGAGTAAAGATTTATCGGGGTCTGACCCCATTTATTATGACTCCGGAGTTCTTCAGGGAAGATCCTGAAGGGGCTGGGTTGCGAGAGGCTGACAATACGCAGATTCCGTTACGAGGAGTTCTCATGAGATTTCGCCTTTCTACCGCTCTGGCGCTGATGCTGGCGTCAACCGGAGTGCTTGCGCAGACTGCAGCCCCGGCGCCGGCCCCAGCGCCGGCCAGCGGTGCCTACCCAAGCAAGCCGATCAAGGCCATTGTTCCGTTTGCCCCGGGCAGTGCCACCGACCAGATTGGGCGGGCTTTTGCGCAAAAGATGTCCGAAAACCTGGGACAGACCATCGTGGTGGAGAACCGGGCGGGCGCCAGCGGAATGCTCGGCGCCGATGCAGTGGCCAAGTCGGCGCCTGATGGCTACACCATTTTGGTGGGCACCAACAGCACCAATGCGGCGCTCAAGAGCCTGATGAAGAAGCTGCCCTATGACCAGGACACTGCTTTCGCGCCCATCGCCTTTTTGGGCTCGGTTCCGCTGATCGTGGCCATCAACAACGATGTGCCAGCCAAGACCCTGCGCGACTTCGTGGCCCTGGCCAAATCCAAGCCTGGGCAGATCACCTTCGCCCACGCCAGCGCCTCGCAGCGCGTGTCCAGCGAAATGCTGGGTAGCATGGCTGCGATTCAAATGACCCATGTGCCCTACAAGGCCGGACCGGCAGCCATGACCGATCTGATCGGTGGACAGGTCAATATGTTCACCGCCGACTTCGCCGTCATGCTTCCTCAGGTCAAGGGCGGCAAGGTACGTGGGCTGGCAGTGACTTCGATGCAAAGAGCCAAGGCCATCCCCGAGCTGCCTACGGTCAATGAGGCTCTGGGCCTGAAGGACTACGAACTGATCGCCTACTTCGCGCTGTTCGCACCCGCCGGCACCCCACCGGACATCATCAACCGCCTCAACCGCGCTGCCAACGCAGCGGCCACCGACAAGGAATTGCTTGAACGTTTCGCGGCGCTGGGCTTTGAAACCTCGCCGGGCACACCCCAGGCAATGGCCGAGCGAACCAAGGTAGAGACGGCCAAATGGGCCAAAGCCATTCGCGAGGCCAGGATCGAGCCGGAATAAACGAGCGAGCCCAGAGCTCAACATCGGGGGCGCCATGAGAGCGCCCCTTTTCTTGGCCCGGTCCAGCGCTATCGGATCAGCTCTTGTCTACTCGCGCCAAATGCCTGGATGTCAACCAGGCCAGAGCCGCCCCCAGGGCACACAAGCTGCTGGTGACCAGGTGCGTGAAGTGCCAGCCGCCCGACCGCGCAGCAACCCAGGCCACCAGCGGTGGACCGAAGAACTGCCCCATCGCCGACCACTGCTGGACCCAACCCACACTGGTGGCAATCTGTTGCGGGCTGGGCGCCAGGCGAACCGCCAGAGAAAACAGGGTGGCTGGCACCAGGCCACCCAGGCTCGAAAACAGCAAGACACCGGCATACCTCAGCCAGGGCGAACCCTCGGTGATCGTCGAAAAAGCCAAGGTGCTGCCCAAGGCCATGGCGCCATAACCACTCCACAGGAGCCAGTGCGCACCGTAGCCGGCATGCAGCAATCGGCCCGAAGCCACATTACCCAAGATGTTGGCAGCAGCTGCAGCCGCGGTCAGTACGCCCAGCCACAGGCCGCTTACACCGGCCTCGGCATAGATCGAGGGTAGAAAACCCATCAGGGCCAACCACTGCGCCGAATACACGCAGAACATCGAAGAAGCCAACCAAGGGCCCGGGCGGCCCAAGGTGGCGGCCAATGCGTCTGCCCATCCCGGACGCGGTCCACCGGTCGGCGGATCGGGGGGCAGGACACGGTAAAGCCAGACCCCCATCACCGCACTGAGCACCGCAAAAAAATCCCACCAAGCCGGCCAGCCGGCCCATGGAATGAACAAGGGCCCGACCAACAAGGCCAGGGCAGTCCCCAGAGGGGTGTATGCACTCCATACGCCCAGCAACCGGGCCATCCGCGCCGGCGGCACCAGACGGCCCAGCAGAGCGGGCGCTGGCAGCGCAACCCAGAGAAATCCCATACCCTCGAGCGCCCTCAGCAGCATGAGCCAGCCAGCATCATGAACTCGGCTACCCAGAGCGCTGGCCACGGCCAATATCATCGTTCCTGCGACCATCGCCCGCTTAAGGCCGGAGCGATCGGCCCACGAGCCGACCACGATGGCAGTCAGCATGCCGGCGATCTGCACCATGGACAAGAGAAATCCCGACTGCACCAGACTCAAGCCCAAATCGGCCTGCAGGGCAGGCAAGGCTGGGGGCAGCTTGCCCACCTGCAACGCCGCCACCACCGCAGCCAGGATGACCAGCCAAGCTTTGGCCAGAGAGTACACCTGCGGGTTCACAGCAGGCGCTGCCCGGTCAGCCGCTCATGCTCGCGCGCTGCAAAACGATCGGTCATGCCCGCAATGTAATCAGCCACCGCTCGCGGCAGGTTATCCCGTCCGGCATGGTCCGGCGGCATGCTGACAGGATCATGCATGTAGGCACGAAAAAGCTGATGCACCATTTGCTGGGCCTGGCCCATCATCTGCATGACCTGGGCATGCCGGTAGAGATGAGCATGCAGGAAGCGCTTGAGCCCAGATGACTGCTGGTGCATCTTGGGGCTAAAACGCACCAGGGGCGGACACTGACGCACCGCATCAGGGCCGTCTGGGCCGAACTGGGCCAAGCAAGCGCGCGTGGCATCGATGACATCGTAGACCTGTTCGCTGAGCATGCGCCGGATCGCCTCGTGCAGCAGGCGGCGCAGCCGATGGGGCTGAGCCAAATCGGGGTGGTCAGACAGGGCCTGCCTGCGGTGACGTTCAAACAGATCGAGCTCCCGCAGTTGCTCAAAGGTAATCAGGCCTGAGCGCACTCCATCGTCAATATCATGGGCGTTGTAGGCAATTGCATCGGCCAGGTTGCACAACTGCGCCTCCAGGCTGGGCTGGGTGCGATCCAGAAAGCGGCGCCCCACCCCACCCGGTTCGCTGCGCTCGAGATGCTCGGCGTTGCGTCTGGAACAGTGCTTGAGGATACCCTCCCGGGTCTCGAAGGTCAGATTCAGCCCATCGTAGGCCGGGTAGCGCTGCTCCAAATGATCAACCACCCGCAGACTCTGGAAGTTGTGCTCAAAACCACCATGCTCGGCCATGCATTCATTCAAGGCATCCTGACCGGCATGGCCAAAAGGCGTGTGTCCCAAATCATGTGCCAGGGCAATGGCCTCCACCAGGTCCTCATCGAGCCCCAGGGGTCTGGCAATCGATCGCGCGATCTGGGCCACCTCCAGGGAATGGGTCATCCGCGTACGGAACAGATCGCCTTCGTGGTTGAGAAAAACCTGGGTCTTGTAGACCAGGCGACGAAAAGCGGTGGAATGCACGATGCGATCGCGATCGCGCTGGAAGGGCGAGCGGGTAGGCGCGGCCTGCTCCGGGTAACGTCGACCCCGGCTTCGGCCGGGGTCGCTGGCATACACCGCCAAGGTCATCGACCGCCAAGCCGGGCTGCAGGCTCGACACTACGGGCAACAGGCATCGAGGACCTCACGCACCAGCGCATCCGGTGCTGCGCGGACCGCCGCTCGCCCCGGTCCGTCAATCACCACAAAATTGATTTCGCCGGCCTCTGCCTTCTTGTCCAGCCGCATCAAAGCCAGGTATCGACCCGCGTTGTCCAACGGATCTAGCACCGGCCCCCTGACCGGCAGTCCAGCCGAATTGACCAAACGGCGCAGCCGTTCAACAAACGACGACTCCACCAGACCCAGCCGGTGCGAAAGCAGCGCAGCCATGACCATGCCGCAACCGACCGCCTGTCCATGCAGCCAGGCGCCATAACCCATGCCCGCTTCTATGGCGTGACCAAAGGTATGACCGAAGTTGAGAATGGCGCGCAAGCCAGTTTCTCGCTCATCGGCGGTCACCACATGGGACTTGATCTCACAGCTGCGCTTGACGACATGCGCCAAGGCCGACGGCCGGCGCGCCAGCAAATCGGGCAAATTCTGCTCGATCCAGTCAAAGAGTTCCATGTCGGCGATCGGGCCATACTTGATCACCTCGGCCAGTCCTGCGGAAAGCTCGGCATCGGGCAAACTTGACAGCACATCCAGGTCGCAGATCACACGCGCCGGCTGGTAGAAGGCCCCTATCATGTTCTTGCCCAGGGGGTGGTTGATGGCGGTCTTGCCTCCCACCGAGGAGTCGACCTGAGCCAGCAAGGTGGTAGGGACTTGCACGAAGGGTACGCCGCGCATATAGCTGGCAGCCGCAAAACCAGTCAGGTCACCAATGACACCTCCCCCGAGCGCAAAAAGCACGGTGCGGCGATCACAGCCGTGCTCCAGCAGCATGTCAAAAATTCGCTGCAGGTTCAGCCAATCCTTGTGGACCTCGCCATCGGGCAAGACCAACAACAACACGCGCGGATAGTGAGCGGCCAGCGCCTGCTGCAAGACAGCCGCATACAGCGGTGCGAGGGTGACGTTGGTGACAACCAACGCCGTCTGGGCGCGCGGCAGATCAGCGTAGGTCCGCGGATCGGCCAGCAGTCCCGCTCCTATCAGGATCGGGTAGCTGCGCGATCCGAGTTCGATCGATACGCGCTGGGTTTGCAAATCCGGTGGGCTCATAGCTTCAGCGCGAATAAGAAGCGGTGGGCGTTGCCGACGGACGATCGGCCGGGGCCGACGGTTGAATCAGCCCCCCCAATTCAAGCTGCGCGACGATCATATTGACCAGGCCCGAAACAGAAGGACGTCCGGTCTCGATCACAAAATGCGCGGCCTCACGGTACAGCGCATCGCGCGCCGCGTAGAGTTCGCGCAGTCGACCGAGCGGGTCGGCGACCTGCAGCAGGGGACGGTTCTGGTCATGGCGCAAGCGCCTGAAGACCTCCTCGGGCGACGAGTGAAGGTAGACCGTGGTAGTGCGATCGTGCAAGCGCTGCCGGTTGACCGCTCGAAGGACCGAACCGCCGCCGGTCGACAGCACCGCCCCGTCAGCCTGCGTCAGTTCGTCGAGCACCTGCTCCTCAAGGTCGCGGAAACTGGCCTCACCTTCTCGCTCGAAAAATTCACGGATAGAGCAGCCCAGGCGCTGCTCGATGACCTGGTCGGAATCGACAAAGCGAAGCCCCTGTCGGCGCGCCAGTTGGCGACCCACCGTGGACTTGCCCGAACCGGGCAGACCCACACATGCAATCAGAGGCGAATGAGAGGACAAACGGACCGCCGGTTTCACTAGAGCAAAGTGGGATGATAAACGCCCGGCGCAGAAACATGGTCCTCCGGACGACTAGGGCCGTACCGCTGAGACCGGTTCGTCAACGAGAACCTGGGGGGAAAGGAAAACCAGCAACTCGGAACGGGTCACTGATCGCGCCCGATTGCGAAACAGCACGCCCAGCCCAGGCAAGCTGCCCAACAAGGGCACCCTGGCCTCGTCATCGCGCTCCAGGGTTTCAAAAATTCCGCCAATCATGACCGTGCCTCCGTTGTCCACCCGCACCTGGGTCTGGACATGCTTGGTGTCAATGGCAAACCCGTTGGGCGTGCTGCGACCCACACTGTCCTTGTTGATGTCCACGTTGAGGATGATGCGGCCATCGGGGGCAATTTGCGGCGTGACCTCAAGCTTGAGATTGGCCTTTCTAAAGGTTAGCGAGGTCGCGCCGTTGCCGGCAGACTGCTGGTAGGGCAATTCGGTGCCTTGCTCAATGATGGCCTTGACCTGATCAGCGGTGACGATGCGGGGACTGGCCACCACCTTGCCCTTGCCGTCGGCCTCCATGGCTGAAATCTCGAGATTGAGAACCCTGGTCAGGGAGGCATTGAACAGCGAGATCGCCAGGGCGGCGGCCGGTTGCCCCTCGCGCGGTAGCGCGGGCCAATTGATCATGTCCGTGCCAGCGATGCCGAAATCGCGGCCCATGAGCGGATCACCCGCGCTAGGCTGTTGCGGCGGGATGTATCGGCCACCGGCCTGCCCGCCGCTCAGACCCGATCGCAGCGGATCTGCCGGGTTGGCCGCCAGTCGTCCTCCGAGTCGCACGCCCAGAGAGCGCCCGAAGGCATCGGCGGCTTCAACAATCCGCGCCTCGATCATCACCTGCCTCACCGGAATATCGAGCTGCTCGATAAGGTGCCGCACCATGGCCAGGCGGGCCGCCACATCGGTGACAAAAACCTGATTGGTGCGTACCTCTGAAATCAGGCTGCCTCGCGGCGAGAGTACGCGGCCGCTGCTCGTGCCGGACTGCAATTGGCGGGCCAGCTCATCAGCACGCGCATACTTAAGCCTGAAGCTCTCAGTCACCAAAGGTTCGATCGTTTGCAGCGCCTGTTGCCCCTCCAGGTCCTGTCGCTGCCGGCTCGCCTGCTCGGCGCGCGTGCCGACCCAGATCACCGGTCCTTGGCGATGCATGACCAGCCCTCGGGTATGCACGATGATCTCCAGCACCTGATCCCAGGGTAGATCGCGCACACGCAGACTGGTCTGTCCCGAGACCCCATCAGAAACCAGAATATTGAAGCCACTGAAATCGGCCAACAACTGCAGCAGCGTTCGAACCTCAACCGATTGGAAGTTCAGAGAAATCGGCTGACCCTGATAAGACACCGGCGATACCGCCGCGGGCGTTTTCGACGGGGCCGTCGGCTGCGGGCCGGGCGCCTGAGCCGTCAGGGCCTGGGTAAAGCTGGCGAAAGCCCCCAGCGTGAGCATCAAAACAAGTTTCATGGCGAGCCTCCCACCGGCCAGCGGCGCACCTGCTCCACCCATCGCCCGCTGGGGTCGCGACGGATTTCCCGCAACTCGAGACCGGACTCGTCAACGGACTGCACCCGTCCGAGATCGGGCCCGACGTAGTCGCCGACAGCCACGGTGTGAACCGCAGAGCCGGCGCGCAAGAGCGCGACCCAAACCCGGCCTTGCTTGAGGGTGCCTGTGAGGAAGAAGTCCTTGAGCGCCAGGGACTCCAACGGCCCGCGCGGCCGCTCGAATTCCGCACGCCAGACCTGCGGCAGGTCCGCCAGGGGGTCGGCCGGCGGCAACTCTGTCCGTGGCTGGCTTTGCAAGAGGACGGCTGGCACCTCAGATCGAGCCCAGAGTCGTTCGGTCGGCAGGCCGAAAGGGTCGCCAACCATCCGGTAGGTCATCATTCGGGGCGCCTGAGGGCTGGTCCATCGGGAAGGGGGTAAAGGCTCGAGCACCAGGCTGAGACGGTGCGCATTCGGTCGCCCCGCAGAAATCTGCAGTCGCTTGAGGCTCCAAGCCGGCCCGGTCTGTTCAAGCGCTGACAGATAAGCCAGCAAAGACCGATAGCTGCCCCGCACCTGCAAGGTCCACGGTGTAGCCGCCTCATTCGGCGCCACAGCGGCAGGCGACCCCGATCTGCCCCGCGGCGGACCCGCATTGAGCCGCTCCAGACGTACGGCATGCTCAAGGGCCAGGCGATGGGTCAGCAGGGCATCGGGCGGATCGACGACTGCCTCGGCCCCGGGCAGAGCCGCGAGCTCAGCCTTCAGACGCTCCAGGTTCTGCGTGCCAACCTCAAGGCGCGCGCGAGCGGCATCACGCTGACCGCGCAAGGCATCGCTGGCTTGCCGGGAGGCCTGCCGCTGCTCGTAGGCCTGCGGGCCCAACCCAATCACAGGCAAGGCCGCACCGATCACCCCTGCCAGGAGAAGCATCAGCGGCCAGGCGCGTGGCGTCGCGGCCGAAGAGCGCAACACGCGGCCGCTAGCGCCCACTCCGAACCTGAGCGCGCTCGAAGCACTCATGGGGCGACGGGCCCTGAGGCAGCCTTGGCCCCAAAACGAATCACGAAACGGGTGCTGGGCTCCAAATCTGAATCCTCGAGGTCCTCCTGGCCGCCGATTTCCAAGGAGCGCCAAGGGCCCAACCCAGGGATCTGAGCTGTGAAACGATGCAGCCAGGGCTGTAGCTGAGGCGGCGCAACCTGACCGCTCAAGGTAAGGCCCTGCGAATCGAACCGAAGCTGCGTCAGGCGTGCCGACAGTTCAGCGCTGTTACCCAGAGCTTGCATAAGCAGCCGCACCGACTGCCAACCCTCCTGATGCGCCAGATGCTGTCGCCACTGATCCTCCAGTACTTGCAGGGTCTTGAGCTCAGCCTCGCGCTGACGCTGCGCCGCTTGCAAGGCGGCCAGTTCGGCCTGCAGAGAATCTCGCTGCTCCAGAGTGTGCTGATCCGGGCGTATCTCCGACACCAGCCAGAGGCCGGAAAGCAGCCCGCAAATACTGGCGTAGAGCAAAGGACGGAAGTACTGCGGATGGCGCAGCACCGAAGCCTCGGACAAGGGCAGTCGCAAATCGAGCCGGGCTACGCGCGAGGGCTTCATGTCCACCACCTCAACCCCGCCAGACCCAGCGCCGGCCAAGAGGAGACCGTGAAGTCGCCTTCGAGCACCAGCTCCGGGTTGGGAGAGGGCTCACGCGGCGGGTGGCCCGCCTGTTCAAGACCGACACGAATACGGGTCGCCAAATCCCCTTCTCCCACAAGAAACACCATCGGGCGGTTCGCAGCAAACTCCAGGCACCGTTCCAGCGGATCGACCGCACGGTCTTGCATTCGCCAAGCCCACTGCCAACGACCCAGGCGCTCACAGAGCGCCTGCACGCAGGTAAGGCCCACCTGAAAGAGGCAAACATCGGGAACCGGCGGAGGATGCCACTGATCCAAAGCACGCCAGCCAGCCTGATGAGCATCCTCCAGGCAAACCAGCTCGCATTGGGCCGCTTCGGCCAGACCCTGCCAGTCCTGAAGGCTCTCGATGGATGCGGACATCAGGCGCCAGCCTGGGGTGGGTTCTTCGAGCTGGTGTGCGGCCCAGACCGCCTGCGACCCCAACGGACCTTTCAGAGCCTGCTGGGACAGCCAACGGTGCTGAAGCCACCGCCACCGACCTGTGGGCGGCTCCAGCAGATCGCAGTGACAAACTTCCGCGGGCAGCGTCATAGCCAGGCGGCGTACGCCCGCCTCGGCCAGCCCTTTCGACACGGCCTCGACGACGGCTGAGTAGTCGATCAGGCGTCCGCCTTCCAACCAGTCGGACAACACCGGCCACTGTCGCAGCTGCAGTCGCCATTGCCCAGCCTGCCGGTCCAGCAAGGCCCATTGCCAATGCATCGGGCCGATGTCCAGGGCGGCCAGCGGCTTGGGATCACCGCCCACGAGACGTCTGAGCAAGCTATCAACACGCATGGGACGCAGCCCCTCCTGCTGAATGACCGACTTCGCCGGCGCAACAAAGCGCTACTCGCAATAGGCTATCAAGACGGCGTCGCTGGCCGTTTAATTCCTGTTAACCGCCCGGCCCATCCTGCGCAGGAATCAGGCCGGAACCTGGCTCCTCCCGGCAGTCCGTCTCCTAAAATACGTCTGGGGCTCCGATCGGACGCTCCCCCGCCCACGCACCCATGCCAGCCCCAACGCCCCCCCCTCAAAGCGCCCCGACCAGGCACTGGTTTGTGCGGCTTTGCCTTTGGGGTGCGGGTCTGGCTCTGGCAGCCGCCACCGGCCTGGCTATGGTGGTGGCAGTTGCGCTGGCCATGGCCTATCCCCAGTTACCCGATGTGTCCGAACTGGCGGAATACCGGCCGAAGTTACCCTTGCGGATCTACTCATCAGACAAGATTCTGATTGGCGAATTCGGCGAGGAAAGGCGCAGCTTTACCCCCATACAGGATGTACCGCAGGTGATGAAGGATGCGGTACTGGCGATTGAGGATGCACGCTTCTTCCAGCACGGGGGGGTTGATTACCTGGGCGTCATTCGTGCAGGCTTGGCCAACGTCAGGCAGCTCAAAAGTCAGGGCGCCTCCACCATCACCATGCAGGTGGCTCGCAACGTCTATCTGACCGCTGAGAAAAGTTACATCCGAAAAATCTATGAAATCCTGCTGACCTTCAAACTCGAGCACCTGCTGACGAAGGATCAGATCCTGGAAATCTACATGAACCAGATCTTCCTGGGAAACCGAGCCTATGGTTTCGCCGCAGCGTCGGAAACCTATTTCGGCAAACCGCTGAAGGACATCACCGTAGCTGAAGCGGCCATGCTGGCCGGTCTGCCTAAAGCGCCTTCGGCATTCAATCCGATCGCCAACCCCAAGAGGGCCCGCGCGCGACAGCTCCACATCATCGAACGCATGGAAGAAAACGGCTTCATCACAGCCGTACAGGCTGCAGCAGCCAAAAAGCAAGAGCTCAAGATACGCGCTAGCTCAGACCCCAACCGGGTACATGCAGAGTTCGTCGCCGAGATGGTGCGGCAGTTGGTCTTTGCCCAATACGGTGCAGAAACCTACACGCGCGGGCTGAACGTTTACACCACTGTCAGAGCCAGTGATCAAACGGCCGCTTACCAAGCTTTGCGAAAAGGCATCATGGACTACGAGCGCCGGCAGGTCTATCGCGGCCCCGAAAAGTTCGTCAACCTGCCGACCGACGCCAAAGAGGCCGAAGACCTCATCGATGACACCCTGGCCGATCATCCTGATAACGGGGATGTTCTGGCAGCCGTCGTGACCGAGGCCAGCGCACAAAGAGTGATCGCGGTGAGGGCAAACGGCGATACGGTGGCCATCACCGGGGAGGGACTCAAGCCGGCGCAGTCCGGGCTGTCGGCCAAGGCGCCACCCAACCTGGCCGTTCGGCGTGGCGCTGTCATTCGCGTGATGAAAGATCCGGGTGATAAGTGGATCATTACCCAACTGCCAGAAGTCGAGGGAGCCCTGGTGGCGATGGATCCACGCGATGGGTCCATCCGAGCGCTGGTGGGTGGTTTCGACTTCACCAAGAACAAGTTCAACCATGTCACCCAGGCCTGGCGCCAACCGGGTTCGAGCTTCAAGCCCTTCATCTATTCGGCCAGTCTTGAAAAGGGGCTGACGCCGGCTACCATCATCAACGACAGCCCCCTCTTCTTCGACGCCAGCGTCACCGGCGGACAGCCCTGGGAACCCAAAAATTACGACGGCCAGTTCGACGGTCCGATGAGCATGCGCACCGCACTCAAGCGTTCCAAGAACATGGTTTCGATTCGTATCTTGCAAAGCGTGGGAGCCCAAAACGCGCAGGATTGGGTGACACGCTTCGGTTTTGATGCCGACAAACATCCGCCCTACCTGACCATGGCTCTGGGCGCCGGCTCGGTCACACCCATGCAGATGGTCTCGGCCTATGCAGTTTTTGCCAACGGCGGACTTCGTGTCAGCCCCTATCTGATCACCCACGTCACCGACCAGCAGGGTCGTCTGCTGGTGCAGCCTCCGGCGCCCAGCCCTGAAGACGGGCAGCGGGCCATTGATGCGCGTAACGCCTTTGTGATGTCGAGCCTTCTTCAGGAGGTCACCCGATCAGGCACCGCGGCCAGGGCGCAGGCCCAACTCAAGCGCCCGGACCTCTACGGCAAGACCGGTACCACCAATGACGCCATCGACACCTGGTTCGTAGGCTATCAGCCAACCGTCGTCGCTGGCGTGTGGATGGGCTATGACAAGCCGCGCAAGCTTGGTGACCGGGAGACTGGCGGCGGCCTGAGCTTGCCTGTCTGGATCGGTTACATGGAACACGCCCTCAAGTCAGAACCGGTGCAGGAATTACCGGTTCCCCCTGGCGTGGTCAATGTCGGCGGAGAATGGTTTTACGAGGAATTCGCCCGCGGCAGCGGAGTCAGCAGCGTTGGGGTGGATGGCCGCGGAACCGATAGCAGACAGCCGCTGCCTCCGGGAGAGGAACGCCGAAACATCCTCAACCTGTTCAAGCAGTGAACCTGGGCCCGTGAACTCAGGACTCGAATCGGATCGACAAGCCGCTCTGCTCGCTGGCGCATCGGCTTAAGGTCTGGAAAAACTCACGCCCATCCTTGGTATCTATCCAGAGGCCTTCCCTGAGTCTGTAGTGAAAGCCGCCAGCGCGCGCGGCCATCCAGACTTCATGCAAGGGCTTTTGCAGGTTGATGATGATCTGACTGCGGTCGGGGAACGTGAGGGTGATCATGCCACCTGTACGCTGATTGTCGATGTCGGCATCGCTTTGATCATTGATGCGGTCACAGCCCAGTTCCACCGCCTTGAGCAGAGCCTCTGCCTGATCCATAAACTGAAGGTCGGTCATTACAATTGCTCGATGTTGAGGACGTGGAACAAAAATCAAATTTTAGGGTCGGCTCGTTGGGCATCGGCCCTGATCGCTGCAATAAGCTTGACGGCCTGCGGTCAAAAAGGCCCCCTGTATCTGCCGCCACCCGAATCCGCAGTGCCGGCAGCAACACCTGCCACGACCCCCGCGAAGACCCGTCAAACCGCCACCGAGTCCCCCCTGCCCAACAAATGAGCTCTCCTGAAGTCGCCATTGCGCTACCCGGCCACCCTTTCGTGCACAGACGCGATGGGCGACTGTGGGTCGAAGAGGTCGACCTGTCCGAACTGGCTCAGCGCCACGGAACACCGCTTTTTGTTTACTCTAAAGCCTCGATGCTCTCGGCTCTGGCGGCCTATCGCCGAGGTTTTGCGGGTCGCTCGGCCCAGGTCTGCTATGCGGTCAAGGCCAACTCCTCACTCGGTGTGCTGCAGGTATTTGCCCAGGCTGGCTGTGGCTTTGACATTGTCTCAGCCGGCGAATTCCAGCGCGTGCTGGCCGCCGGCGGCAAGGCCGAGCAGGTGATCTTCTCGGGGGTGGGTAAAACAGCCGAGGAAATGGCCTTGACCCTGCAAGCGGGTATCGCCTGCTTCAACGTGGAGAGCGAGGCCGAGTTGCACCAGCTCTCAGCTGTAGCTGCCCGACTCGGCCGACGAGCCGCGATCAGTGTGCGGGTCAATCCGGATGTGGACGCCCAGACCCACCCCTACATTTCCACCGGCCTGAAGGGCAACAAGTTCGGCGTGGCCCACGAACAGGCGCTGCGCACCTACCAACTGGCAGCCAGCCTGCCCGCACTGGAGGTGGTGGGCATCGACTGTCACATCGGCTCCCAGATCACGCAATCAGCCCCCTATTTGGATGCCATGGATCGGGTACTTGACTTGGTCGATGCCATTGAGAAGGCAGGCATCAGATTGAAACACATCGACTTCGGCGGTGGTCTGGGCATTGACTACAACGGCGACAACCCGCCGGCCGCTGATGCCCTGTGGCAACAGTTGCTCCGACGGCTCGATGCCCGCGGCTACGGTCAACGTCACCTGATGATCGAACCGGGCCGGTCGCTGGTGGGTAACGCCGGAGTGTGCCTGACCGAGGTGGTTTTCACCAAACCCGGCGAACAGAAAAACTTCTGCATCGTGGATGCCGCCATGAACGATCTGCCGCGTCCTGCCATGTATGAGGCATTTCATCAGATCGTACCGGTCGGAGAAAGGACGGGCCAGACCATGGTTTACGACGTGGTCGGCCCGGTCTGCGAGAGCGGGGACTGGCTCGGCCGGGACAGGCCGCTTTGCGTGCAGGCCGGCGACTTGCTGGCCGTGATGTCTGCCGGCGCCTACTGCATGAGCATGGCCAGCAACTACAACACCCGTGGCCGACCTGCAGAGATTTTGGTCGATGGTGCCCAAGCCCATGTCATTCGCGAGCGAGAAACCGTCGCCGATCAGATGCGCAACGAGCGCCTGCTCTGAAGCCAGCGCCGCAGGCGCCAACCAAGCAACACAAGCACCACCCCGGTGTAGACCCAGACCTCGGCGAAATCACTTTTGCCGGCACGCATCCAAAAAAAATGCAGCAGCATGGTCAGGCTGGCCGGGTAGACCAGTCTGTGAATGGCCTGCCAGCGCGCTGCGCCCAAGCGACGGATCGCTGCGTTGAAGGATGTGGCGGCCAAGGGCAGCAGCAAGACAAAGGTCAGCATGCCCACCAAGATGAAAGGGCGCTTGATGACGTCGGCCGTGATCTCGGCCAGATCGAGTCCCATGTCGAACACCGCATAACAAAGCAAGTGCAGGAACGCATAGGAAAATGCAAACAGCCCGACCATGCGTCGCCAGCGCGCCAGGGCCGGCAGCGCAAAGTTGACGCGCAGTGGGGTAACCGCCAGCGCCAGACAGATCAGGCGCAGCGTCCAATCGCCGGTGGAACGGATCAAGGTTTCCTGCGGATTGGGCCCTAGCCCATCCGAAACGGCAAGAGTCGCCAGGCGCACCATGGGCAGCAACATCAGGACAAAGGCCAGACGCTTGACGACCGGCCGGCCCAAAAGGTCGTTGAGGAACATCGCCCTGACCAGGGTCGATCAGTAGAACTTCCTCAGATCCATACCCGCGTACATCGAGGCCACCTGTGACTCGTAGCCGTTGAACATCAGGGTCTTGCGCTTTTTGGCAAACAGTCCATCCTCGCCGATGCGTCGCTCGGTGGCCTGACTCCAGCGTGGATGATCCACGTTCGGATTGACATTGGAGAAAAAACCGTATTCTCGTGGCGCCGACTTGACCCAGGAGGTGCGCGGCTGCTCTTCAGTCAGACGGATCTTGACCAAGCTCTTGCCGCTCTTGAAACCGTACTTCCAGGGCACCACCAGGCGCACGGGCGCCCCATTCTGTTTGGGCAGAATCTCGCCATACATGCCGAAGGACAGCAACGTCAGCGGGTGCATGGCCTCATCCATGCGCAAGCCTTCCACGTAGGGCCACTCCAACGCATTGGAGTCAAGATTAGGCATACTCTTGCTGTCTGCAGCCGTGATGAATTCGACAAACCGTGCACTGCCCAGAGGCTCTACCCGGCGCAGCAACTCCGACAAGGAGTAGCCAATCCAGGGAATCACCATGGACCAACCCTCGACACAGCGCAGGCGGTAGATCCGCTCTTCCTGGGCGCTGAGCTTGAGCAAATCTTCCAGCGCGAAAGTGCGCGGCTGCTTGACCAAGCCCTCCACGCTCACACTCCAGGGACTGGTCTGGAAGCGGGTGCTGTACTTGATCGGATCAGACTTGTCAGTGCCGAATTCATAGAAATTGTTGTAGGTGCTCGCATCCTGATAGCTGGTGAGTTTTTCCATGGTCATGGACCCAGGAACCTTGGAGGGCACAGCAGGCAGGGGGGAGAGCTTGCCCGGGCGCGGCGTCTGCATCTGCGCGAGCGCGTCTCGGCCGGCCCAGGCCGCCAACGCGGTGCCTGCAGCGCCAGCGGCCACCTTACGCATCCAGTCGCGACGGCCCTGGTACAGGTGCAAGGGCGTGATTTCACTGCCCGCCTTGTGGTTCCAATCGCTTTCATTGCTGCGGATCAACATCAGAATCTCCTTGGGAACAGGCTGGCATTAAACCGTCAAAGCAATACCCGAGCAGAATCTGGGACTCAGTCCAGCCCAGACTCCAGAATCAGAAGCAACACCAGAGCGTACAGTCCAGCCTAGGCGTCAAAGCTCGCCGTAGCTGTGCAATCCGGAGAGGAACATGTTCACGCCGAGGAAAGCGAAGGTGGTCACGCCCAAGCCAACCAGTGCCCACCAGGCCGCAACCGTGCCACGCAGGCCCTTCATGAGCCGCATGTGCAGCCAGGCGGCATAGTTCAGCCAGACGATCAGGGCCCAGGTTTCCTTGGGGTCCCAACTCCAGTAGCCCCCCCAAGCTTCAGCAGCCCAAAGGGCACCGAGAATCGTGGCAATGGTGAAGAAGGCAAAGCCGACGGCGATGGACTTGTACATCACATCGTCCATCACCTCGTAACTTGGCAGACGGTGGGCGATCGGTTTGCGCGCCAAGACCATGAAGCCGGCGATGACACCTGAGACCAGGAGGTAACCGACCCAATACATGCCCCCGGCTTCATAGGAAGACTTTCGGAAGACCAAAGGGGCCAGGCACAGCACGATGCCGAGCAACCAAAGAGGGGCCAGCTTGTGCCAGCGAGTCTGATCGGCTTGCTGTTTGATGAGATATCCCAGAGCAACCATGGCGGCTACCGAGAACATGCCGTAACCCACAAAATTAGCCGGCACGTGGAGCTTCATCCACCAGCTCTTGAGGGCAGGTACCAAGGGCTGAATTTCATGCGCCTCACGCACCAGGGTGTACCAAAGCAGAAAACCGACCGCCGCGCTAATGACCAGCATCACCATCGCGCCCATGCTGCGAGTCCGGTATTGGTCCTCGAAATAGAGATAGAACAAGGTCGTCATCCAGCAAAAAAGAACGAATACCTCGTACAAATTACTGACCGGTATATGGCCAATATCAGGACCCATCTGATGGCCTTCATACCAGCGCACCATGGTCCCGATCAGCGCCATCGTCACGGCCGCCCAGGCCAAACGGGAGCCCAGCAGCTCAAAGGTTCCACCCTGCCCCCGGATAACGATAGGTAACCAGTAAAACGCCGTACTCATGAAGAACAGAACCGACATCCAGAGGATGGCCGATTGACTGGAGAGGAAATACTTGAGCCAGAACACCTGCTCGGCACGCGCCAGATCTCCCTGATACGAGGCAATGGCCATCAGCGAGGCCGCCGCCACGCCGACCATCAGAACCTGAAGGGGGCGCCAGAACCATCCGAGCCAGATCACACTGGGTATGGTTCCAACGAGGATCGCCTTTTCATAGCCGTCCATCGCGTGCTGGTATTTCAGCAAGGCGAACACCCCGCCGACCAGCGCCAGCAGGGCAAATACCCACTCCAAAGGCGATCGCCTGGAAAAATAACCTTCCCGCAGGACGATTCCACCCCGACCCAGCGTGCTGCTCATGCGGCCCCCTGAAAAAGACGTTGCTTCAAGCTTTCGAATTCCTTGCCTTCATCGAGCGACTTGCGGTTGCTTGACATGGCCATGCTGGCCTGTGACTGGCCCCCCGCGTCGGCAGGACTGAGCCAGATCCACAGGCGGCGTTCACGAACGTAGAGCATCGCAAAGATCCCGATGATCAGCAAGAGGCAGCCCAAGTAGACGATGTTGCGGCCCGGCGCACGCGCCACCTGAAAGACGCTGGCCTGGACCTGCTCGAAATCCTTGAGCTCAAAGGCCATCGGGGCCGGATACAGGTAAGCATCAGAGAGGCTGAGCACCGCTTGGGCCATGAAATTTTGAGCCAGCGGTCCAGTTTCAAAGGCGGGCAGTCCGGCGGCCTGCCGACTCATCTGCACCAGTTCGAACAGCACTCCGTTGAGGATGCGGATCAGCACCTCGCTGGCCTTCTCGCGCTCGGCCTGGGGCACATTGGCCTCCATGAAATCGGAGATCGCCTGCAATCCAGCCGCCGGCTTCTGCGTTGCGGACGGGCCTTGCGGCTGCTCGGTGCCAGCGAACAAGGTCAACGCCCGCGAGGCCGATGCAGTGAGCTGTTCCATCATGTCGGTGCGCTGTGGAGGTATGGCCAGTCGCACATATCGGCGCACCGCCTCCTGACGCAAAGCCGGATCCTGCAGAGCCGACCGCGTCCGCAGGAAAGTCAGCTTGCTGCCCTCCGGATCGGCCGGGATTCGCAAGTACTGGAATTCATCGGCCGGCGTCTCACGCATACCCAGCAAGAAAATGGGCACGCTGTCGGGATCGTTGTCAAGCCGGATAGGCAGCATGTAATTGTTGTATTCGCGCGCCTGGCCGGCCGCATCGCGCAATTTGTAACTCACACTGGGGCCTACATTGCGCAGATCCTTGCGGGAGGTGGTCTTGTTGGCCGCGCCCAAACGCTGATCCAGGGCGTGAGACAGACGCGACTCCCCAGCCTGCCGCGGATCCCGGGCGGTACTGCCCAAATTTTCTACATTGATCACCCGCAGGCCCGAAAACTCAAGCGTCATCTGCTCGCGGCCATTTGACAGCGGCGTCGATCCCCCGATCGCACCGACCACCTCGAAAGGTTCCACACCAGGGGCCATAGGAACGGCGTTCAGCGTCACCCGCGAACCGCCGTCGTCAAAGCCCGACTGGTAGATATCGATGCCGCGATGACGAACCGGATGATTGACCTCGACCCGATGAGGGATGGCCTCGCCAGTTTCCTTGTCATGGATGACGATCTCGCTGGCAAACAGCTTGGGCATGCCCGTCGAGTAATACTCAACGATAAATTTGCGCAACTCAATTGAAAAGGGCAAGTCCTGTAACAGCACGCCACCGGGCTGACTGAGAAGGGCGGTACTGGAGTGGGTGCCCTCACCGACAAGGATATTGCCCCGGAACGTTGGGTTCGAAGCGCTGAGGCGGTGACGAGCCGGCACATCCGCGATCATCCCAGCGCCGCTGAAAACAACCTTGTCGCCCCACCACATCTGCAGCCGTACCATCAAGTCTCCGTCAAGCAATCCCCCGATGCAGATCAGCACAATCGCACTGTGCGCAGCGATGTAGCCCAGCTTGTTGGATGCACCTCTGCGCGCGGCAACCATCCAGCCCTGCTCGCGCGGCTGCAACTTGACCCGCCAACCGCCTTGAGCCAGCGCCTGGCCGAGGACCTGGGCTGCATCCTGAGGTCCCATTGCGATGGAGGCGTCGGCCCGGTGGGGGAAAGCCCGCAAGCTCTGCTCGCGTATGCCTTCCTTCAAAGTCTTGAGGTCGGCCAGGATCTTGGGCGTGTTGCGCGCAATGCAAAGACTGGTGCTGAGCACCAGGAAGGCCAGAATCAACAGGAACCACCAAGCGCTGTAGACCGTAAAGAGGTGCAGCTTGCCGAATAACTGAGCCCAGAAAGGCCCAAACTGGTTGACATAGTTAACCGTCGGCTCCCCCTGCTTGATCACCGTCCCGATCACTGAGGCAATGCAGATCACCGTCAGCAGGGAAATCGCGAAGCGCATCGAGGACAACAGCTCGAGCAGGCCGCGCCCGGCCCCCGAAGAAGAGAGTTGGCCTGAATCAAGGTCGGCGGCGCTCATGGGACGGTGTTCGCGTACAGGAGAGTCAAGAGGGGCGGCAGAAAGTGGGATCAATAAAAAAGCGGGTCTTTCAATTCGAAAGACCCGCCTTTTTGTGATGCATGATTCTCAGGCGAAGAAAATCGGGACGTCCCGAACTGAGCAAACTGTACCCGCCTTGGACGGGACTTGGCTACCCCGAGCGGAAAAGACCTTGGAGCCAGGAGGTTGGCTGGTCTGGGCCTCAGCGCAGTCCAGCCACATAGTCGGCCAAGGCCTTGATCTCGCGGTCGTTGAGCTTGGCCGCGATCTGCGTCATCTGCAAGCTATTGCCGCGCACACCATCACGGTAAGCGGTCAACTGGGCCGCTGTGTACTCGGCATGCTGCCCCGACAAACGCGGGTACTGGGCCGGAATGCCCGAGCCATTAGGACTGTGACAGCCGGCACAGGCTGCGATTTGACGATCAGCGATGCCCCCGCGGTAGATCCGCTCGCCCAGCGCCACCCACTCTTTGTCCTTGGCGAAGCCAGGCTTGACTTTCTTGCTGGCCAGCCAGAATGAAATATTGCGCATATCCTCATCGGACAGACCGGCCGCCAAGCCCTGCATGATGGCATTTTTGCGGACGCCCGACTTGAACTCCCTGAGCTGTTTGATCAGATACTCCGGGTGCTGTTGGGCCAACTTGGGGTTGGCGGGGGAGCCCGAATTGCCATCGGCACCATGACAGGCCAAACATTGGGCCGCGTACTTGGCCTCACCGGCCGCCAAATCCGGCTTGGCTGGCGCCTTGGCACCGCTGCCTTGCGCATGGGACAGGGGGGCGACAACGGCCAGCAAGGCAGCCAAAATGAGAGAGGCGGGCAACTTCATAAGATGCTTGGGCTTGAACAAGGAGCAAAGTGAAAAGCAGCCGAACAGCAGGTCAGGCAACCAAAACGCCTGATTTTACAATGGTCGGGCAACTGATCTCCGGCCCCCTGATGGAATGACCGGTCGATCGGGGCGGCGACCCTCTCGGCGCTCTGCCTTCAGCCCCCAACCCGACCTCCACCATGACCATGCCCCCCGCTGGAACCCTTGATGCCAAAGTGGCTCTGGGGTGGCTGCACACCGCGCGCTTTCTGACCACCGCACCGCAGCTCGAGCATCTGCCGAACCTGCAGGTGCCCGAGCTTGCATTCGTCGGCCGCTCCAACGCGGGCAAATCGACCTGCATCAATACCCTGACCCAGCAAAACCGCCTGGCTTTTGCCTCCAAGACTCCAGGCCGCACGCAAAGCATCAACCTGTTCGCGCTGGGCAAGCAAGGGCTGACTGATGCGATCCTGGCCGACCTACCCGGCTATGGTTACGCCGCCGTTCCCAAACAGGCCAAGCTGCGTTGGCAGCAGGTGATGGCTCACTATCTTATGACCCGGGCCAACCTTCGCGCGGTGGTGCTCCTGTGCGATCCGCGGCATGGATTGACTGAACTTGACGAGATCCTGCTCGACGTCATACGCCCGCGCATCAGCCAGGGACTGCACCTGCTGGTGCTGCTCACCAAAGCCGACAAACTCACCCGCAGCCAGGCTGAAAAGGCGCTGTCCATCGCGAGACTGCAGACCGGTGGCGGACGAGCTCAGCTGTTCTCCGCCCTCAAGCGGCAGGGCGTCGAGGAAGCGGCTCAGGTGCTCTGGCACTGGACCCACGAACAAGCCCCGGCGGCGGGCCTCGAGACCGATGCCCCCGGCGCGCCGGAGCCACCGTGAACCGAAACGTGCACCCCATCGAGACCGTCAACATCAAGCTACCCAGCGGCATTGACCTGGCTTGCAGGGCGGCCGGCGATTGCGACAGGCCGGTGCTGATGTTCCTGCACGGCTTCCCGGAGGCTGCCTTCATCTGGGACGACTGGCTGCTGCACTTCTCCCTGCCTGAGCAGGGGGGGTTCCGGTGCATCGCGCCCAACCTGCGCGGCTATGCCGGTTCCAGCGCACCTGCGGAGATAGCCGCCTACCATCCGCGCCTGCTGGTGCAGGACTTGGAGGAACTCATGCAGAGGGTCGCAAACGGTCCGATCTCAGGACTGATCGCGCATGACTGGGGAGGCGCCCTCGCCTGGAACCTGGCCAGTCTCAAACCCGAGCGGATCGAGCGTCTGGTCATCATTAACGCCCCCCACCCGGCCGCCTTCGTTCGCGAGCTGGCCCACTCGCCGGCGCAACAAGCTGCCAGCGCTTATATGAATTTTCTGGCCCGCCGCGATGCGCCGCAGAAGCTGATGGAAAGCAACTACCGACGTCTGTGGACGTTTTTCGAAGGAATGGGTGCTGCAAGCGGGGGACAGACTTGGCTCGATGATGCGCTGCGCCAACGTTATCGCCAGGCCTGGGACGCCGGCCTGCAAGGCCCCTGCGCCTATTACGCAGCCAGCCCCTTGCGCCCGGGATCTGCGCAAGCTCTGGAGTCAGCCCGCCGGGCGATAGCGGCACTGCCAGCGGTACGCACACCCACCCAGGTGATCTGGGGCCTGAACGACAGCGCGCTGCTGCCGCCCCTGCTGGACGGTCTGGATCAGTGGGTACCCGACCTGCGCGTCAACCGCATCGAGCAGGCCACGCACTGGGTGATCCACGAACGGCCGAGGGAGCTGATGGGCCTGGTCCAAGGATTCCTGCAAGAAGGCTCCGTCAGTACACCGGGCGATGCCCAGGCGGGCGGCTCTTGAAACGCCGGTGCACCCAGAAGTACTGGGCAGGCATGCTCTGCACCAGGGTCTCCAACAACTCATTGCCGCGGGCGGTATCGGCCTGCAGATCGCCGGTGGGGTAGTCCGCCCAGGACGGCAGGATCTCGACGTCATAACCCTGGGGCGTCATCCGAGGCACGACCGCAATCACCTTGGCCTTGCCCAGCCGGGCAAACCGAGCCACAGAAGGCACGGTGGCCGCTGGCACGCCAAAAAAGGGGACGAAAACCGAACCATCGGGGCCGAAGTCCATATCCGGGAGCAAATACAGCACCTGCCCGCTGCGCAGGCCAGCCACATTGGCCTTGACGCCGTCGGCGCGCTGGAACAGCTGCACCCGGCCCCAACGAAGCCGCCCTTCCTTGATCCACTCATCCACCCGGCGATTGGCTTGCGGCGTGTAGATCGAGGTGAACTCGCGCGGGATGTTCATGTTGATGGCCGCAGCCGCCGCATCCAGTCCATAAAAATGGGGACAAAACACGATGGTCGGCTCCAGCCCATCGAATTCGCTCAAGGCTCCATGCAAGTGCAGCCGTTGGCGCAGGACGGACTCGGAAGCGTGCCAAAGCCAGCCCCGATCCAACCAGGATTGCGCCAAATAAACAAAGCTGCGCACCGCCACGGCCCGCCGCCGAGCCTGGGACCATTGAGGAAAGCACAGACCCAGATTGACCATCGCAATGCGACGTCGCGATCCGACCAGGACGTAGAGCAACAGGCCCAACACCGCACCCAAAGCGCGCAGAAACGGCAAGGGCCATCGGGCCAAGACACGCATGAGCGCAAGACCCAGACGCGTCACGAAATCGTCTCCTGCGATCATGCACCAGCAGCGGTCGCAGCCGCCTCCCGCCGTGGCTGCTTGTAACGCGCATACGCCCACAAATATTGTCCCGGCAGGCTCAGAATCAGCGCCTCGTTGGCCTGGTTGACCAGCGTCACCGCACGAAGCAAATCCGGCGCCGGCGTGCTGTGCAGGCCCTCAACCGGCGGCAGAAAGCGCAAGTCATAGCCTCTGCCGGCGGGCAGGCGCTCGGTGCGAACCGGCACCAGCGCCGCGCCACTTTGCAGCGCCAGCTTGGCCGCCAGGGTCATGCTGTAGGCCGGCTTGCCAAAGAAAGGCGCCCACACCCCCCAGCCTTCGGGCGGCACCTGATCGGTGAGCAAGGCCACCGATCCGCCGCTACGAAGCGCTTTGAGCATCTGGCGAATGCCGGACAGGCTGGCTGGGGCCATGGACAGCCCTGGGCGCTGTCGGCTGGCCAGCATCAGGCGGGCCAGCCAGGGCTGCCGAGATGGGCGGTAGAGCGCAGTCACCGGCCCATAGAGTTCTGCCAGGGCCTGTGGAGCGAGCTCAAAACTGCCGCAATGGGCCGAGAAGAAGATCACCCCCCGTCCCTGGGCACGCAACTGGTCCACGACCTCACGGTTGTGGATCTGCACCTCCGGCAGGCAGCTTTCATGATGAGGCCGGAGCCAAAGTCGCGGCAATTCAGCCACCAGTCGCCCAGCATCGGCAATGGCCGGCCGCGCCTGTGCAAAAGTCAGCCCGGCCTGAGCCACCTGAGCGCGAAAACTACGGCGATAGGCCGGCGAGCAACACCAGACAAACCAGCCAAGCAAGGCGCCAAGGGCATGCAGCGCAGGCAGCGGCCAAATGGAAAAGAATCGAAACACCAGGAGCATGGATCGGGACAGCAGGCCGGACAGGGGTCGCCAAGTGTAGAAGGGAGTCTGCCGCGGGCAGTCCGGCGCCCACGCGCCGGCCATGCCTTGGCTATACTTGCCCCGTCGCTGAGTTATTGAACTACTTGCAGGGCGACGTTAAACCCATCTGCTAAAGCGTTCGCCGAGACTCCCCAGCCGGCAACGCGCCGAGCAACTTTTTTTGGAGTTTTTTTATGGCGAACGACTATCTTTTCACCTCGGAATCCGTTTCGGAAGGCCATCCCGACAAAGTGGCCGACCAGATCTCCGATGCCATCCTCGATGCCATCTTCAAACAGGACCCACGTTCGCGTGTGGCCGCCGAAACGCTGTGCAACACCGGGCTGGTGGTGCTAGCCGGTGAGATCACGACCAATGCGCATGTGGATTACATCCAGATCGCACGCGACACCATCAAGCGCATTGGCTACGACAACACCGAATACGGCATTGACTACAAGGGCTGCGCCGTGATGGTGTGCTACGACAAGCAGTCCAATGACATTGCCCAGGGCGTCGATCACGCCAGCGACGACCACCTCAACACCGGCGCGGGCGACCAAGGCCTGATGTTTGGCTACGCCTGTGACGAAACGCCTGAGCTGATGCCAGCGCCGATCTACTATGCCCACCGCTTGGTCGAACGCCAGGCGCAGTTGCGCAAGGACGGTCGTCTGCCCTTCCTGCGCCCTGATGCCAAAAGCCAGGTCACGCTGCGCTACGTGGATGGCAAACCCCACTCCATTGACACGGTGGTGCTGTCCACCCAGCACGCGCCTGAGTACAGCCTGGGCAACCGCATGACCGATGCCTTCTACGAGGCAGT
>CAYPSU010000030.1:0-25826 GCA_964413475.1 uncultured Polaromonas sp. | reverse complement strand
CAGTGACCTGCGTGGGGGCTAAAGCATGAACACCCCACTGCTGGCGGTGGACCATCTGCGCGTGGCCTATGGGGCCAGCCAAGTGCTGTTCGATGTCGATGTCCAGGTACGCCCCGGCGAGGTGATTGGTCTGCTCGGCCGCAACGGCATGGGCAAGACCACCCTGATCCGCAGCATCATCGGTCTCAAAGACATTCAGTCCGGCACCGTGAGTTTCGAAGGCCAGCCGGTGCAAGGCAGCCGCCCCGATGCGATCGCTCGACTGGGTGTGGCGGTGGTGCCTGAAGGCCGGCAGGTGTTCCCGAACCTCAGCGTAGACGAGCACTTAAGCGCCTTTGCCAACCAACGCCACGCGCGGGGCAAGCCCTGGACGCCCGAGGCGGTCTACGCGCTGTTCCCACGACTGGCCGAGCGCAAAAACAATATGGGTAACCAGCTCTCTGGCGGCGAGCAGCAAATGCTGGCCATAGGCCGCGCCCTGGTCACCAACCCCAAGCTGCTCATCTTTGACGAGGCCACCGAAGGCCTGGCCCCGCTGATCCGAGAGGAAATCTGGCGCTGCATCGAGCAACTGCGACAAGCCGGCCAGACCCTGATCGTGGTCGACAAATATGTCAGCCGCCTGGTGCGTATCGCCGACCGCCACATCATCCTGGAAAAGGGCAAGGTCGCCTGGCAAGGCAGCTCCAGTGCCCTGGCGGCCGATCAGGGGCTGTGGCACCGGTATCTCGGGGTTTGAGACCGTCCACCCTTCGGTGGCCGGCTGCACCGAGTCAACCATAAGCCAGGGCCTTGCGTGTGCCTGAGGCTCAACCTGTCCACCGCATCAGCGTCATCACCAGCACCACCAAGCCCAAGCCCAGATTGACGGACACCCAGAGCCGAATCTGACCCAGGGCTGCGGCACCAGCGGGCCAATCGGACGCGGCGACGGCCTGATCCAGGCGTTTGTAGAGCGCAAAGCGAATGTGCATGAAGATGGCTACCATGACCAAGCCGCCAATCGCCATGACGGTCCACGCCAGCGGCATCTCGAAGCTGCCGCCAGACTGCACCACCTGCTTGGCCACCCGCCCGAGCATCCACACGCCGCTGACCAGCGTCAGTAAGGAGGCCACCAGCACGGCCTTGAAAAAGCGCCCGAGGACCTCGTGCATGAGGCGCAAGCGCACCGGCGGCTCCAGTTGCGCCAAGGCAGGGCGCAAGAAGAAATGGGCAAAGACCATGCCGCCGATCCAAACCACGATGGCCAGAACGTGCAGGGTCTTGAGGGTTGCGTAGATCATCGAGTCGTCCTTTTGAACGAAGCCTTTTTACCACCGCTGCCTTATCCCCTCGGTCACCGATGATGAAAAATGACTTCGCGCCGTGGCTCCAAAGTTTTTCCTCATCTCTGCGCAGTCACCGCGTCACAAATCGCGCAGCGCCACTTGCACCTGCTGCGCAAAAGCTTGCGCATCGCCCTGGGCCTGCGCCTGCAACAAGGCCAGCTTGACCAGGAACAACTCTGCTTTTTGCTCACCCGCTTGGTCGATGGCGGCAGCCAGGGTATCGTAGACCGATTCAAGACCGGCAATATCAAGAGCAGGGGGGGTCATGGTCGGCTCCTCAGGTCACAGTGGCACGGGCAGGTCTTGGGTGGCAGGCATGTGCATCAGCCTGCAGCGCCTGCTGCAAAGCTGCTTCCAGCCGATTGGCGTCCAGCCGCATCCAGCGCGCGCACACATGCTGATCAGGTCGCAAAAGATAAGCCGCTCCCTCGGCGCTCACGCCGTATTTGGCGCGGGCGCGCCTGGCGCCATCGACCAAGGACTGGTCGGCTCCGGCTACGGTCTGCGCCGATCCCAGGGCGGTGATACGCAAAACCACTCCCCGTGCGCGCCAAGCCTGCGCCTGCTGCACCAGGGCCTGCGGCACGCTCGGCCCATCGGTGAAGTAGAGCAGATCGAAACCGCCGCCCAAGTGATCGAGCAAATAGTCGCCAGGGGCCAGGCAGACATTACTGGGGGGCGCGCCTTTGGCCGGCCCGGCCTCGAACAAGGCGTCATCGTCATCGCGGCTGTTGAGCGCCGAATGGGTGTACTGGTGTGAGCGCGAGGTGCGCCAGTGGTAGAGCGGCCGCACGAACTCTTGCGTCAGCGACAGCGACAGCACCGCATCGCGCAGGACCCGAAAGCCGCGCGAAGGGGGTGTCATAAAGCGCGTGCTCTTGCCCGACTCCTCGATGATTTCACGCGCCGCGCCCACCCGCTCTGCACTGTGGCTGCGCATCAAATCGGGACCGGCCAGGCCACGCACCGTGTAGGCCAGGTGCCAGCCCAGCGACTGCGCATCCTGAAACGCCGTGTTGGCGCCCCGCACCCCAAAGATGGGCAGCAGATGCGCCGCATCGCCGGTAAAAACCACGCGGCCATGCAGATAGTCGGACAAAGTGAGGGTGCGCGCCGAATACACCGAGCTCCAGTCCATCTCCCAGGGCGTGCCTGCAAACCCGATCATCTGGAGCTGAGCATCGATGCGAGCCTTGAGCGACTCGGGCCGCAAAGCCTGCTCCGGCGACTCGCCTGGCGGCAGCTGATAGTCGACGCGCCAGATGCCGTGCGGCTCCCGGTGCATCAAGATGGTGTTGCCCGGATTCCAGGGCGGGTCAAAAAATGCCAGCCGCTCGGTGGGCAGCGGCAAGTCGATGCGAATGTCGGCAATGACAAAGAAGCCCTCGTAGGAGGCGCCCTCCATGGGCAACTGCAATTGACTGCGTATGACCGAGCGTCCCCCATCGGCGGCAACCAGCCAATCGGCCTGCAAAGCGTAAGGGCCTGCCGGCGTGTCAATGCTGACCCGAACGCCATCGTCCTGCGGATCGATACGGTCGACCTTGTTACCCCATCGAAAATCAATCAAAGGGCTTTGCCGGCAAGCCTCGTAGAGGTACTGCTCCATGAATTGCTGCTGGATGTTGAGCACCGGCGGAAAACGATCGTCGTCGTCTTGGGGCGCCTCCATGCGAAAGACCCGCTGACCGCGGTAGAAGGAATTGCCAAAGCGCCAGGGCAGGCCCAGGGCCATCATGCGATCGGCCACGCCGACCTGCTGAAGGATTTCCAAACTGCGCCGAGTAAAACAAATGGCGCGGCTACCCTGCGAAAACTGCAGCTCGGCGGTACAGACCACGCTGCAAACCCCGTGACGTGAAAGCTCCAGAGCCGTCACCAAGGCGGCCGGACCAGAGCCCACAATCACAACCGGATGACGCGTCAGCCGAGCATCGGCTTTCGGTAGCCACGGCTCATGCACCTGGTAGGGGAAATACAGTGAAGGCCGGGGCGTGGTGCTGGGCGTGTGCATGGCGTCATCTTAATCACAGGCAAACGCCTCAAAAATGCTGCGCGGCCACGCTGCGCAGGCACTCCATCACAAAACGGCTGGCTGGGCTGAGGGCGCCCTGGCGGCGTCGGGTCATGCCCACCGGGCGTACCCATTCCACGCCAGCCACCGGCAGCGCGCGCAACTGCCTGGCGCGCTCTTCCCAATAAATCAATTCGCGCGGAATGAAGGTCAGAGCGTCGGACTGCATGACCATGGCCTTCATCAGTACGGTGGAGGTGGTTTCCACTTGCGCATTCGGTGGATTCAATCCGTGACCTCGAAAAAAATCGTCGAAAGCCTGACGCTCAAGCTCGCGCTGGCGCGGCAACACCCATTGCTGTTGAGCCAGAAGCGCCGGTGTGAGCTGTCTCAGACGGACCAGCGGATGGTCTGATCGCGCCACCACCACGGCACTTTCTGTAAAGAGCGTTTCATGAATCAAGTCGGGGTCTTGTGCGCGCCCGGGCACGGATGACAGGGCAAAGTCGATATCGCCCTGCTTGACCGAGGGCATGAGCGACTCATTGAGGCCATAGAGCACGCTCACTTTGAGCTCGGGGCGGCTCTGGCTGACGCGCATCAAAGCCAGGGGCAACAGACGGGTGGCCTCGGTGGGGCCGCAACCGATGATCACATGGCCCTTCTGCGCGCCCTTGAGCGCTTCGATCTCGCCAGCGGCATGCCGAAACTCGGCCTCCACCACCTGACCGTGATAGCGCAGCGCCTCGCCGAACGGCGTGGCCACTACACCGAAGCGACCGCGTTCGATCAGCGGTGCGCCCAGGCTGCGCTCCAGTGCCTTGATGGCCTTGGACAACGCCGGCTGCGACACCCCCAGCTCGGCCGCCGCTTCGGTCAGGCTGCCGCAACGCACGGCGGTCAAAAAAAACTGCACTTTTCGGAAATCCATAACCCATGGTAATGGAAATCAACGCTGGGGTTGTTGTAAGGCCAGGGGCGCTCTTGCTACCTTCTAGCCTTGCGCCTAAAGCACAAGGAGACCTTATGAACAGCCTCGACCTGGACCACCTCGTCCAACCCGACCGGGTGCACCGCACCGTCTACACCGACCAGGCCATCTTCGATCTGGAGATGGAACACATCTTCGAGGCGGCCTGGGTCTATTGCGGGCATGAATCACAGGTGAAAGAGCCCGGCCAGTTCCAAACCCTGCAGATCGGCCGCCAGCCGATGGTGATGGTGCGCGCCAAAGACGGCAAGATCCATGTGCTCTACAACCGCTGCCCGCACCGCGGCGTGCAGGTTTGCGGCAGCCACAGCGGCAACACCGGCAGCAGCTTCGTGTGTCCCTACCATGCCTGGAGCTTTCACCTGGACGGACGGGTGCGTGCAATTCCGCTGATGCAAGGCTATGAGGGCACACGACTGAGCACCGACGACCCCAACTGCAGCATGGCGCGCGCGGCACGGGTCGACAGCTACCGCGGTTTTGTGTTCGCCAGCCTCAGCCCCACCGGCCCCTCACTCGTCGATTTTCTGGGCGATGCCAAGGTGGCCTTTGACGATATGTGCGACCGCTCGCCCGAAGGCGAAGTCGAGGTGGTGCCGATCTGCCACCGGGTGGTGCAGCAGTCCAACTGGAAGTTCTTCATGGAGAACCAGCTCGACGCCCTGCACCCCTCGGTGACGCACCAATCCACGGGTGTTTCAGCCCGGCGGGTGGAAAAGCGCCTGAAGGAACAACACGGCCAGGCGCCGCTGCATTTTCATTACCTTTCGACCTTCGCCTCCAGCTTTGATCAGTGGGATTCGGTACAGACGGTCAACTTTCCCAACGGCCACGGCATCCTCAAGGCCTACATGGGCCTGCGGCCGCAGGATCCGGATACGCTCGAGTACGAGGCCCTGCTGCGAAAAGCCTACGGGTCCGAAAAGACCGAGGAATACCTCTCACGCAGCATCCACCATGTGCTGATTTATCCCTACCTGTCTGTGCAGTCCCCGTTACAGCAGCTGCGCTGCCTTCGGCCCCTGGGGCCAGACAAGACGCTGTCGGAGATTTGGCACTTCCGACTCAAGGGCGCGCCTGAAGCCATCTACCGCCGCTCCATGTGGTACTTCAACCTCGTCAACTCGCCAGCCACCATGATCAACGCAGACGACCTGGAGAACTGGACCCGCGGCCAGAACGGGCTTCAGGCCAAGGGCAATGACTGGGTGAGCTTTCACCGCAACATGGGAGGTGACACCGAACGCGACGGGGTGCTTTATTCCAACAACGGCACCTCCGAGGTGGTGATGCGCAACCAGTTCAAGGCCTGGCGCCATTACATGAGCCGTGCCCAGACCCCAGCTGCAGCCTGAGAGGAACGCGCCATGTCAAAAATCGAAGTCAAGCAAGCCCTGGGCAGCGGCGTCGTCATCGAAGCCGTGCAGTCCCTCACCGGCGCCGAATCGATTGCGCCCGACCACATGGGTCGCAGCCGCGAAAGCGCGGTGGGCTATGTACCCCAAAGTCTGCCCATCGATGCGGCTGTGCTGCGCGAGGTGCAAGTGCTTCTAACCCAGCAGGCAGCCATGCTCGATGCGCGCCAGTGGGACGCTTGGATGGATCACTTCACCGAAGACGGCGTTTACTGGATGCCGGCCGCGCCCGATCAGACCGACTGGGCCTCGCAGCCCTCCATCTTTGCCGAAGATCGGCTGCTGATGGAAATCCGCGCCGCCCGCCTGCTGCACCCCAATGCCTGGTCGCAGGCGGCGCAGTGGGCCACCCACCATCTCTTGGGCACCACGCTGATCGAAGCCCTGCAAGGCGAGAGCCTGTCGACCTATACCCCCTTCCAAATGATGGAGGTACGGCGCGACAAGGTGCGTCATTTCGGCGGCAGCTACCGTCACCATCTGGTGCGTCAAAGCGGACTCTGGAAGATCCGCTTGCAACGGGTTGACCTGTTCAATGCTCAAGCCAGTTACGATTACGTGATTCAGGCTTGGGTTTGACCCCTCTGAAGCACTCATGTGGAAACCCGCCGAACGCATCAAGTTCTTCCCCTCCCGAGGAGATATCCCCAGCCGCCAGCAGGCCCTGGCCTCCCGGCTGTTCAGTCCGGTGCAGCTCGGTCCGCTGGCCTTGCGGCATCGCACCTGGGTACCGGCCATGGTGCCCTGGCGTTCCAATGAGGACGGCGAGGTCACCGACGACGTGATCCAGTGGTACGCCCGCTTTGCCCAGGGGCAGCCGGGTGCCATCGTGATCGAGGCCACAGGTATCCGAGATGTGCCCAGTGGCCCGCTGCTGCGCATTGGCGATGACCGCTACATCGACGGTCTTCGGCGCCTGACACGTGCGGTCCAGGAGGCCAGCGGTGGCCATACCCGGCTGCTGATTCAGATCATCGACTTCCTGCGCATCCGGCGCCGCCCCGATCCTGAGGTCTTCTTCGAGCGCCATCTGCCGCTCAGCCCTGCGCTGCTCCAGCGAGCTGGACTGCAAAACCAGCCGGCTGAGCAGGCGCGGCAACGGCTGTTTGAACTCGGCCCCGAAGCCTGGCAGCAGATGCTCGATGCCCGCGACTGGGAAGCCCTGCAGTACGGCGCACGCGAACAGGTCAATGATCTGCATCTGCCGCACATTCGCCAGCTGCCGCAGGAGCTCCCCGGCTTGTTCGCCCAGGCTGCGGTACGCGCCCGCCAAGCAGGCTTTGACGGCGTGGAGCTGCACTACGCCCATGCCTACACCATGGCTTCGTTTCTGTCGGCCACCAATCAGCGCAGCGACGGCTACGGCGGCTCACGCGAGCAGCGGGTGCGCCTGCCGCTGGAGGTGTATGCGGCCGTGAGAGAGGCGGTGGGCGCCCACTATGCGGTGGGCTGCCGCTTTCTGGCCGAAGAATGCATTGCTGGGGGCAGCACCCTGGAAGACGCCACTTGGTACGGGGTGCAGTTTGCTCGAGCGGGCATGGACTTTCTCTCCACCAGCCGCGGCGGCAAATTCGACGATGCCAAGCAACCGGGCATCGGCCAGGCCGCCTATCCCTACACCGGTCGAAGCGGTTATGAATGCATGCCGCAGTATCTGTCGGACGCGCAGGGGCCCTTCGGCCGAAACCGGCAAGCCACGGCGCGCATTCGACAAGCCCTGCACCGTGAGGGCTTGCAAACGCCGGTCGTCTGCACCGGCGGCGTGCACAACTTCGAGATGGCCGAGGCCATGCTGCAAGCCGGTGACTGTGATGTGGTGGGCACTGCGCGGCAAAGCCTGGCCGATCCCGACTGGGCCCTCAAGACCTGGCTGGGCCAGGGCGACCAGGTTCGCCTGTGCGAATACACCAACTACTGCGAAGGCCTGGACCAAAAACACAAGCAGGTGACCTGCCAGCTCTGGGACCGGCTGGAGATGGACGAGCCCGGCCTGCGCCTGTCGCACGATGGCAAGCGGCGCCTGGTGGCGCCCCCCTGGCAAGCCGATACGGTCAAAGCCGCCTCCTCGGCAGGCTGAGCCAGGCATGCGCGATCTGCAGCCCTCGGGCCACCAGGACAGCTTCACCCGCGACCACCTGCCCCCTCGCGCGCAGTGGCCTGTACTCTTGCCGCCGCCACGGGGCATCAGCTACAGCGACCGACTCAACGCGGCCGAAGAACTCCTCGATCGTCATGTGCAAGCAGGTCGAGGCGCGCATCCGGCCCTGCGCGGCGACGGTCTGCTCTGGTCCTATGACCAGCTGCAAGACCAGGTCGATCGCATCGTGCAGGTGATCAAGCAAGACTGGAAACTGCACACCGGCAGCCGCGTGCTGCTGCGCGGAGCCAACCATCCGATGCTGGCCGCTTGCTGGCTGGCCGTCATCAAGGCCGGCTGTGTGGCGGTGACCACCATGCCGCTGCTACGCGCACGCGAGCTGGGCGTGATCGCCCGCAAGGCGCGGGTGCAGGCCGCCCTGGTGCAGTCGGACCTGCTGCCCGAGTGGCAGGAGGCCGCGCGCGAGGAGGGCTTGCACACTCTGGGCTATGGCTTGCAGGCCGAAGGCGACCTGCAGCAGGCCATGGCCCGCCACAGCGGCCCCTGCCCGGCGGCCGACACTGCGCAAGACGATGTGGCCCTGATTGCCTTCACCTCGGGCACCACCGGCGTACCCAAAGGCACGATGCATTTCCATCGCGACCTGATGCTGATCGCCGATGTGCTGTCGCACCATCTGCTGGAGCCCTCCGCCGATGATGTGTTCATCGGTACGCCGCCGCTGGCCTTTACATTCGGGCTGGGCGGGCTGCTGGTGTTTCCGCTGCGGGTGGGTGCCTGTGCGGTACTGCAACCGGCCTGGACGCCCGAATCGCTGCTGGCGGGCATCGCCGAGCACCAAGCCACGGTGTGCTTTACGGCGCCCACCTTCTACCGCAAGATGGCCCCGCTGGCAGGCAGCCTGCATACGCTGCGCCAATGTGTCTCCTCGGGGGAAATGCTGCCCGCCGACACGCGCGCACAATGGCAGGCAGCCACCGGCATCGAGATGACCGAATGTCTGGGCTCCACCGAATTGCTGCATGCCTTCATCGGCTGCAAGCCTGGCGCGGTCAGACCCGGCGCCACGGGGCAGGTGATACCCGGTTATGAGGCTTGCATCCTCGATGCGCAGGGCCAGATCCTGCCTCCGGGCCAGATCGGACGGCTGGCGGTGCGCGGGCCCACGGGGTGCCGCTATCTTGATGACGAGCGCCAGCGCGACTATGTCCAGCACGGCTGGAACCTCACTGGCGATGCCTATCGCATGGACGAAGACGGCTACTTCTGGTATCAATCACGCACCGACGACATGATCGTCAGCGCCGGCTACAACATCGCCGGCCCCGAGGTAGAAGATGTCTTGCTCACCCATCCCCAGGTGGCCGAATGCGGTGTGGTGGGCGCGCCCGATGTCGAACGTGGGCAGGTGGTGATGGCCTTTGTGGTGCTGCGCCCGGGTGTGACCCAAGCACCCGATGAGGCGTTGATCGGCGAGCTGCAGGACTGGGTCAAGCAGCGTCTGGCGCCCTACAAATACCCCCGCCGCATCCGCTTTGTGCCTGCACTGCCGCGCACCGAAAACGCCAAGCTGCAACGCTTTGTGCTCAGGCAGTGGGCCGCCACGACCTGAAGCAACCCACAGCCGGTAGATTCACAAATCAAAAAACACCGTCTCGCGGCCATGGTCGCTGTCCTGCATATGGATGTCAAAACGGTACTCCATGCCGCCGGGGGTCTGCCGGCGCTTGGCCAGCAGAGTCTGCCGCCGATCGGCCGGTACCCGCTGGAGTACTTCGTCCTTGGCATTGGCAGCGGCCTCGTCCTCAAAGTAGAGACGGGTAAAGGCATGCAGCAACAAGCCGCGCGCTGACACGCAGACGTCAATAAAGGGCGCCTGAGCGGGCCCGATGGCACCGGGCTTGACCGTCAGAAACTCATAGTGATCGCCCGCCAGAGTGCCGGTGCCGCAGCGTCCAAAACCGCTGAAGCCCTGCGCCTTGACCTCCGCCGGACTCTGCAGCAACTGACCGCGCGCATTGCGCTGATGAATCTCAATCAGCGCGTCGCTGATGGTCTTGCCAGCGCCGTCATACACCTGTCCGACGATGCGGATGTGCTCACCCTCGGCCTGCGGCTGGGCCAGCACAGGGGTGAACAGGCTGTGCAAAAACGGATAACCATACTGTGTGGGCGCCAGGCCATAGGCAAAGTAGGGCCCGACTGTCTGCGAGGGGGTCTGATACAGCTTCTTGCGCATCACAGGCTCCTTACTCAAAACGCGTAGCGTTCGGGCCACGCAGAACGATGTCAAACACATAACCCAGCGCGTAATCGGGCTGGGTTACGTCCAGACTGAATTGGGAAACCAGGTTGCCCCTGAGGTGTTCGGGCACGCTCATGTACATCGGGTCATAGGGCAACAAAGGGTCGCCAGGAAAGTACATCTGCGTGACCAGACGGCTGGCGAAGTAGTCACCAAAGAGCGAGAGGTGAATGTGGTTGGGCCGCCAAGCGTTGGGGTGGTTGCCCCAAGGGTAGGCACCGGGCTTGATGGTCTTGAAGGTGTAGCGACCCTGATCGTCGGTCATGCAGCGACCGGCGCCGAGGAAGTTGGGATCCAGCGGCGCGTCGTGCTGATCGACCTTGTGCACATAGCGACCGGTGGCATTGGCCTGCCAGACTTCCACCAGCGTGTTGCGCACCGGACGGCCGTCTTCATCGAGCACCCGCCCGGTGACGATGATTCGCTCGCCAAGCGGCTCGCCGTTCACGCGCGCGTTCATCGTCAGGTCGTTGTCATATTTGCCCAGCTGCGCAAATTCATACACCGGCGCATTGCGGTTGGCCAGCGCATGCGGCATCGGCACCAGGGCTTGCTTGGGTCCGCGCAGCCCGGTGGACTTGTACATCGAAAACACGTAGCTGGGCTGGGTGCTCCAGTCGCGCGCAGCCACCGGGGCAGGACGGGTGTCAGCTTTCATGAGAACCTCACAACAGGTCAACCTTGACAGACGGACACTTTACCGCCGGCGCTTGCTTGTGTATATTGAATTCTCATGCTGTTTTAATTAATGATTGGTTAATTAAAATCGGGGCCATGATTGAAGAACGCATCAAGCTGCGCCATTTGCAATGCGCGCTAGCCGTTGCACAGCTGGGCAGCGTGCAAAAAGCCGCGCAAGCCCTGGCCATCAGTCAGCCGGCGGTCTCTAAAACGGTGACCGAACTGGAAGAACTGTTGGGCGTGCGCCTGCTCGAGCGCAGCCGCAAGGGCGCCGAGCTCACGGCAGCCGGCACCGCATTTTTGCGCCACGCTCAAGGCAGCCTCACCGCGCTCAAGCAGGCGGTGAGCAGCGTCACTCCCGGACCGCAGCGCAGCGCCCCGGTCGTGCTGGGCATGCTGCCCACGGTCGCGCCCTCGCTGGTGCCCAGACTGGTTTTGCAGCTTGACCAGCGTGCCGGCCGTGTGGGGCTGCCCGCGCCTTCCCTGCGGGTTTACAGCCAAACCAATCCCGAGCTGCTGAGCCAACTGCGCCAAGGCCAGCTCGACCTGGTGATCGGTCGCTTTGCCGAACCGCAAGTGATGCGGGGTCTGAGCTTCGAGCATCTCTACACCGACCCGCTTGTCCTGGTGGTACGCCGCGGCCATCCGCTGTTAAAGAGACGGCCGGCCGACATCCTGGATCGCCTGCAGACGTACAAACTGGTGCTGCCGCTGCCCGGCACCGCCATCCGCCATGCGGCCGATGCGCTGCTGGCCCAACAAGGCGCCGACGAAGCGCCCTCCACCCTCGAGACTTTGTCGATTTCAGTGGCGCAGCAACAGTGCTTGAGCAGCAACGCGATCTGGTTTACCCGAGCAGGAGCGGTCGCACCCGATCTCGAACAGAAGCGGCTGTGCCGTCTGCCGGTAGAGACCGGCCGCACCGAGGAGATGATCGGTCTGATCCAACGCGCCGAAAGCCGCCTGTCACCGGCTCCGCTTGAAGTCGCCGAGGCCATCCGCAGCCTGAGGCAAGGCCGCGCACGGTCCTGAGCCGCGCGGGCAGGGCTCCCACACCCGATGGCCTGCCGACGGTTTTGGGAAGCGCAGCTCTCGGCGCGATAGGGCCCCAGTCAAATTGCCGGCACTGAAAACCGCCCACCCAGATCGCTCAGACCCAGCTCCTGCAACAGGTCGCGCAAACGCTGCGCCGCTTCGCGCGACTGGGACGGCCGACCCGGCTGATGGCGACTGGCCAAAATCAGCTCGTTCTTGAGCGAATGCTCCCAGCCCACCAACTCGGTCACCGTCACCGCATACCCATGCGCCTGCAGCTGCAGGCAACGCAGCACATTGGTGATCTGGCTGCCAAACTCGCGGGTGTGCAGCGGATGGCGCCACAACTCGGCCAGCGACGTTCGCTTGATCGACAGCGCCTTGGACTGACGCAGCACCCCAGCCACCTCGGCCTGGCAGCACGGCACCAGCACCATATGCCTGGCCTGATGCTGCAAACCAAAAGCAATCGCATCGTCAGTGGCGGTATCGCAGGCATGCAGCGCGGTGACGATATCCACCTGCGCCGGCATCTGCGCCGCGCCTTGCGACTGCTCCACCGAAAGATTCAAAAACTCCATGCGCTCAAACCCCAAGCGCTGCGCCAGCTCGCGCGACTTGGCAACGAGTTCAGCGCGCGTCTCCACACCGATAACACGACCCTGTAAGCCCTGCGCCGCGCGCGCCACCCGGTAGTACAGGTCGTACAGAATGAAGCCCAAATACGACTTACCCGCGCCATGGTCGACCAGCACAGGATCGGGTCTATGCCCGTGCACCTCGTCGAGCAAAGGCTCAATGAACTGATAGAGGTGATACACCTGCTTGAGCTTGCGCCGCGTGTCCTGATTGAGTTTGCCCTCGCGGGTGAGGATATGCAACTCTTTGAGCAGCTCGACCGACTGCCCCGGTCGCAGTTCCTCAATCGGCGGCGATGTCGATACGCGTCCACTCGATCGCGCTGAGGATGGTGCAGATGGCTTGCTCATGTCATTGTCAGTGTACGGCTGCCATGGGTCACTTGACCGCGAGCACAATAGAGAGTCCGAAGGCATGGCGCGGCCATGTTGACCGACTCAATTGGCTGAGCAGAGAACTTCAAGGAGGCACCCCATGAAAAAGGTCATCAAACAATGCGCAGCCATTGTGGCCTTGCTTTGCGCGGCCACCCTAGGCAGCCCTGCTTGGGCAAGCTTTCCGGACAAGCCTATCCGGATCGTGATCGGCTTTCCGGCGGGCGGGCCTCTTGACCAGCATGCCCGGCTGATCGCCGACCGACTCGGAAGCGTCTTGGGCCAGCCCATCATCATCGACTACAAGGCTGGTGCAGGCGGCACCGTGGGGGCGCAAGAGCTTATGCGGGCGCCGGCGGACGGCTATACCCTGATGCTGGCGAACACCGGCGTGATGGTCATTAACCCAGCGCTCTACACCAAGCTGCCCTACCAAACCCTGAGGGACTTCACTCCGATTGCCCGTACCGCCATGCAGCCCCTGGCCCTGATGGTCAACCCCAGCCTTCCGGCCAGAACCCTGTCCGAATTCATCGCCTATGCCCGCGCCCGGCCCGGACAGATCAACTACGGCTCGGCAGGCAATGGCGGCATCAGCCACCTGGTGCCCGAGATGTTCAAGACCGCAACCGGTCTTTTCATGGTGCATATCCCCTACCGGGGCAGTGCGCCGGCCTTTACCGATCTGATGGCCGGACAGGTGCAGTTCATGGCCGAATCCATTCCTCAGGCTGCCAGTTATCACAAGCAGGGCAAAGTTCGGGCTCTGGCTGTCACCAGTCGCGAGCGCAACCCCGCTTTGCCCGACATACCGACCGTCATCGAGAGCGGCCTGAAGGAATTTGAGGTGGTGGGCTTCTACGGCTTTTTAGCACCAGCCCACTTGCCCAAAGACGTGACCACCCGGCTCAGTGATGCCTTTCGGCAGGTTCTGGGCACGCCTGATATCCGCAAGCGCATGATCGACCAAGGTGCAGACCCCGCCTTTTTGGGCAGCGAAGACTTCAGCAAATTCCTTGCGGCTCAAATGCCGCGGTGGGCTACAGCCGTAGCAAAATCAGGTGCACGGCTGGACTGACCGGTCGCGCCAGGGACGCGACAAAACCGTTGACGCCCCTGCGAAGCTTCAGATCGGCTGTGCGCTAAGACCGGGCCAAAAACCGGCCGGAGCCTGGGCCCAAGGGCCGTCCTTTTTCGAAGGCCCACCGTCCGTTGACCATGACCCGCTCGATCCCCTCGCTCATGCGAAAGGGCAGCTCGTAGGTGGCCTTGTCCTGCACAGCGCTCAGGTCTATCAGCACCAGATCGGCATGGGCGCCCGCTCGTATCACCCCGCGATCGCGCAGGCCAAAGCGCTGCGCTGACAAGCCTGACATCTTGCGAATGGCCTGCGGCAAGTCGAACAGGCGCTCCTTGAGGCAGTAGTGCGACAGCACGCGAGTGAAGGTGCCCCACAGCCGCGGATGGGGCCGCTCGTCGTGCGGCAGACCATCGGATCCAATCATGGTCAAGGGATGGGCCAGCACTCGCCTCACATCGTCCTCGTGGATCTGGAAGTAGCAGGCCCCACCGGGCATAAGCCGTCGGCAGGCCTGCTTCTGATCCACACCCCACTGCGCGGCAATGTCGGCCAGCCAACGGCCCACCATTTCAGGGTGCGGCTCGCTGCGAGAGATCAGGATGTCGATCACGCCATCCACCAGGTCTTCGCGCAACAGCGTCGAACCGGCCGTATAAGGGTAGGCGTCGAGCCCTACCTCCTGCCGGGCGGCCAGACGATCCATCAGGGCCAATGTTTCAATCGTGCGGCCCCAGTTGCGAGGACCGGCGCATTTGTGATGCGACAGTACCCACGGCACCCGCCCGACGGCTGCTGCATCCGCGGCCTCTTGCATGGCCTCAATGACACCCTCCATCTCCGATCGAATGTGGGTGACATAAAGCCCGCCAAGACGCCCGACCACCCGGGTGAGCGCCTGCATCTCCTGGGCATCGGCCGCGTGCGCGGGTTGATAAAAGAGGCCCGAGGACAAGCCCAGCGCTCCCTGCAAGAGATCGCGCTCAAGATGTGAGGCCATGAGCGAAATCTCGTCTGCGGTGGCGGGGCGATCAAAGCGCTTCATCACAACGGTGCGCAAGGTGGTGTGCCCCACCAAAGCCGCTACGTTGACGGCAGGACGGGCGGCGTCCACAGCATTTGCAAAAGAGGCCATGTCCGCAAATTGGAAGTGATCGGCGTGCAAGAGATCCAACGGCGATGGCGGCTTGCGAGTGACAAGAGGCACCAGCGAGAGTCCGCAGTTCCCGGTAATGACAGTCGTAACTCCTTGCGACAACTTGGCCAGCATGCCTGGATCCCGCAAGACCTGGGCGTCATCATGGGTGTGAACATCGATAAAGCCCGGCGTCAGGGTCAGCCCCTTGCAATCGATCTGCTCAGCGCCCTGCGGCGACAGGGTCGGCGCCATTTCGGCTATTCGATCCGAGCGCACGCGCACGTCCAGGGTTTGCGGCGGAGCGCCGGTCCCGTCGAGAACCTGCGCCTGGCGCAACAGGGTGTGGCTCATGTGTTCTGCGCCCGCTCGGTTTGCGACCAGGTCCATTGCATTGAGGGATGCTTGTCAACGTCCTGCCCGTGAGCCTGCAAGACTTCCCTGAACAGGGCCAGGTGACGGGCTGCCTGCGGCCCCAATTCCTTGATCAGCAGAATCATCAAAAGCTCGATCACCAAAAGGTGGGCTATATAAGCTTCGGTACCAACCCGCATGACCGCATCATCGGGCACGCACACGGCGATCACCACATCAGCCAAGGCCGCCAAGGGTGTGTCGGGCTGTGTGATGGCAATGATCTTGGCGCCGCGAGACCTTGCGAATCCAACCGCCTCCAACACGAAGGGCATCCGTCCAACGTGCGAGATGGCCACAGCCACCCCCAGGGGCCCGAGCGAGGCAGCCGAGGTCAGTTGCAAATGGGCATCATGAAAGGCATGGGATACCCGACCCAGCCGGAACAGTCGGGCCTGCAGGTCGTTAGCCATGAAGGCGGAGGTGGCCCCAACGGAATAACAGTCGATGCGATCGGCCTTGGCCAGCAAGCGCGCAGCATGCTCCAAAACGGGGACCTGCAACTGCTGCTGCAGGGCTTGTACAGAGGCAGCCGCACCCGATATCACCTTAGAAACAATCTCTGCCCCGTCATCCTCCAGGGTGACACTGCGGTGCACGGGTTCTTCGCGCGCCAAATCCTGCGCCAAGGCGATCTTGAATTGTCGAACGCCTTCAAAGCCGAAACTGCGCGCCATCCGTCCGATGGTGGGCATGGAAACTTTGGCCTTTGCAGCCAGCGTATCGACGCTCCATGACAAGGCATCTTTCGGTTGCTGCAGCAAAACCTCAATGACCTGCTGCTGGGCGCGCGGAAGCCTCTGGGCTTGCTGGCGTAACTGTTGGAGGACGGAGGCCGAGGTCATGGCATGGGCCTCAAAAGTGCAAGGAAACTGCGTCGATGACGGTGTAGGTGTCATCGACCACCGGCATCCATCGCCATTTATCGAAAGTGGTGCAGGGGTGGGAGATGCCGCTGCCAACCACTTCGCCCAAGCGCGGCGCCCGCGCCGGATCGCTGTAGCGCAAATAGGCATGCTGGTCATTGAGCGCGGTGATCGTCCAGTCCGCGGGAGCGGGCGTGGTTGTACCTGCCGAGCGATCTGTACAGCGCCACAAGGGGACCGGCAGGTCCAGGTCGTAGGAGACATCGCGCTTGCCCATGGTGAGCAAGGCCAAGCCTGGCTCCGGGCAGGACTGAACGCAGCTGAGCACCTCCAGGGCGGGTCTGAGGGTCTCCCGCAAAGACAGCCTCTGGCCCACGCAGTGCAGCATCTGCCGATAGTGCACGTGATCATGGGTGAGATAGCAGCCCGATCGCAAAATGCCGCGACTTGGCCGGCGAAGCCGGGGCTTGAGATGCTGGGCCACCAAATCGAAGATGGCCGACCCGCCTGCGGTGATCAGCACTTCGTCCGTCTCGAAAAGATCCTCGGCCTCGCAAGCCACGGCCAGCTGTTGCAGCCTGTCCATGAGGGCATCGACAGATGCGCGATCTTGCTCGTGCTGACAAGTGGCCAGACCGCCCTCATAGCATTCGAGCCCGCACAACCTGACGGCAGCGCTGCGTCGTATGGCCCGCGACAAGTCCAGCGCTTCGATGGCATCACGACAACCGGTTCGCTTTCCAGCAATACCCAATTCAAGGAGGACATCAAACACGGTGCTCGAGGCACGACTGTGCCGCCACTGCTCGATCAGTTCCAGCTGCCCCTGGGAATCGACCAAAAAATACACGCGCAATCCGGGCCACTGGTGCAGCAGGGCCGATAGCGTGTCAAGGTCGGCTGCCTGCATGACCTGGTTGGCGATCAGTATGCGGGGCACGCCATGACGCGCGCCGACGCCAGCCTGAAAAACCGTCGCAAAGCTGATACCCCAGGCGCCGGCAGCCAGTTGTCGGGCATAAAGCTCGGGGGACATGGTGGTTTTGCCGTGGGGCGCAATGTCGAGTCCACGAGTTGCGCAGAAGTCGCGCATCCAGCTCAGGTTGTGTTCCAGCGCAGAGTTCTTCAAAACTGCCAGTGGCAGAGGCAAGTCCCCCCGCAACGCGCTCCAGCCCTGCCGCCCCACTTCCTTCAGAGGAAGGCTGGGCCAGTGACCCGGATAACCCTTGGTGTCATGACTCAGTTGCATGCGCTAGTCTTTCAAGTTCATCGGCCCGCAGGCAGGCCACCTTTCGGCCGGGCGCAAGCTCTAGAAGCTCGGGCACCTGATCTGCACAAGCCGCCTGTGCCAGAGGACAGCGGGTGCGGAAGACGCAACCCGAAGGCGGCGCCAGCGGGCTTGGAGGCTCGCCCAGCACGGCCACGCGGGGGGCAGCCGCGGTCGGATCGGGGATCGGCGATGTGGCCACCAAGGCTCGGGTGTAGGGGTGCAAGGGGCTGGCAAAAAGACTCGCGGTGGGCGCAACTTCCATGATGCGCCCCAGGTACATGACCACGACCCGGTTGCACAGGTACTCGACCAGATCCAAGTCGTGCGAAATGAACATCAGGGTCAAGCCCAAATCATCACGCAGACGAATCAGCAGGTTGACCACTTGCGCCGAGATCGAGACGTCCAGGGCAGACAACGGTTCGTCAGCCACAATAAATTTAGGCTCAGCCGCCAGCGCACGGGCAATACCCAGACGCTGTTTCTGGCCACCGGAGAATTCATGCGGATAGCGCATGGCGTGCTCGGGTTTAAGTCCGACTCGGCCTAGCAACTCGGCGATTCGCGGCTGTCGTGCCGCTCCCGGATGCAAGCCGTGAGTTTGCAGAACCTCATCGAGCATGGCGCCCGCGCGTTGGCGCGGGTTAAGGCTGGGGTCCTGAAAGACCATCTGCATATGCCGTCGCAAAGGACGGATCTGACCGGCTGACAGTTCGGTGAGTTCTCGGCCTTCAAACTGCACCGATCCACTTTCAGGACGCACCAGCTGGAGTATGGCCCGGCCCAGCGTGCTCTTGCCCGAACCCGATTCGCCGACCAGTCCAACCGTCTCCCCCGAAGCAACCTCAAGGCTGACACCTCGCACGGCCTGCACCCGCCGTGGACCCTGCCCAAAGGACACGCTGAGTTGATCGACCCGAAGCATGGCCGTCATGACGGTGACCTTTCGTGGCCGAAGTGACACAAAACCCGATGCTGGTGTGGGCCCTGCCAGGGAACTTCACCCTCAGCGCAACGCGGCTGCGCATGACTGCAGCGACCGGCAAAGCTGCAGCCTGGCGGCAGTCGATCCATGGCCGGGGCCTGCCCCGCAATATCCTGCAAAGCCACCGGCTGCCCCAAGCGGCGTGCCCGTTGCCGCGCACGCCCGGGCAGGCAGTTGAGCAGGCCTTCGGTATAGGGGTGCTGGGGACGCATGAACAGACCCATGACATCAGCGGTCTCGACCATGCGTCCGGCATACATCACAGCCACCTGATCGGCGTGATGCGCCACCACCCCCAAGTTATGGGTGATGAACAGGGTGGCCATGCCTGAATCTTTCTGAAGCCGCTGCATCAAGGCCAGAATCTGGGCCTGAATCGTGACATCAAGTGCGGTGGTGGGCTCATCGGCAATGAGCACGCGCGGGGAGCAAACCATGGCCATCGCAATCATCACTCGCTGACGCATGCCCCCAGACAGTTGATGAGGATATTCGTCCAGCCTTTGTCGGGCCGCTGCGATCTCCACTTGCTCCAGGGCACGCAGGGCCTGGGCCCGGGCCGCAGCCGCATCAAAGCCCAGGTGTACGCGCGCCGATTCTGCAATTTGCTCACCCACCGTCAGCACTGGATTCAAGCAGGTCATAGGCTCTTGAAAGATCATGGCGACCTGGTGCCCGCGCAGAGCTCGCATCTCGGGCTCTGGCAATGACAACAGGTCGCGCGGGCGACCCTGCCGATCCGAAAAAATGACCTGGCCACTGCAGGCCCACTGCGCATTGCGCGAGAGCAATCGCATCACCGAAAGTGCTGTCAGGGATTTACCACTCCCCGATTCACCGACCAATGCCAGGGTTTGCCCGTCAAACAGGTCGAAATCGATCCCCCGCACCAGTGGCACCGGCCCCTTGCGTTCCAACAATGTGGTGGTCAGGCCTCGCACCGACAGCCGAAGACGGGGATCGCGCCTCAAGTGTTCTTCAGGTGCGTTCACGTCGTACCTTTCAGCCGCGGATCAAGCAAGTCGCGAACGCCATCGCCCAGAACCTGCAGGGATAACGCGGTCAGCACGATCGCCAGGCCCGGAAAGAACAGCGTCCACAGGGCGCGGTCGGCGTACTGGGTGCTGGCCGCCACCATCGTGCCCCAAGTCGGAATTTCGGCGCCAGCCCCAACTCCTAGAAAGGAAAGACCCGCCTCTGCCAGCAGCGCGTACGCGAAGATGAAACTCAGTTGCACCAGAATCGGGGACATCAGGTTGGGCAAGATATGCACCGTCAACAGGCGCGGGGCACTCACGCCCACTGCACGCGCGGCCTCCACATAAGGCAATTCGCGAATGACCAGCGTCGAGGCCCTGACCACTCGGGCAACACGTGGGGTGTACACAATGCTCAAGGCCAGCACCACATTCACCGGGCTGGCCCCCAGGATGGCCACCAAGGCAATGCCAAGCAAGATATCCGGGAAGGCCATCATGGCGTCCACCAATCTCATCAGCGGTGCATCGAGTCGCCGGAAGAAGCCCGCCAACAAGCCCAGTGCGGTGCCGCAGAGCACCGCGAGACAGGCCGTTGCTGCACCGATGGCCAGGGAATAGCGCGCACCCAAAAAAATCCGGCTGGTGATGTCTCGGCCCAATTCATCAGTACCCGTCCAGTAGCTTGCACTGGGTGGCTTGAGGCGTTGGCTGACCTTCATGCCCATGGGATCGTGGGGCAAAACCCAGCCCCCCAGGATCGCCAGCAGCACCATGAGGATCAGCAGCGCAGCGGCAGCCAGTACGATCCGGCGAGAAAACAGTTCGCGCAAAACTTGACGACGCTCAGCCATGCCGCACCCTGGGATCAACCACCGCATAGAGCAGGTCGATCACAAAATTGATGAACACATATACCCCGGCAATGGCCAGCAGCGCGCCCTGGATCACCGGGTAATCGCGACGCAGAACGCCTCTGACCACCAGATTGCCCAAGCCCGGCAAATTGAAGACGGTCTCGGTAACCACCGCCCCGCCGATCATCAGGGCCAAGGTCAAGCCCAGCACGGTCAGGATGGGAACCCAAGCATTGCGTAAGGCGTGATAAAGAACGACCCTGGACTCGGAAAGGCCCTTGGAGCGGGCGGTGCGAATGTAGTCCTCGCCGAGGATGTCCAACATCGAAGCCCGTGTAAATCGGGTGATGAGCGCAGAGTTGAGTACCCCCAGGACAATGGCAGGCAGCATCAGATGGTGCAGACGTTGGCCCCAGCTGGCGCCAGGATCGCCGTAGCCCGATACCGGAAACCAGCCCAGACCGACCGCAAAAATTTGGATCAGCATCAATCCCATCCAAAAACTGGGCATGCTGGCGCCCAGCATGGCGACGGTACTGACGCATTGGTCGATCCAGCGACCGCGCCAGACGGCAGCCACAATGCCGCTGGGCACTCCAATGAACATGGCTATCGCCACGGCCATCACTGCCAGCATCAAAGTCGGCTCAACACGATCGAGAAGCACCTGATGAACAGGCATCTGCAAAAAAATCGATTGGCCCAGGTTGCCTTGGAGCACCTCGGCCAACCAATACAGGTATTGCTGGACGATGGGTTGATCCAGGCCATATCGCGCCCGCACCTGCGCGATATCGTCCAGCGACGCCTGATCGCCCAGCAGTAATGCAATGGGGTCGCCGGCAGCAAGCCGGGTCAGTGCAAAAACAAGCACGGACACCAGCGCCAGAACCCCCAACATCCCGCCCAGTCGCCCCAGTATCAGGCGCCCCACGGCGCCCGACGACATTTGGGTCATGGATCAGCCCGATCGACGCATCACCGGTTCAGCCCCGTGTTCCAAAAGAACGGCCAAATGGTGGGCGTGTAGCCAAGGAGCCTGGACGAGCGCGCCGACAGGCTGCTGAATTTACCCACGTTGATATAGGGCACTTCGGTATAGACCACCTGCTGTACCGCACTCCACAAGGGGCCGCGACGCGACGGATCGGTCTGTTGATTGAAGTCTGCCAGCGCCTTGGCCTTGGCCGGGGATGACCACCAGCCCGGGGCACCCTCGCCGAGCTGTGGCGGCGAGAGCATGGGCTCGGGCAATTGGCCTGAATGGGTCATGTAAACGTCCCATACCTTTGAATCGCCGCGCCGTTGTACCAGGGTGGCCCAATCCACCACTTGCATCTCGGTTCTGAACCCGGCGGCCTTGAGCTGCTCGGCCATGACCTGAACCATGGTGTGATGAAACTCGTACTGGCGGCTGGTCAGCAGACGAATCGGCTCGCCCTTGTAGCCCGCCTTCTCGGCCATGTCTTTGGCCCTGCGCGCATCTTTCTTGTTGTACTGATCAGTACCGGCGGTCGAATAGAAAGGTGTGCCCTGGGGAAAGTGGTTGCCCTCAACCGTGTAGAACCGCTTGTCACCGTAGGCCGCCTCCAGCATCTCGCCCTGGCCTATGGCCAGCTGCACCGCCTGACGCAGGGCCTGATTGGCCATCACGCCCTCGCGCGTGTTGAACACCATGTAAGGGAAGCCAAAGGACGGTGTGATGATCGGCACCACAGCCGGCCCACCTTTTTCAAGCCGACCCAGCGCATCGGCGTTGAGCTGGTCTGCAAAATGAAATTGCCCCGACAAGGCTCCTTCGACGCGGGTGTTGGCATTGGGAACCGGCGTGAAGCGAAGTTCGTCGAGCAGAGCCTCGCGCTTGCCAGCATAGCCCGAGGGCGCCTCGCTGCGTGCGCTGTAGGCCTCATGCCGGCTCAGCAGAATGAACTGATCTGGACGCCGCTCCCTGAACCTGTAAGGCCCGGTGCCCACAAAAGTGGTCAAAGGGGTGGCGATGGTTTCCTTGGCCATGATCACCGCCATGCCCGAAGGCAGGGCCAACTGGGCCAGCAAGGAGGCCTGGGGCACCTTGAACTTCCATTCAATGGTTCGAGCGCCCCGCGTTTCCAGGCTCACCATATCGCGGGCAATCGCCTTGCCGCGCGGAGCCATGTCCATCCACCGGCGCAAGGAAGCGACCACATCTTCAGCGTCCAGGTCACGTCCACTGTGCAACTTGACGCCAGCGCGAAGGTTGATGGTGTAGGTCAACCCGTCGGCAGAAACCCGTGGCATGCCATCGGCAAGCATGGGTACGGCATTCCATTTGGCATCGAAGGTGTAGAGCGTCTCGTAGACATGCTGCATGATGGTGCCCACCAGATCGGCGGTGGAGGCCATGGGATCCAAACTTTGTGGCTCACCAATCATGGCCAGATTGGCCGAACCGCCTCGGGGTGGATTGGCCAAAGCCCAGAGAGGCAGGGCTGCCAGCACAAGGGCCAGCACAGAACGACGCGGCAGTTTCAGCATGGGATCTCCTCGTTTATGTAAATAACTTACAGAATCAGACTGTAAAGCTCGCCAGAAGAAAGAAAACTAGGGTTTATATGTAAATTTACCCACAAATTTGAGGCTAAGCTAAGTCGGCTCATGTAAAAACTTTTCTGGAGGAAGTACTTATGCCTGTGGAGATGCTGGGGGCGTCCCCTATCGCCTCGGACCGCTTGGCCCGGCCGCTTTCGCCCGCCACCCGGGCTGGCGACTTCATTTACGTCTCGGGTCAAGTGCCCACCAACGACCAGGGTGAGGTGGTCAGCGGCGGCATCGAGGCGCAGACGCGGCAAGTTTTTGAGCGCATTCGGCAAGCCCTTGCACTCGGCGGCGCAAGCCTGAGCGATGTGTGCAAAGTCAATGTCTGGCTCCATGACGCGCGCGACTTTGGCAGCTTCAACCGCGTTTACATGGAATGCCTGGGTGAACACCGGCCGGCACGATCGACCGTTGAATCGCGGCTCATGATCGATGCGAAGGTCGAAATTGATGTGATCGCCTACAAACCGCGTTAAGCGGCAGAGGCACAAGCCCTGGGCTCTGGCGGTGCGGGTCTCGGCACTCGATCGGGTATTTTGGCGTCAGCCGTTCTCGAGGCCAGGGCGCATAAGGCCCCCTGTCGATGCGACCGACAGGGACTTCGACATCACATGTGCGGCCTGCGCAGTCGCTGACCTTGAAGGCCCCGCGGCCTGAAGGCGGGGCCGCAAGCGGGTTCAGTTCGGTTTGGCCAGCCCGAGCTTTTCAACCAGGTTCTTCTCGCGCTGAAAGGTTTCCTGCGCAAAACGCGCATAGCCTTCGCTGCTCATGTACATGGGCACCATGTCGTACTTGGCCAAGGCCTGCTCGTAGCTGGGCTCCTCCATCGCCCGCTTGAAGGCATCGTGCAGTCGGCGCACGATGTCGGCGGGCGTGCCGCGAGGCGCTCCAATGCCAAAGGGCGAGTTCTGTACCAGACCCAGGCCCAATTCCTTGAGCGTAGGGGCATCGGGGAACTTGGCCAGACGCTGATCACCCCAGGTATTGAGCACGCGCAGCCGGCCAGCTTCGACCTGGGGCGCAAAGCCAGTGGAATCAGCCGCGGCCATGATCTGTCCGCCCAAAATAGCCTGCATCAGGTCGGCACTGCCCTTGAAGGGCACATGCAAGAGCTCGATGCCCAGTTGTTGCGCGATCAGTTCCATGGTCAGATGCGGACTGGTCAGCGTACCGGTGGAGCCGTAGCTCAGCTTGCCCGGATTGGCCTTGGCATAGGCCACAAATTGGGACCAGTTGCGAATGGCCGATTCGGCCGGCACCACCAGACCAAAGGCATATCCGGTCACGTTGAGCACATAACTGATGTCCTTGATCGGATCCCAATTGATGCGCGTGGTGTAGGGCAAGCGAAACACGCCCAAGGGAATCTGGGCCAGGGTGTAGCCATCGGGTGCTGAAGTCTGCAGGCCCTGCGCGGGCAAAGTACCGCCAGCGCCGGGCCTGTTTTCAACGATCACCGGCTGGCCCAACAGTTTGCTGGCGTTGTTGGCCAAGGATCTCATGGTGATATCGGTCGGCCCACCGGCCGGGAACGCGATCATCAGACGGATAGGCTTGGCAGGAAAGGCCTGCGCACGCACGGCAGGGGCAGCCAAACTGGCCAGTGCAAGTTGAACAAGGTGACGACGATGCATGAAGACTCCTGAGAACTTCTGGATTTGACCGGCCACGCAGCACCCGGTGGTAGCGGGAAAGCCCGTAGCCCGTCGCTGCCATGCCAGAGAGTTGACGCTTTGAAAACTTCTCACCTGTCCGACGCATGGCCAAGCGTCGGGATACAAGCCCGGATGGGCAAGAGGGCATCCAGCGATCCGGAGATGGCTGCCAACATCTGGGGCCGTTGCCACCTTCAAGCTTGGGAGTCGCTGCGCCCCATCCCGCCGTCAAGGCTGCGCCGCAGAGCCAGGGCCGGGCCAGATGCCCGAGGTACCCGATCAATCCTCGCGGCGCGCAAGGGCCGAAGCCGGCAGGCCGAAGACTTTATCAAACGCCCAGGTGAAACCCACCGCATACCCAAAGAAGAATGCCAGCAGCCCCAGGTTGGCAATGAAAGCTTGCAGCGGCGAAATCGCCAGCCAGAGCGACATGACGGGGACCAACAGGACGGTCAGCCCGCCCTCAAACCCCACCCCATGCGCCAGCCGCCGCCACAGCGATCGACCGCGTACCGCCTGTCGCGCCTCCCAGCGCTCGAACACCCCGTTGAAAACGTAGTTCCACGTGAGCGCAATGGCCGACAACACCACCGCCAGCGCCAGGGTGGATGTGGCCGGCTTGTCAAAGGCCAAGCTCAGCACCGGACCGACGAAGGCGATGGCAAACACCTCGTACAGGATGGCTTGAAGGACGCGGCGTTGGCGGGGAGTCATGGGGAGGGGCGGGCTCCAGAGGGTCCGAGGGTTGAACTCTAGGGCCAGGCGCACAAGCTTGTACGGCTCACACCCGCGCCAACACCGGCCCCAAGGCCACCCCCGTCGCCGTCTTCAAGCGCACCAACTCTTCCGGCGGAGCCGAGGCCACCACCAGGCCACCGGCATCACCGCCACCGGGCCCCAGGTCCAACACCCAGTCCGCCTCGGCGATCAGGTCGAGGTCGTGCTCGATAACGATCACGCTGTGACCGGCGTCAACCAGACGGTGCAGCACATGGATAAGCTTTTCGACATCGGCCATGTGCAGGCCTACGGTGGGCTCGTCCAGTACGTAGAGGGTGTGCGGTGCTTTCTGTCCGCGGCGGGTGATGTCGTCGCGCACTTTGCTCAGTTCGGTCACCAGCTTGATGCGCTG
>CAYPSU010000029.1:0-25956 GCA_964413475.1 uncultured Polaromonas sp. | reverse complement strand
CCATCCTTCGGTGTCAATAGCCTCGGCTGTTGCTTGCGGGTTACGGAAGTACCCTTTGAACACCGTCGGTCCGCGCAGCAGAAGCTCACCGTCGTCGGCAATGCGCGCCTCCAGGCCCGCCAAAGGCTCGCCGACGCTGCCCAATGGCGATGCACTGTCGCGCTGCAAGGTGGCGATGCCAGCGGTCTCGGTCATGCCATAGCCTTCGGTGATCTGGACACCCATGATGCGGAAAAATCGCAGAAGATCTGGAGACACCGGAGCGGCCCCCGACATGGCGCGGCGACACTTGCGCAAGCCCAGGAAATTACAAAGAGCGCGAAACACCAGCAAATACCAGATGGCGTAATGCGTTTTTTGCACCCAGGTCCATCCGGAGCGCGGCTTGCTGGCAAACCCGTCAACGGCGGCAAATGCACGGTCGAACAACCACCGTTGGAAGGATCTCGCCTCACGCATCTTCAGCACGATGGAGGCGTGCATCTTCTCCCAAATCCGGGGCACGCCCAGGAAAACGGTGGGGGCAATCTCCCTGAGATCGGCCTGCACCGTACGCAGAGATTCGGCAAAGTTGACCACCGCCCCCGACTGAAGGGGCAATGAGACAGTGAAGATCTGCTCAGCGACGTGACACAAAGGCAAGTACGAGAGCATCGCGTCACGACCATCGCAGTGGTAGAACTGCTGAGCCCCCATGGCCATTGCGGTGATGTTGGCATAGGTGATCATGGCCGCCTTGGGCCGTCCGGTGGAGCCGGAGGTGAAGATCATCAGGGCCACATCGTCTGACGTCTGCAGACCCAAGCGGTTTGTCTGCTGGTCGTGCAGGGCCGCAGGGGCCCGACGGCCCATCTCGCAAACATCGGCAAAGCTGTGCCAGATCAGGGAGGTGTAATGGCGCAGTCCCTTAGGATCGATCACGATCAGCACGGGGGCCTGATCGAGTTCCTCCATGACCTCGATCACTTTGTCCAGTTGCTCTTGGTCCTCGCAAACAACCGCAGACACCTCTGCCGCCTTCAGTAGATAGGCCACCTCGGCAGCAGGACTGGTTGGGTAAATACCCACCGTCACCAGCGCGGCCATACCGCAGCCGATTTGGGCATAAACCCACTCACAACGGTTCTCGCTGATGATGGCCACCCGCGCCTGCGACTCCATCCCCAATGCCATCAGGCCGACGCCGAAATGACGCGCCTGGGCTTCATAGTCCTGCCACGTGATCGGACTCCAGATCCCGAAATCCTTTTGCCGCAATGCGATGCCCTGCGGCCGTTCGCGCGCCCAGTGCTGTAATTTGCGGGGAAGGGTGAGATGGTCGAAACCGTTCACGATAGCCATCGCTTTCGACGCTTGTAGTGCTTGACCTCACGAAAGCTCGCCACCGCCGACTCGCCCTCGGAATAGCCCAGATAGAAGCGCTGCACATCGGGATCATCGCGCAGCCTGGAGACCGGACCATTGACGACAATCTTGCCGCCTTCCATGATGTAGGCTTGGCTGCAAATGTCAAAGGCAGCGAACGCATTTTGCTCAACCAGCAGCATGGAGACACCCTCCTCGCGATTGATGCGCGCGATGATCGCGAAAATCTCCTCGACCACCTTGGGGGCCAAGCCCAAAGAGGGCTCGTCCAGCAGCATCAGCCTGGGCTTGCCAATCAGGGCCCGGGAGATGGCCAGCATCTGCTGCTCGCCGCCGGAGAGATAGCCCGCCCGTTGGCGACGGCGTTCGGCCAGACGGGGGAAGTAGTGAAAAAGCCGCTCGAAGTCCGGCTTGCCGGCTTCTGGCCTGCCTTTGAGGGCCAGTGTGGCGGCGATCAGGTTTTCTTCGACGCTGAGGTCCTCGAAGACATGACGGCCCTCGCGTACATGCCCAATACCGCTGCGGGCAATCAGGTGCGGAGCAACCCGATGCAGGCTGCGTCCGTCCACCAGGATACCGCCGCTGCGAACCTCGCCTTTTTCCAGGGGCAACAGGCCCGACACCGCCTTGAGCGTCGTGGTCTTGCCCGCCCCATTGGAGCCCAAAAGGGCCACCATGGCGCCAGCAGACACCTCCAGGGACAAGCCTCGCAAGACCTGTATGGTGTGGTGATAGACCACTTCGATATTCTCGACGCGCAAGGCGGCGCCAGGAGCCTGGGACATGTCAGCCTCAGGTGGTTCGGATCCAGCCGCTGGCCGGCTCAAACAACTTGGTCCCCGCATCAAATCGATAGATGCGCCCGGTGGCGATCTGGTGTCCGCGCAGATTGACCGGCAAACCGCAGATGCCGCCCGAATCCCAATCGGTCATGGACTCCAGAGCGGACTTCATGTTCGGGCCAGTCAGAGGTCGGTTGGCCCGCAGCACGCGCTCCATGATCTCGGCAAAGATGCTGCCCACCAGCCAGCCATGGGTGTAGAAGGTGCTGACGTATTTGATCTCTGGTCGGCGCTTCTGCGCAAACTGGTTGATGGTCGCCATGCCCGGCGCATCCTTGACATCATGGCTGTAGCGGTATGGCATGACGCCCATCCAGCCCTCGCCAGCCGGTCCCATGGCTTCGGCGGTGGACTTGTCCATGCTCCAGATGGTGCCCATAAACTGGGTGCCGGTCATGCCGGCCTCTCGCATCTGGCGGATGAATTCAGGGATGGGTGCCAGGACATAGCCATGGAAGATCACAAAGTCAGGACGAGCGCGGCGCAACCTTGCCACCTCGGCCGACACATCGACGCTACCGGGTTTGGTCACGATTTCCTGCACCACATTGATGCCCAACTGCTTGGCGCGGCCCTTGGCCGCCTCGATCGGATCACGACCGAATTCGGTATCGCTGTAGACCAGCGCAACCGTGGGCTTGGCGCCACCTTTGGCCTGGCTGTTGATGTATTCCAGCAGGATGTAGCACATCGAGGCATAGGTTGGCCCGGCCATGAAGTAGTACGGCACCTTCTCCGGATCGGCAATGTCTGAGGCAAACGAGGGGCTGCTTGTCATCGTCGTTCCGATCTGGCTGACCTCAACCGCAGCGGCTTTGGCCCAGGCCGTCGAATCGCCGTAAAAAACCGGCGGACGGTGAGCGGCCATCAGCTTCTTGAATACGGACATCGCCTGATCCATCTTGTAGGCAGAGTCCTCACTGATGTAGCGCAGTCTACGGCCCATGACGCCGCCACGGGCCTCGTTTCGCCACTCGCAGTAATCATTGAGGCCCATATTGAGCCCCACCCCTGCAAACGCAAAGACGCCAGTGATGGGTGGGGCTGCCGCTACCACCAAGTCCCCGGCCTGGGACCAAGTGGTCAAGGGCAGGCCCAACGCGGAAAGCCCGGTGGCTGCGGCAACGCTTTTGAGCGCGTGACGGCGTGTGCTCATGTCTGTCTCCTTCAGGTTTTAAATGGCCACAAATGGAAGAAGCGGCGCACGCGCCGCCACATTTCGACCAGGCCATGCGGTTCGAAAATCAGAAAGCCGATGATCAGGGCACCAAAGACCATCTCACGCACCGGCGAAAGCAGCGTCATGGCGTTGGGAGCCCATACGGTAACGAGCGAGACCACGCCGCGCAGCGCTTCTGGCACAAGCACCATGAAAGCAGCACCCAGGACCGTACCCAAAACAGTGCCCAGACCCCCAACGATGATGGCTGCCAAGTAAAAGACCGACAGGGTGAGCGTGAAATGCTCAGGGGTGATGGCCCGATAAAAATAGCCCATCAGCCCTCCGGCCACCCCGGCGTAGAAAGAGCCCAGGGCAAAGGCCAGCAACTTGCCACGAAACAGATCAATACCCAGGACTTCGGCTGAAATATCCTTGTCGCGAATTGCAATGAAGGATCGACCTATGTAAGTTCGAAAAAGATTACGTGCGCCCAGCAGCATGACAAAGGCGCAGGCCACGATCACGTAGTAAATCTCGCCTTCGGTGTTGAGAACCCAGCTGCCTAACTGGGCCGGCGGTAGGTTCACACCGCGCACACCTCCGGTCACGCTGTCCCATTCCCTGAAGACGAACATCAGGATGAACTGCGCCGCCAGCGTGGCGACCGCCAGGTACAGGCCCTTGATCCGCAGCGACGGGATGCCCACCACAATGCCGACCAAAGCACTGAGCAGCCCACCGGCCGGCAGGGCCAGATAGAAGGGCACGTCCATGCGCGCCAGGGCTGCAACGGTGTAGCAGCCGACCCCCATGAAGGCAGCATGGCCCAGGGAAATCTGGCCGGCATAGCCGGTGACGATATTCAGACCCATGGCAGCAATGACATGGATACCGGTCAGGCAGGCCAGATAGGTCAGATAGCTGCCACCAATCCAGGGAAACAGAAGCACCAGCAACACAAAGCCGATCATCCAGCTGCGCTGAACGGGCGTGGCCAGCAAAGCCTCGTCGTGGGCGTAACTGGCTCTGAAGTCACCGATGCGCATAGCCTTCAAAGCCTTTCAATATCGCGTGTGCCCAACAAACCGAAAGGCCTGACCATCAGGATGGCCAACACCACGAGGTAGGGCACCAGATCGCGCGCCTTACCGCCGAAGTAACCCACCGCAATGCTCTCCAGCCAGCCGACCACCAGGCCGGCAATGATGACGCCGAGCACGCTGTCGAGCCCACCGAGGATGACCACTGCCAGCACGCCCAGCGCCGTGGCACTGAGCGCTGGCGACAGGCTGCTGATCGAGGCCACGATGGTGCCGGCCACTGCCCCCACGCAGCCGGCAAAGACCCAGGTCAGCTGCTGCGTGCGGCGCACATCAATGCCCAGGGCATAGGCGGTGATGGGGTCGCTGGCGGCCGCCCGCATAGCAATACCGGTTCGCGAATACCGGAAATACAAAGACAGAGCGGCAATCACCGCCAGCGCGACCCAAAAGCTCCAGAAGATCGGGCCGGGTATCAGAACATCGCCCCACAGCAAGGGCTTGCGGGGCAGGATCTGCGGCATTTCCAAATTGCGCCCTCCCCAGATGGCATCCACGGCACCATGCATGAAGGCGCCCAAGCCAATGGTGACCATCAGCACAGAAACCACCGGCTGGCCCGCCAAGGGCCGCAGCACCAGTCGCTCGACCAGCAAGGCCACCAGACAGATCCCCAGCAAACCACAGGCTATCGCAAGCCATAGGGGCAAGCCCAATGCGGTATGTGCGGTGTAGACCAGATAGGCGCCGAGCATCATGAACTCGCCCATGGCGAAATTGATGGCCCGGGTTCCCTTGTAAATCAGCACGAAGCCCAAGGCGACCAGCGACAGCAGGCCGCCCGAGAAAATTCCAATCAGGGAAAACTCGATGAAGCTGATCCAGTCCATCATGCCTCCTGCCGCGCGCCGACGGCACGTCCTTCACGCGCCCCCAGATAGGCTTCGATCACATCCGGGTGATTTCGGACCTCTTGGGGCGTCCCGCTGGCAATGAGCTGTCCAAAATTGAGAACCGCCACGTGGTTGGATATATCCATCACCATCCCCATGTCGTGCTCGATCAGCAAAATCGTCATGCCTCGCTCTTCCTGCAGGTCCAGGATGAAGCGGGCCATGTCTTCGGTTTCCTCGCGGTTCATGCCGGCCACCGGCTCGTCGAGCATCAAGACCTTGGGACGCATGGCCAGGGCGCGAGCCAACTCGACGCGTTTCTGCAATCCGTAGGGCAGCGAAGCCACACTCTGATTGCGAATATGGTCGATTTCCAGGAAATCGATCACATCACGCTCGATTTCCTCGCGCAACTCGAGTTCTTCGCGCCGGCTCTTGCCCCAATAACTCATGGCCTGCAACACACTGGCGGCCATGCGGTTATGACCACCGAGTTTGATGTTATCGAGAACGGTCATGCCGCGAAAAAGGGCCACATTCTGAAAGGTGCGCGCCAATCCCATGGCGGCACGGACATTGGGCTTGACCTGGCTGATGTCACGGCCCTCGAACGCAATGCCGCCCTGCTGGGGCTTGTAGAAGCCCGAAATCGCATTGAACAGGCTGGTCTTGCCCGCCCCATTGGGACCAATCACCGCCGTAATCTGGCCGGCCGCCACTTGCAGCGATACTCCGCTGAGCGCCCGGATGCCGCCGAAACGCAGGTGAACATCATCGACCGAAAGCAGAGGCGTTGAACTCATCGGATCAATCCAATGACGCAGAACTGACCGGCAATGGCCCAGTCTCGATCCGGCGGGGTGTTTGCAGGCATTCTGGCAAACGGCTCTGCGCTCTGCCTGGGGGAAATCCCTCGCTCATCCCGCGAACTGGCTTGGATCGGCCGCTCATGATCGCTTCTTCATCTCTCGGCAGTCCCAGGCCCCCTCGGTGCGGCTGCTGTCAGGCGTGAAAAGAAGATTCTTTTGAATTTTGTTGGTCGGGGTGGTGGGTAAGTCGCTTCTGAAGAGCACCCAGCCCGGGGCCTTGTAATAGGCCAGCTCCCGCAGGCAGTAGGCAACCAGATCGCGAGCAGTCGCCTCGTCGGGACGCACCTCAGGCGCGAGCACCACCACCGCCATGACCTCCTCATCGCGCATGGGATCAGGCACCGGAACGATGGCCACTCGAAGCACCGCCGGATGGATGGCCAGAACCGCTTCCACCTCAGCCGAGGAAATGTTTTCACCCGAGCGGCGGACCATGTCTTTCTTGCGATCGACAAAGTAAAGCATGCCAGTGGGATCTTGGCGCACCACATCACCGGTATGAAACCAGCCGCCGCGCCAAGCTTTCTCGGTAGCCTCCGCATCGTGAAGGTAGGCGGAAAAAAATCCCTGGCGCGGGTTGTCGCCCTGAGCGCGGACCAGCAGTTCGCCAGCCGTGTCCACCCCGACCGGACGGTCCATATCATCGACCACGCGCACTTCAAGCGGTGCCTGCTCACGCCCGAAGGCACGGGTGTGGGTTTGTCTGGGGTCGTGGTGGTTGCCGAGAAAACGCCCGGTCTCAGTCATGCCCCAGACCTCGATCAGGGGAAAGCCGAACCGCTCCTCAAAGGGGCCGTGCAAAGTCGGATCACAGCCTGCCCCCAATCCGAAGCGAATTCGGTGTTGCTGCTCCCATGCACTGGGGCTCTGCTTGAAAAGCACAGGCGGCATCACGCCCAGGTAGTGAATGGCGGTGGCCTGAGAGCGGACACAGTCCTCCCACCAGCGGCTGGCATGAAAACGGTCGGGCAGGACCAGACAGTTGCGCGTCAAACACATAGCGGGGAAGGACACCATGCCGCAATTCATATGAAACACGGGCAAGGGGTTGAGCAAACGATCCTCGCCCTCGCGCCACGAGAGCCAGCCGCCCATATCTCGGTACCAGGCTCCGGCCCCCAGAACGTACTCGTTGCTCAATATGCAGCCCTTTGGGCGGCCCGAGGTGCCGGAGGTAAAGAGAATCGCCGCCTCGGCCTGCAGCCAATCGCCCACGGGCTGCGTCACCGCCGGGGCGCAGGGCAATCCAGAGGCCAAATCTCCAAGCCTGACGATAACGGTGCCGCCGATGACCTGATCGCCCTCGATGGCCTCGACCAGCAGCGGCTCACGGTCTGGATGGCAGACCACCACGCTGGCCCCGGTCAGGCCAAGGGCATAGCGAATTTCGGCTGTACGGTAATCCGGATTGAGGGGAACAATGGAGACCCCGAGGCGATTGAGGGCAAGAAAATGAAAGAAGTGGCGGGGGTGATTGCCCACCGCCAGGGCGATCCGGTGGCCCCGCCCCCAGCCTTTGCGGGCATAGAGCTCGGCCAGTTCATCAACAGCAGAACCGGCTTGCTCATACGTCCAGACCTGACCACCGCTGAGTGCAGATTCAGCCAGGCAGGGGCTGCCGGGCGCGGCCTTGCGCGACTGCGCAAAAGCATCATGCAGAGTTTGCGGGGCCACGGCCTGCCTCACTCAGCGACGATCTTGCGGTTCTTGATCAAGCCCGAAAAGGCGGCGGTTTCCTGATTGAGCATTTGCCGATACTGCGGCGAATCCATATAGACCGCCTCGCCGCTGAGCGCCTGCATACGCTTTTGAACCTCAGCCTGCGCCAGCACCTGAGAGACCGCCCGCGACAAGCGAGCCCGAATGTCGTCGGAGGTACCAGCCGGCAGCCATAGTCCAGCCCAGGTGTCGTAGTCGATCCCGGAGACACCTCTCTCGCCCAGAGTGGGTACTTCGGGAAACTGCCTGGAACGGGTCGGACTGGCTACTGCATACATGCTGACCTTGCCAGCCCTGACATGGGGAAAGGCAATGCCAGGATCCATCACGAAGTCAACCTCGCCAGCCATCACCGCCTGCAGAGCCGGAGCCGACCCCCTGTAGGGGACATGCACCGCCGAAATGCCCGCCTGCTGCAAGAACAACTCTCCGACCAGGTGCGGGGTGGTTCCGGCGCCTGCGGAAGAATAGGTCACCTTGCCTGGATTCTTACGGGCAAAAGCAATCAGCTCGGCAACATCTTTGGCCGGGAAATTCGGGCGAACCACCATGTGCAGCTGGAACCGGCACAAGCCAGCGACCGGCAGCAGGTCGGCCGAAGGATTGACCGGTGTCTTGTAGAGAAACGGATTGGCTGACTCCACCGTAGTTGGCGCAACGAGGACCGTGTATCCATCGGCCGGGGAACGGGCCACCTCGGCCATCGCCACATTGCTGGCTGCCCCCGGCCGGTTGTCCACGACTACCGATACACCCAGCACATCAGAGAGGGGCTGCGCCACGATACGCGCCACCACATCGGTCGCCCCGCCCGGCGGGAAGCCCACCACCAGCTTGATGGGCTTGTCAGGCCAACGGGTTTGAGCCAGCGCATTGAGGCTGGTCAGACCGCTGGCCAGGCCCACACCGATCCACTGTCTACGATTGAACGACTGCTTGAAATGTTTCATACACCTTCTCCTGATTGATGAACAGCAAAACTCATGCGCGCCTGACCCTGACCTTCAGGTTGTGCATCCCTCGAAAAACCATCGAATTGATCCAGGTCTGTTCGCCCACCGTCTCGATATCGGCAAACGCATCGAGCACCTTGGGGAACGCCACCTGTCCCTCGGTTCTCGCCAGGGGAAAACCCATACACATATGGGTTCCAAAGCCGAAGGTCAGATGGGTCAAGCCGGTGCGATCGAGAATCAACTGGTCGGCCTTATCAAATGCACGCCGATCCCGATTGGCCGAATTGAGCATCAAGAACACCCGATCGCCCGCCTGCAGCGACTTGCCATGCAGCTCGAAGGGCTGACTGACCAGACGCACCTGCGCACCCGAGGGGCCGTCATAGCGCAGCAACTCCTCTACCGCAACACCGATCAGCTCCGGTTGCCGGCGCAGTTTGACCATCTGATCGGGGAAGCGAGCCAGGGAAAGCAAGCCATTGGCGATGTGATTGGTGGTGGTCTCATGCCCGGCGAACAACAGCAGGATGCAGGTAGCCACCAGCTCATCCTCCGACAGGCGGTCCTCGCCATCGCGCAATTCGATCAACTCGGAGATCAGGTCCTTTTCAGGAGTGGCCCGTCGTTTGGCGATCAAGTCCCGGAAAAATTCGGCCATCTCCTGCGTGGCTTTTTCTGCGGTGTCGTACTTTTCGGGCGACGTGCGCGAAGAGCCGATGAACAGCGCCATGTCATCGGACATGCGTTTGACCTCGGACAGATCGGAACGGTCAACGCCCAGCAAGGCCATGATCACCAAGCAGGGTAATGGACCGGCGAACTCGGCAATAAAGTCAAACTCGGGCTTGTCGCCGATCTGCTCGAGCAGATGGTCGGCTATTTCCTCGATCTGGGGGCGCATCGCCTGCATCGATCGCGGATGAAAAACCTTGCTGGTCAGTCGGCGCAGACGCGTATGTTCCGGGGGATCCTTGAACACCATCCACAAAGACAGGTATCGCATGATCTGACCGATGCGCTCAGCCTCAGGGCCGGGTAGGGTCGCAAAAAATGGCCGCAGCCGATCCGATGACAGGTTGCCACGGTCCAAGCAGATGGCCTTGATGTCGTCATAGCGGGTTAGCACCCAGCTGCGCAGGCGTGGGCTCCAGTAACACGGATCCTCCTCACGCATCCGCTCGAAAATGGGATAAGGATTGGCCAGGGTCGCCGGATCCTCGGGGTGCCAATCAAGGGCTGCGCTCATCAGCTCTTCTCCAAAATAGTGACGGCGCAAGCTGCCTCGTCGAAGCCGAGTACACCGCCTCCGTTTTCAATCAGGCCGATCCGCGCGTCCTGAACCTGCCGCGCACCGGCCTCGCCGCGCAATTGCAGGCAAACCTCATGAACCATGGAAAGCCCGGTCGCTCCGACCGGATGGCCCTTGGACACCAGACCGCCGGACACATTGACCGGCAGTCGGCCGCCGAGGGCCGTGGCCCCAGACTCGACCATCGGACCGCCTTGTCCATCGGCGCAAAAACGCAACATCTCCAACTGGTAGATTTCACAGAAGGAGGTGGCATCGTGCAGTTCGACCAAGTCAATATCGGCCGGCTGCAGTCCGGTAAGCGCATAGGCCTTGTCTGCCGCCACACGGGAAAGCCCAGGTTCATCGAGCGCCCGATACTTGCCGCCCGACAATTGACTGGTACGCACGAGAACAGCACGGTCCCTCACCGAAGGCGGGAAGTTGGCCAGAGCCGCTTCCGAACACAGCAGGGCTGCAGCGGCTCCATCGCCCATCGGCGAACACATCGAGCGCGTCAGGGGCCAACTGATCTCACGGTCGGCCAAAACTTCTTCGACGGTCAATTCAAAGCGGTACTGCGCTTTGGGGTTCAAGCTTCCATGATGGTGATTTTTGGCGGCCGCAGCGGCAATCTGGCGCTGGGTGGTACCGTAAGTCTTCATGTGCCAGGCCGCCTGCATGGCGTAGGTGTCCATGTAAATGGTGCGCCCCGGGCCAGGCTCGAAAGGCTTACCAGCCTGCTCGCCCGCACGCCGGTAGTAATCGTGCCAGCGATTGGGCTCAAGCTGATCAATGGCGGTGCCGAAGATTTCTGCAACCCGGTCCGGGCGGTCAGGACTGACCAGCTTTTCCACACCGATGGCCAGGCTGACTTCACACTGGCCCGAGAGAATGTCTTTCCAGGCGCCGTGAAAGGCAAAAGACGCGGTGGCGCAGCCGCCCTCGACGTTGATCATCGGGACACGCTCTGGAAACCAGCCCGATTCAACCAAGGGGGTAAAGCACACCTGCCCGCGAATGCCGCCCTGCCCCCACTGCCCCATACCGCAGTTGCCGAACCAGGCCTGCTCAATCAAGCCAGTACCGCTGCGATCGAGCCCCGCATCCTTCAGGGCATCGGTGTAGGCCCACCGGGCCAGGTCAGCAAAGGAATGCCCGGTATGCTTGCCGAAAGGCGTGCATCCAGTTCCGACGATATAGACCTTGGTCATCACCTATCCAAGCGGCGAAGCCGGTCGCGAAGGGCCAGTGGGTGAATTTTCATGTCTGTTGATCCTTCCGCCTGAATGACTAGAATGCCAAACGATTGTTTTTCTAACTAGAGGGTTTGGACATCAAGACAAACCCGTATGTATCCCACCCAGACGGAGACCTGACATGGCTGTCATGCAAGACATCATCCTGAGCAGCGGGGCCCGCACGCCCCTGGGCGATTTTGGAAAATCGCTACGGGATACGCCCCTGACCCAACTGGCTGTCCACGCGGTCCAGGCCTGCATCAGCCGAGCCGGCTTGCAGCCGACCGACGTCGATCATCTGGTCTTCGGCAACACCGCGCCGGTTGACCACGACGGTCTTTTTGCCAGCCGCAAGGTCGCGCTGGAGGCCGGCATGTCCATCGAAAGCGCTGCCATGGGCGTGACGCGGGCCTGCGGCACCGGATCGCAGACGATCGTCACGGCCGCTCAACAAATCGCCTCGGGCCACAGTCAAGTGGCGGTGGCCTCTGGAGGAGAGAACTATTCGCGGGTCCCTTATCTGGCCCACCGGGTTCGCTGGGGGGCGCAGCGCGGCCCCTTCGAATTTGTGGATGGTCTCGATTACATCTACCGCTGTCCGTTCACCCGGGAGTTGATGGGTGACACGGCCGAGAACATGGTGGCCCGTTTCGGATACAGCCGCCAGGCCCAAGACGAATGGGGACTGATGAGTCAGCAAAGAGCAGGAGCGGCGATGCGAAGCGGTTTTCTGGCCCGCCAAATCGCTCCCATTGAACTTCAGTTGGCCAAGGGCAAGACCTCGCTTTTCGCACAGGACGAATTTCCCCGCCCTGAGGTCACTCTGGAAAAGCTGGCCTCGCTCAAGCCGGCTTTCCGAAAAGATGGTCGGGGCAGCGTGACGGCCGGTAACTCCAGCGGGGTGACCGATGGCGCAGCTGCACTGATCGTGGCAAGCCAGGCGGCTGCCGAGCGTCTGGCCATCCCCATGCAAGCCCGTCTGATCGACTGGGCGGTCGTCGGCGTTCCACCGGACATCATGGGCAGTGGCCCCGTACCTGCCATTTCACGACTGCTGGCACAGCAGCAGTTGAAAGTCTCGGATATCGACTATTTCGAAATCAACGAGGCGTTCGCGGTGGTCAATCTGCATGCCGAGCGCGAACTGGGCATCCCCCGCGAGCGCACCAATCTGTACGGCGGCGGCATCAGCCTGGGGCACCCCCCGGGGGCGACTGGCTTGCGCATGACGATGACCGCCATGCATCACCTGCAGGACACGGGCGGGCGCTACGCCATCATCAGCATGTGCCTGGGTTCGGGCATGGGCATGGCGACCTTGATCGAGAACCTGTTGCGATAAAGCGCTCGTCTTTCCATCGGGGTCGGGGCGGCCGTGCCGGCTTCCTATAATCGCCGGCCGCACGGTGCAGCGCTGAATCGGTAAGCCGGAAATTTTGCCGGTTCACTTGTTTGCAGCGCCCCTTGTTCGATCACCCCAACCGGCTTTTCAGCCCGACCGGCTCCATGCAACCCAGGCAAGGTCCGCAGCGCACGCTCTCGACGCTTGACGTCATCTGCCTGATCCTGGGCCTGGTGATTGGAGCGGGCATCTTCAAGGCCCCTTCTATTGTGGCCAGCCACTCTGGCAGCGTGGGCGATTTCCTGATCGTCTGGGTGCTCGGCGGCCTGATTTCCGTCGGGGGGGCCTTGTGCTATGCCGAGTTGGCCACCAGCCATCCTCACGCCGGCGGTGAATACCATTGGCTCTCGCGTGCCTTCGGCAAGCACATGGCCTTCTTCTACGCCTGGGCCCGCAGCACGGTCATCATCACCGGCTCGATTGCAATCCTGGCCATCACGCTGGGCGACTATCTCAGCACCATCCTGCCCCTTGGGACCTATTCCAGCTACCTGTGGGCCATGATCTGCATCGTGGCCACCAGCGCGCTCAATCTGATCGGCATCCGTGAAAGCACACGCACCCAAAATGTCCTGACCGTTCTGGAAATTCTGGGCATCCTGGCCATCGTCTACGCCGGCTTTTCGGTCAACGGCATTGCCTCGGTGCAGGATCTGATGGCACGCCAGAGCTCCAGCAGCCAGTATGGGCTGGCGATGGTCTTTGTGCTGCTGACCTTCGGCGGATGGAGCGAGGCGTCCTACCTCTCGTCGGAAATGAAGGATGGACGCCGAGGCATCAGTAGCGCCCTGATCTGGGGTCTGGCTGCCGTGACGCTGCTCTTCCTGCTGGTCAACCTGGCCTATCTGAGCGCTTTGGGTCTGGACGGCATGGCCGCCTCCAGCGCCGTAGCCTCCGATGTCTTCACGCTGGCCTTCGGCAAGGAATCGGCCATGATCTTCAGTGTGATCGTGATCCTGTCCTGTCTGAACTCGCTCAATGCCACCCTGATCTTTGGTTCTCGCAGCAATTTCGCAGTGGGGCAGGACTTTCGCACTTTTGCCTGGCTCGGTCGCTGGCACGGATCGGGCAACCCGCGCAACAGCCTGATTTTGCAGATGCTGATCTCGCTGGCCGTCGTAGGCCTGGCCATCATCACTCGGCAGGGCTTCGAGACGGTTGTTGAATTCACCGCTCCGGTTTTCTGGAGCTTCGTGCTGATGGTGGGCCTGGCCCTGTTCATCCTGAGGCACCGGCAGCCGCAACTGCCCCGGCCTTACCGGGTTCCGCTCTATCCTTGGTTGCCGTTGGGCTTCGTGGCGGTGACCACTTGGATGCTGTGGTCCAGCCTGGTCTATACCGGCCTGGGGTCTTTGGTGGGTGTGGCAGTGCTCGCTTGCGGGCTGATCCCGCTGGCCTGGGAAGCCTGGCGGCATCGCTCAGGTCCGATGGTGGGCAAGATCGGCAGCCGCGAATCCGGCAAAGTTTAGGACGGCAGGCGCATCAGCCTGGCCGCCGAGCTTGCCTGCGCCAAGGCGCTGCCCGCCATCGGTGCAATCGGTGTCCATCGCAAATTCAAGGCCTGTGCAGCCGGCAGGATGGCCGGTTCGGCCGCCGCAGCGGTCCACTGCGGCTCGGCCGCCATAGCCATGCGAACCTCTGGCACCGAAGACTGCAAGTGCAATGCGGTCTGGATGGTCGCCTGCAAGGCGCTGGCGTAGCGCGGACTGGTGGCATAGCCCGCGTTCTGCAGGGCTGAAGCGAAGGCCGCCGGATCACCGGTGCTGCGCATGACCTGCGCATACCGCGGCTGCTGGCCAATCAGGCGGGCGTAGTCTGCAAAGGACTCTTCATAACTCGCATAAGCCCGGAACCGGCCGACCACGCGCTGCGAAACGCCGTTGATGTATTCAGTCGTCCAGATATCCACCGTCGGGCCCTGCCAGTTGGAACCCGCCCGGATTCCGAACAGGTTATGGGAACTGCGGCCGTCAGGATGGCGAATCTCGCGCTGGCCCCAACCGGTCTCCAGGGCGGCCTGTCCCAGCATGAACTGGGCGGGAATCCCACTGGCTGACTCGGTGCGCTGCGCTGCCTGGGCATGCTGGATGAGGAAGGCGCTGGCGGCCGTGGGCGCGCCTCTCAGGGGTCGGGCCGACGGTGGGGACGGTCCCATGGCTGGTGCGGGCGAAGCGACGGACGGCGCGGCCGGTGTGGCAGCCACATCCGTTGCGCCTGGTTTCTGTAACAGGGCCACCGCCCTCAAATCCAGCGCGGTCAAGTCCACAACCTGGCCTGGCTTGATCAGGTTGGGGTTGGCCATGGCGTTGTCGCGTGCCACCGATACGGCCAGCTGGAACAGCTGTGCGGGATTGGGGCTCAGTTGAGGCTGGGTCGCCTTGAGATGCCGGGCGACGATGCCCGCCAGCGTATCGCCGGGCCTGACCTCCACTTCCGTCAAGGGCTGACCCAACTGAACCTGGGCCAGGGTTTTGGCAAAGGCCGACGGGTTTTCGGCAGCGCGCGCCTGAACCGCGCCCAAGGGTCGATCGGGCGATCCGGAGCCTCGGGCGGCAGCTGGCAGGGAACTGGGCAAGGTGGTCATGATCTCCTGGCCACGGACTGCCCATTCCACAATGCAGCAGCCCGACGGAAAACCAACAGGGCCAGGACTACTGCAAATTCCATGCCTTAATGTGAGCCGGTGCCTGAGCGGCGGCACAAGCCTCGCCGTCCGGGGCCCCCGCCAAGGGCAAGATCCAGCGGGCGATCAGCCAAGACAAGCTTTAGTAGCGTGCGCTTACTGTCTACTTAAAGCTCGCAAAATATATAGAAAATTGGTTCAGTTGCCTCGAGCCCGCTCTTGCCGGCGTCGCTTGGCCTTGTTGTGCGAGGGCGGCTCCTGCAGTTCCCGCTCGGCCGCCAGCGCCCGCAACTGAGCGGCCGCCTTCTGCTGTTGCTCAAAACGGCGACGGTTGAACACCCGACGCAGCCAGGCGCCCAGAAGGAAACTGATAAGGCCAGAGACGGCCAGGATGATCCAGGCTTGCGAATTCATGGGGCAGCAGTGTCGGGCAAAAACAAGGCCTGCAAGTCGTTGAGGAAATCCAGGCCGCGAGCGGTCGGACGGACACGAAGCAGATCGGCCTCAATCAGGCCCCGAGCCTGCGCTTGCTCCAGCGCTTGCTGCAGCACCGTCGGCGGCAGGCCGGTTCGCTCGGAAAAACGCTGCAACTCAAAGCCTTGCGGTAGTCGCAGCACATTGAGCATGAATTCAAAGGGCAGATCGGCCCGGCTGACCTCATGCTCCTGCGCTATCGCCTCGGCCCGCTGCGAGCGCTCCATATAAAGACGTGGCTCACGGACCCTGACCTGTCGAACCACCCGATGCGCAAAGCTGAGCTTCGAATGCGCACCCGCACCTATGCCCAGGTAGTCGCCGAACTGCCAGTAGTTCAGGTTGTGCCAGCAGCGGTGGCCGTCACGCGCATAGGCAGAAACCTCATAACGCTGCAGCCCAGCCCGTGCGGTGCGCTCGGTGATTTGATCAAGCATCTCGTAGGCCAGATCCTCATCAGGCAGCTGGGGCGGGAAGCGGGCAAAGTAGGTATTGGGCTCGACGGTCAAGTGATAAACCGACAGATGCGCAGGCAGCAGCGCCAGCGCCTGATCGAGATCGGCCTGCAGTCGCCCCAAATCCTGCCCAGGCCAGGCGTACATTAAATCCAGGTTGAAGGTCTCGAAACACTGGGCTGCTTCTTCGGCCGCTGCCACCGCCTGCCTGCGGTCGTGCACGCGACCAAGGGCTTTGAGAGCGGCATCATCGAAACTTTGCACACCCAGCGACAGTCGGGTGATGCCTGCTTGCCGGTATTGACGGAATCTGTCCTTCTCGAAAGTGCCCGGGTTGGCCTCCAGCGTGACCTCACAGTCGGGTTGCCATTTCAGCCGCGCGCGCAATTGCGCCAGCAGCCCCTCGATGGCCTGCGGGGTGAAAAGGCTGGGGGTGCCGCCCCCGAAGAAAACACTGTGCACCGGACGCCCCCAGATCAGGGGCAGGGCCTGATCCAGATCGGCCAGCAAAGCGTCGATGTATGGCTGCTGCGGCAGTTGGTCGACTCCCATTTCATGCGAATTGAAGTCGCAGTAGGGGCATTTACGCAGGCACCACGGCAGGTGCACATAAAGAGACAAGGGCGGCAGGGTCGCCAATTGCAAGGTGCCTGGGCGCAGGTAATGCGCGAGATCCTTCATGGGCGTGTGGCCTCTCAGCTCAGCCAGCGCTCTCGGATCAGCCCGCACATCTGGCGCGCCGCCTCGCCACGGTGGCTGTGGGCATTCTTGACCTCAACCGGCAATTCAGCGAAGGTCTTGCCGAAGGCGGGGATAAACATCACCGGATCAAAGCCAAAACCGTTGCTGCCACGCGGCTCGCGCATGATCAGGCCGGCGGCCCGTCCGACCGCCACCAAGGGCTCGGGATCATCGGGCGAGCGCAGCGCCACCAGTGTGCTGACCAGAGCCGCACGGCGGTCGTCAATCCCACGCATCTGTTCAAGCAGAGCCCGGACATTGTGATCGTCGCCCTTGGGATATCCAAATCGGGTGGCATAGAAGGCCGTGTCCACCCCCGGCTGGCCGTCGAAGGCGTGCACGCACAAACCGGCGTCATCAGCCACGGCCGGCAGACCGCTGTCTCGCGATGCATGCCGGGCCTTGGCCAGGGCGTTTTCTAAAAAGGTGCGAAACGGCTCAGCTGCCTCGGTAACCCCCAAGGCCGACTGCGGCAGCAAGGTCAAGCCCAAGGGCGCAAACAGGGCTTGCAATTCAGCCAGTTTGCCGGCGTTGTGGGAGGCCAGGACCAGCTTCATCGCTTGGCCTGGGCCAGGGCGGCCTTCTGCAAAGCGATCAATTCAGCAATGCCTTTTTCGGCCAGCGCCAGAAGCTGATCCATTTCACGACGGCTGAAAGCCGCACCTTCGGCGGTGCCCTGAACCTCCACGAAGTGTCCGGCTTCGGTCATGACCACATTCATATCGGTGTCGCAGGCCACATCCTCCACATACTCCAGGTCCAGCAAGGGCGCGCCTTGAACCAGACCGACCGAAATCGCCGCCACATGCCCCCGCAGCGGGAGGGCGGACAACTTGCCCTGTTGCATCAGATGGGTGAGCGCATCGTGGGCAGCGACGAAAGCGCCGGTGATCGCCGCGGTGCGAGTCCCACCGTCAGCCTGAATCACATCGCAATCGAGCACAAGCGTGCGCTCGCCAAGGGCCGCCAGATCAAAGACGGCCCGCAGGCTGCGCCCAATCAGACGCTGGATCTCCTGCGTGCGGCCGCTCTGCTTGCCCCGGGCCGCCTCCCGGTCCCCTCGGGTATGGGTGGCGCGCGGCAGCATGCCGTACTCAGCGGTGACCCAGCCCTGGCCGCTACCGCGCTGGTGCGGCGGAACCTTGTCTTCCACCGAAGCGGTGCATAGAACCCGGGTCTGACCGAACTCGATCAGCACAGAGCCCTCGGCATGGATGGTGTAGCCACGGGTGATGCGCACCGGCCGGAGTTGGGAGTGGGCACGTTGTAAAGATCGAACAAAACTCATGGAACGGGTTCCTGGCAGTACAAATCAAAGAGGCTGGCAATGGTAGCCGGTAGCCGCCTGGCCAGAGGCACCTTCGACCCAAAGGGCCGGCCCCGCCTGGAATCTACCGCCGAAAGATCGGCTGCTTGGGCGGCAGCCGATGCGCTCCCCGACCCTCCTGGCCGACTGGTTATAATGTCGGGTTCTCCGCGCCGGACGCCCTCCAGGGCCTACCGGCTACCCAGCGGTGAAGTTTTTTGACCGCCCACGAGCCGGAGCCGCACCGATGCCGCAAGCCTTCTTGCCGATTCGGGCAGGCGGCACAGCACAGGACGTTGGCGAGGTGCAGCGCAAGCTGTTAATTTTTTTCTGGAGTGTCCTCATGGCACGAGTCTGTCAAGTCACGGGCAAAAAGCCCATGGTGGGAAACAATGTTTCCCATGCCAACAACAAAACCAAGCGCCGGTTCATGCCGAACCTGCAATACCGCCGGTTCTGGGTTGAAAGCGAGAACCGCTGGGTTCGCCTGCGCATCACCAATGCAGGTCTGCGCTTGATCGATAAAAATGGCATAGATGCCGTGCTGGCCGATCTGCGTGCACGCGGTGAAATCTGAAGGGGAGCATCATGGCAAAAGGCGCACGCGAAAAAATCAAGCTCGAGTCCACGGCCGGAACCGGACACTTCTACACCACCAGCAAGAACAAGAAGACCACGCCGGACAAAATGCTGATCATGAAATTTGACCCCAAGGCTCGCAAGCACGTGGAGTACAAGGAAGTCAAGCTCAAGTAATCGAAGGCTAGACCGGAAAACCCGCCCTCGCAAGTCGGCGGGTTTTTTCATCGGCAGCCTGCCCAGGCGGGCCGCGGCAAACTGCCACGGCTCAAGTCACAATGGAGTCCAGAGTCGAGGAACCCACCATGCACATCGGCAAAGACAGCGCCGTCACCCTGCGCCTGAAAGTGGTCGATCAACAGGGCCAGGTCTTACAGGACGGCAAGCACCCGATCGCCTACCTGCACGGCGGTTACGGCAGCTTGATCGACAAGCTCGAAGCGGCGCTTGAGGGCCAGACGGTGGGCTTTAAGGGCCGCTGGCGGCTGGGCCCAAGCGAGGCCTTCGGCGAGCGCGACGAAAGCCTGATGCAAACTATCCCCAGGGCCGACTTCCCGCCGGGCGTCAAGGTCGGCGGGCAACTGGAAGGCCAAACATCCGATGGCCGCGAGGTGGTCTTTACCGTGGTGAAGATCAAGGGGCCGCAGGTCATTCTGGACGGCAATCACCCTCTGGCCGGCAAGACCCTGGATATCAGCGCCGAGGTGCTGGAAATACGGGCAGCCACCGCCGAAGAGATTGCCCATGGCCATGTGCATGGAGCTCACGGGCATCAGCATTGAGTGGGGCTGGCACTGAGCTAGACCGCCATCGCGCCGACGGCATCGCTGCCACGGTCTCTTGACGGGCTCCACTCAACGGAAGGTGGTGCCCCTCAGCCCATGCAAACACCTGATCAGCCGTCCCTTCACAGTCCCGGGTGGCGCGGGCTTGGTAAGCGCGCCCTCGCAGCGACGGGCTCCCGAAGGCGCCGCCCTTGGGCGACGCCCTCTTTTCGTGCGACCACTAGCCCGGCGGCTTACGCGATCCAGCCAACAGATCCCAAGCGGCAATGAACATGGCGGCGATCACTGGGCCGATGACAAAGCCATTGAGCCCAAAGAGCGAAATACCGCCCAGGGTGGAGAGCAGGATCACATAGTCAGGCATACGGGTGTCCTTGCCCACCAGCACCGGACGCAGCAGGTTGTCCACCAAGCCGATGACCAGCACCCCAAAGGCCACCAGCACGGCGCCTTGCACCATTTGACCGCTGATCAGCAAGTAAAGGGCCATGGGCAGCCAAACCACCGCAGCGCCAACGGCCGGCAGAAGGGACAGAAAGGCCATCACCACACCCCAGAGCACAGGCGCATTGATACCCAGCACCCAAAAAATCAAGCCGCCCAGAGCCCCCTGCACCAAAGCAACCACCACATTGCCTTTGACAGTGGCCCGGATCACGGTGGCAAATTTGGCGCTGAGCTCGACCATGTACTCCTGCTTGATCGGCGCTGCGCGGCGCAGGCGACGCATCACCTCGGCACCATCGCGCAACAGGAAGAACAGCACATAGAGCATGATGCAGAAATTGATCAGGCCATTGAATGCATCCTGCCCGATGCTCAGCGCCTGGCTGGCAAAAAACTGCGATCCACGGGTGAGCGCGGCGGTCAGACGTTCTTGCAGTAAGCCCGAACTGCCCAAGCCGAAGCGGTCGAGCAGGGCCGTTACCGATGCCGGCAGCGCCGAATAGATCTGCTGCAGATACAGGGCAAAGTTGATATCCCCCGACTGGATGCGCTGATACACCTGGGTGCCCTCACGCACCAGCATGCCGGTCAGCCAGGCCAGCGGCAGCAGCACCAGCAGCACGATCACGACCAGGCAGGTCAGAGCCGACAGATTGCGCCGCCCCGGCCAGGCCAGCTGCAGGCGGGTTTGCAAGGGGGAGAACAAAATCGCCAGCGCAGCAGCCCAGAACAAGGCGCCGAAATAGGGTTGCAAAATCCAGGCAAAAGCCAGGCTGACGGCCACCAGAAGCACCAAGAAAGACTTGTCTTCGAGAGAGGTGCGCTGATCAGATGGGTCGTTGTTCATGAGCGGCAAGCAAGCAAAGGGGGCGATCGCTTCATCCCCAAGGCCTACATGGTAGCGCCAGGACGGCTGCGAACTGAACTACCATGGTCAGCCCATGACCCGCACCCAGCCCATGACCGAACGACGATTCGTGGTGGGCGTGCGCGAACTGGTCGAATTCACAGCCCGCCGCGGCGATCTGGACTTGCGCTTTAGCCTCTCGCCCACCGCCCATGAGGGGCTGGCCGGCCATGCACGGGTGGCCAGTCGGCGAGCCGCCGGCTACGAGCGTGAGGTGATGCTCAGCGCAGATGAACCCCTGCTGACGGTCCGCGGTCGGGCCGACGGCTACGACGCCTCGCTCCAGCGGCTCGAAGAGGTCAAGACCTACCGCGGACGCTTTGAATCCATCCGCGCCGATCAGCGAACCGTGCACTGGGCTCAGGCCCAAATCTACGGACATCTGATGTGCCAGGCGCGCGGTCTGCAGAGAATCGAACTGGCCCTGGTCTACCTGAACCTCGACGATGAGCGGGAAACCGTGCTGCTGCGATCTGCCGAGGCCACAGAGCTGGCGCAGTTCTTTCGACAGCAGTGCGATCTCTTCCTGAGCTGGGCTGAGCAGGAACTGCAGCACCAGAGTCACAGAGCGCAGGTGCTGCAGCAGCTCGGTTTCCCACTGTCGGCGATGAGGCCGGGTCAGCGTGAGCTGGCCGAGGCCACCTGGCGGACGATGCGCGCCGGGCACTGCCTGATGGCCCAGGCCCCTACCGGCATCGGCAAAACCCTGGGCACCCTGTTTCCCAGCCTCAAGGCGCTGGGCATGCCCCGCGCCCAGAACCGGGCCATGGACAAGCTGTTTTATCTGTCGGCCAAGAGTTCAGGCCGCCACTTGGCGCTCCATGCTCTGGGCCCATTGCTCAAGACTGAGGATGCAGCGGTCGAACGGGGATCGAGACTGCGAGTCCTTGAATTGATAGCCCGGGACAAGGCCTGCGAGCACCCCGACAAGGCGTGCCACGGGTCATCCTGCCCGTTGGCTCAGGGCTTTTATGACAAGCTGCCGCAAGCCCGCTCGGAGGCCGTAAAGGCCGCCTGGCTCGACGCCTCATCGCTGCGCGAATTGGCCTTGCAGCACCATCTGTGCCCCTATCACCTCAGCCGCGATCTGATCAACTGGGCCGATGTGGTGGTGGGCGACTACAACCACTGGTTTGACCCGCATGCGGCCTTGTATGCGCTGAGCGTGGCCCATGGCTGGCGTGTGGGATTGCTGGTGGATGAGGCGCACAACCTGGTCGAGCGTGGTCGCCAGATGTACAGCGCAGAACTGGAAGAAGCTGCGCTGCGACGCGCGCGAAAGTTGGCCCCGCCAGCCCTTGCCAAGTCCATCGACCGGCTGCGCCGGCAGTGGCGCAGCCTGCACCAGGAGGCGCAGCCCTACCAGGTGCTGGACGAACTGCCCAGATCTCTGATGCTGGCCATGCACAACCTCAGTGGCTCGATCGCATCCTGGCAGGCCGAGCATCCCGAGACAGTGATCGGCCCTGTTCAGCAACTGGGTTTTGATCTGAGCCAGTTCCTGCTGCGCGCCAGCCAAACCGGTCCGCACAGCCTGATCGATTTGACCCTTGAGCACCTTGGCACCCGGCAGGAAACATCGCGGCTGTGCGTGCGCAACATCGCTCCCGGCGGATTTCTGGCCCCGCGCTGGCAGAGCGCCCATGCCAGCGTGCTGTTTTCGGCCACGCTGACACCCGAAGACCACTACCGCCAATTGTTGGGACTGCCCGAGGCGGCCCTGACCCTCGAGCTGAGCAGCCCCTTCGCTGCCGAAAACCTGCAGGTCCGGATACTCGACCAGGTATCGACCCGCTGGGTCGATCGCAGTCGCAGCCTGCCGGCATTGGTCGATGTGATGGCCCGGCAGTGGACCGACCAGCCGGGCAAGTACCTGGCTTTTTTCAGCAGCTTCGACTATCTGCGTCAGGCCAGCAGCGCCTTGCTCGAGCGACACCCGCAAGTGCCTCAGTGGCAACAGGAAGCCGGCATGAATGAGGACCGGCAGCGTGCCTTCGTCGAGCGCTTTCGGTCCGGTGGGGCTGGCATCGGATTTGCCGTGCTCGGCGGCTCCTTTGCCGAAGGTATAGATCTGCCGGGCGAGCAGTTGGTGGGCGCGTTTGTGGCCACCCTGGGTCTGCCCCCGATCAACCCAGTCCATGAAGAAATGCGGCGACGCCTGCAGACGCTCATCGGGCAAGGTTACGAGCATGTCTATCTCTACCCGGGCCTGCGCAAGGTGATACAGGCCGCCGGCCGCGTGATCCGCACCCCCACCGACCGGGGCGTGCTGTGGTTGATCGACGAGCGCTACGCGCAGGCGCGGGTGCGCCAGCTGCTTCCGCCCAGCTGGCCCGTAGCGGTCATTGCAGGCCCCGATGACCCGGCAATAGCGGCAGTCCGGCCGGCTGATCGAGCACCGACGCCGGCTCGCTGAGTCCCTCCGAACCCTCGGACGGCATGGACTCATCCACAGACTCAAGGTCTTGGGCCAACTCGCCAGCATCGGCGGTGGTGTCCATCAGATCGGGGTCATCCAGTGCTGAACCCGGCACATCGAAAGCTGCTCGGCTGTCGTCAAAATCCTCGGCCGAGGTGTCGCTCGGCGACTCGGCCTCATCCGATGTCAGCCAGGCTGCTTGCAGACCCTTGCGGCCGTAGATCAAATGATCGGGCAGGATATCGGCCGCATCGGCACAGGGTACTGAGGGATCGCCGGAGGCCTCTCCGGTTCCGGTGGCATCGCTGTCAGAGAGCAACTGCTGCCGATCCCGCGCCCCCAGGCTGTCGCTGCCACTGTCGCTGCTGTCACTCGGGCCGAGGCTGGCCAGGTCGGTGCCTGAAGGCAAGCGGGACGCACGCGCGCCGCCGGTGATGCTGCTGGTGGCCATGTTCACTGCTCCTGTGTCCAGATTGAACGGGCCACCTTGGAGGCGCCCCGAGTCGCTCACTGTCCGCCCAGGAGGGGGAGCGGGCTGTCGGCCGGCATCGGGGTTTGTAGTGGGTCGAGAACGAGCCGTGAGAAATACGGCCCAGACCCCAAAAAAGGGGGCCGCAGCCCCCTAAGATCTTCCGCCGGTGGCCGTCGTCTTTGCGGCGGCGCACGGTTTTCTGCTTGTCCTTGTCGACAGGCGTTCAGGATCGCGATGCAGCCTCAGCCGCCTCGGCGGCCTTGCGCCGACCTGCACGGCCGCCCTTGCGACCGGCCTCACGTGCCTCGGCCGAGTTGAATTCGTGGGCGCGACCGCTGGCATGGGCGGCCTTGCCACCCAGGCTGGCAATCTCGCGCTGGCGCTGCGGGTCCATGGACGCAAAGCCGCGCTTGGAGGATGTCTTGGTGTCTGACGCTTCACTCATGATGGGATTCTCCTGACAAGTTGATGGGGATGGCCGTGTTTCTAAAGCACAGCCAGACTGTAGGAAGAAGGTCACACCTTGTTGATCAGCTAGACGCCCCAGGTCTTGTAGGACAAAACCGCAGGGCTATCGCCCCCGCAAAGCGCTCGCGCTCGGCAGATCTGGCCGACCAAGCGCACAAGTCTGCCGGGCGTGGCCTCATGCCCGCCCTCGCCCAAGGGGCCGCCACAAGCGACTCAGGCCAAAGGATCGTCCACACTGTGCTGCAGGGCTAGGGCAACGGCGGTCGCCGCCAGCCCTTGCTGCACCGACTCCAGTTCCCCAATGGCTGGCAGCACGGACCAGGTCCAGTCGGGGTAACGCTGACGCGCTTGCTCAAGCAGCTGCGGGATGTCCGCCCGGACATGATGGCCAGCCGCCAAGAACAGGGGGGCGATGGTGATCTGACTCACACCGGCCTGCTGCATCTCCTCTAGGGCCTCTTGCACCGTGGGGTGGGCCGATTCCAGATAAGCCAGGACCACCCGCCCCGGAAACTCGATCGCAGCGTTTGCGGCGATATTTTGAAAGGGCAGCTTCCAAGCCGGATCTTTTGAGCCGTGGGCCAGCAGGAGCAAGCCGCGAGATTTCACGACTGCTCCCGTCGCAGGGGCACGGCGACGGCCTCCAAACGGTCGGCCACCGCGTTGGCCACGACCTCGCCGATGACCACGGTGACCGGCCCCGCACCCGTGGCAGGAGAGCCCAGCGCATACTGCCCCAAGGTACCGACCCACTTGCGCGCCTGCAGGCTGGCGCTTTCCACCAAAGCCACCGGGGTATCAGGATGTTTGCCCCTTTGCAGCAACTGCCGGGCCAAAGCCGGCCAATCGCGGCCAGCCATGTAGAGGACGGCGGTGTCACTGTCCAGCGCGCGGGGCACCCAATGATCGGCGGGATCCTCGCTGCCCTGGCGCCTCTGTGGCGTCAGAAAGGTCACGCTACGCGCAAGCTCACGCTGCGTCAGGCTGATGCCCAGTTCTGCCGCGCAGCTGCTGGCGGCTGTGACCCCGGGCACGATATCCACCGCAAGGCCCGCCTCGCGGCAGGCTTGCACCTCTTCCGTCAGACGACCAAAAATGGAGACGTCGCCCCCCTTGAGCCGAACTACGCGATGGCCACGCAGCGCCAGACTGACCAGCAGACGGGTGATGAACCCCTGCGCGGTCGACAAACGACCTGCCCGCTTGCCCACATCGATCCAGCGGGCCAAAGGAGCAGCCTGCCGAAAACCCTCTGCGTCAAGCAGCGCATCGTGCAAAACCACATCGGCCTGCGCCAATGTGCGCCAGCCCTTGCGGGTGACCAGCTCAGGGTCGCCAGGGCCGGCTCCGACAAAAACCAGAGGATGGACCCTGGGGGCCGCCCCCGAAACCTCGGGCGGGCGGCGGCAGACACTCGATGACGTCCTCATGGTTGAACCGTGCCTTGTGCCAGATTTAAAGCGCATCAGGCGATGCGATGAGCACCGCCCCAGCCGTGCGGTG
>CAYPSU010000028.1:0-26531 GCA_964413475.1 uncultured Polaromonas sp. | reverse complement strand
GCCCCTGATCCATCACCTGACCGCGCCGACCTGGATCGCTGCGAAAGCGGTGCATCTGCCAATCACCCACCGCCTCGAACAAAAAGCCAATGCCCCAAGCGCCTGCGGCCAGCCAGACCCACAGCCCAGGCGGTGCGCGCAATCCGATGGCGAAGGCCAAGGGCAGACACCACAGGAAGACGATGATGCCCTGCGTCATATAGATCTGGAAGAAGGATCGCCACCACCAGGCGTCGCCGGCGCGAGCGCGCCATCGGGCATAGCGGGCTTCTTCACCGTGCGGCAGGTAGCGCATCCCGATATAAACAGCCAGCCGCCAGGCCCATAAGCTCAGCCCGATCAGCATCAGCATCGAAGTGGGCGAGAGATCGGCACCCTCATGCCACCAAAGCAAGACCGTCGCCGACCAGGGGGTCAGGGGATAGGCAATATCCATGATGCTGTGATTGCGCAGCATGGTGCCCAGCACCCAGACGCCTGAAAGCAGGGCCAGCATGGCCAGGCCCATCAGTTGCCAGATTTGCAGGGTCGGCCGCAGCGTATCGGGCGCAAATTGCGACAACACAAGGGCCAGTGCAGCGGCGATCAGAGTCCAACGGGCCATTGAAATACTCCTGTTGCTTGGCTCGGCTTGAAATGTGCGTCCAAGCAGCCTGCAAAAACATCGCGCCTGCTTGTGATGGATGGTCGCAAAATGCCATGGGCTGCGCGCTGGAACCTCGCTGATCGGATCATGCTGCCTGCCTCTGACTCTGGTCGTACACCGGTTGAACCTCCCAAGCCTTGAGGGGTTCACGGCAATGGCTGCAAACCACCTGCGGTCTGAACTCTTGTCCGCAGCTGTGTGTGGGTACGATAGAACTGGGTTGATGCAAGTGGTGCCGGCTGGCCCAGTGGGACAAGCAGACGATGTACGCCAGCAGATCCCGGCTCGAGGGCGTCAGGCGGTAGACCCGCCGCCTGGCGTCATGGCGGTCGATCTCACTTCGCAGCAGTCCCGATCCCACCATGTCATCGAGTCGACGTGTCAGAACGCTCGGCCCGATGCGCAGAACCTGCGCCAGTTGATCAAAGTGATGACATCCCAGGACTACCGCGGTCACGATCATCAGGCTCCAGCGGTCTACGCGCAGTCCCAGCAGATCCTGCATGGCAGGACCGGCCGGTATGCGCGGAGCCCTGCCCAGCCTGGGTTTGAGGCTCAGCAGCGCCGGTACAGGCGAGAGCCGCAGGTGCATGCGGGTCACGTCGGCGTCCTCACCGCAGGCTGCGCAGGCCAGCACCGGGGTGAACAAGCGGCCGCAGCGCTGATGTTGGAGCGCCTGCGGCAGCCCAAGGTTGCGGCTGCCCCAGCGCATTTCCCAGGCCCACATCATCAAGACCTGCGGGTAGAGGGCCAGGGCCTTGGATGTGGCGTGATAGGCGTGTCGCAGCGGTCGCTGCTGGTAGGGCCGAGGCCGGAGCAAGCCCAGTTCTGTCAGCGTGCGCAGGCGCTGCGAAAGGGTCGAGCGCGCAATGCCCAGTTCTTCGTGCCACTGATCAAAGTGCTTGAGCCCCATGAAAGTGCCCAGGACCACCTGTACAGTCCAGCGGTCGCCCAGAACCCCGAGCCCGTGACTGAGGGTGCTGCTGTCGAGAGCCTGAGCCGTCAGGTGCAGGTCGACGGCTGTGCTCATGGCATTGTCTCGATCACCATAGCCACCGCCAGACCAGCCGCACCGCAAATGGCAATCACAGCACGCCGCTGTTGACGTCGCTCGAGCTCATCGAGCGCCATGCCCACCAGCATGGCGCCGGTTGCCCCCATCGCATGACCGAGGGCAATCGCCCCGCCATTCACATTGAGTCGATCATGGTCAAGTCCAAGATGCTTCATGTAATGGAGCATCAGGGCAGCGAAGGATTCATTGACCTCAAACAGATCGATGTCCGCCACGGTCAGGCCGGCGCGATCGAGAGCTTTTCGGGTAGCCTCGACCGCGCCCGTCAGCGCCAGGGTTCGATCCACCGATGCGTTGGCAAAAGCCAGCACTCGGCCACGGGGGCGCAAACCCAGTCTGCGGGCGGCCGCCTGGCTGGCCAGCAGCACGGCAGAGGCGCCATCGGCCATGGCCGGAGAATTGCCAGCATGCTGCACATGGTTGATCCCGGACAGGCCGTAGCGCTTGCACAGCAGATCGTCTATGCGGTGCTTGGCACCCAGTGCTGCAAAGGCCGGTTCGAGCTGGGCCAGTGTCGCGGCCTGTGTTTGGGGTCGAGGCGTCTCGTCCTTGTCCAGCAGCACCTGGCCTTGCGGCGTGCGCACCGCAACGACGGACCTGAAAAATCCGCCATCTCGCGCCGCCACCGCCCGCCGTTGCGAGGCCAGCGCGTAAGCATCGCATTGGGCCCGCGAAAAGCCTTCGAGGGTGGCCACCGTGTCAGCGGCCAGACCGATAGGCACCAAAGTGGCGTGGCGCTGAAACTCAAAATCGTGCGTCAAGGGGCCTTGGTCACTGGCCATGGGCACTCGGGACATCATCTCCACGCCAGCGCCCACCGTTACCGCATCCTGGTTCTGGGCGTGCTGCGCTGCCAGCGCCACCGCAGTCAAGCCCGACGCGCAGTAGCGGTTGATGGTGAGGGCGGGTGCCGCATCGCTCCAGCCCGCCTGCAGCAGCGCCAGCTTGCCGATGTGGGATCCCTGTTCGCCGGTTTGGCTCACGCAACCGACAAAGACATCTTCTACAAGGCCAGTGTCAAGCCCGGTGCGCTCAGCCAACGCCGTGAACTGTGATGCCAACAGTTCCACCGGCTTGAGGCTGCGCAGCGCCCCCTTGTCGTTACCTTTACCCCTGGGCGAGCGCAGGGCTTCGATGATCAGGGCACTCATGCCCAGCGTTCCACCACAAAGCTGGCCACCGTGGCACAGGAGCCGCCGATATTGAGGGTTTGCACCCGCTCGGCCCCTTCGATCTGGCATTCACCGGCGTGCCCGCTGACTTGCCGCGCCGCGTCAAGCAGCATGCGCGTGCCAGTGGCTCCCACTGGATGGCCGCAACCGATCAGGCCGCCGCTCATGTTCACCGGACAGCTTCCTCCAGGCTCTATGGTTCCGCTTTCCAGTGCCTGCCAGCTCTGGCCTGGGGGCGTCAGTCCAAAGTGATCGATGGCCATGTATTCGGTGGTGGTGAAGCAGTCGTGCGTTTCGATGCCGCTGATCGATGCGATACCGGGCACGTCAGCACGTCTCCAGGCGTCTTCGATGGCCTGTCGCACATGGGGGAACACATAGGGGGCACCGCGGCTGCGCTCGAGCTTGTCCTTCAGGCGCAGTCCCGCATTGCGATGTCCCCAGCCCGAGATATGCGGCGTGCCCGCTAGCAGGCGACCGTGGCGAGCAAGATGTTCGCGTGCGAAGTCTGCAGAGGCCAGCACCAGCGCACAGGCTCCGTCGGTGATCTGGCCGCAGTCCTGCCGCCGTGTGCCAGGCTCAATCATCGGGTTGGCCTGATCGTCGTCGGTGAAGCTCAAATTGTCGAATTGCCACTTGCGCGTTTGAGCCAGGGGATTGCGGCGGGCGTTGCCGTAATTGAGCTCAGCGATCCGGTTCAGGTACTTGCGCTCTAGCCCGTATCGCGCTTCGTACTCCTGTGCCAGCAGGCCGAAGGCGGCCGGCCACATGAAGGTGCAGTCAATATCCTCCCTGCCTTGCCAGGCGGCTGCATTCTGGTTGACCGAGGCTTGATCGCCTGGCAGGTTTTTGAATTCTTCGATGCCCACAATCAGTGCGCAGTCGTAGCGGCCAGCCTCAATTTCGGCCATGGCCGCAAGAACCGCCAGAGATGAGGACGCACAGGCGCCCTCATGACGCATGGCTGGTACGCCCCAGAGTTCGGGGACGACCTGCGCCACCATGGCGCCCAGATGGGCCTGCTGGCGCTGCAATTCGGCAAAGGCGTTGCCCACGTGAATGGTTTGCACCTGCGAAGGCTCGACCCCCGAGGCTTGCAGCGCGCCCAGGCAGGCCTCGCGCATCATGTCCGACAGGTCCTGGCCGCTGCGTGACCAGACCTTGGCGAAGTCCGTTTGGTAACCGCCAAGAATGAAGGTTGGGGTGGTCATGGTTGGGTTTCTCCCGGTCTGCAATTGAAGGTTTGAAAGCGATCGGCTGCCATTCGATACTGCTGCTCCAGTTCGTCGACCACCCTGGCTACCGGGTCAATGCGGCGGATGGTGCCCAGGCCCTGTCCGGCCGCCCAAACATGCAGCCATTTCTTGCCCGCAAAGGACTGCTGGCTGTCATAGTGCCGCTGGGGTGCATCGGGCATGTGGTCGGGGTCAAAACCATTGGCTTGCAGCGAAGGTTTGAGCCAACTGGCCGGCGTGCCCGTCACCCCTGCGCTGATCAGAAGATCATCGGCGCCGCAATCAACCACCATCTGGCGGTATTCGGGGGGCGCCATGCTTTCCTCCGTGGCGATGAAGCGGGTGCCCATGTAGACCAGATCGGCACCAGCGGCCACCGCGCCGGCCACGCCCCAGCCATCGCTGATGCCGCCGCCCACGGCAATCAGCCCGTCATAGAACTCGCGCACCGCGCTGACAAAGGCAAAGGGCGAGAGAAAGCCAGTGTGTCCACCGGCCCCGGCACAGACACAGGCCAAGCCGTCGGCGCCTGCCTCCACCGCCTTGCGGGCGAGTTTGAGGTTGGTCACATCGGCCAGCACCGTGCCGCCATAGCGGTGCACGACCTCGATGGCCGGCTTGGGGCTGCCCAGGGCGGTGACCACCAAAGGCGGCTTGTAGCGGGCCACCAATTCCAGGTCTTCGGCCAAACGGGTGTTGGAAGAGTGGGTCACCAGGTTGGCGCACCAGGGGCCCAGAGTCTTCTGGTTTTGCTGCTCACGCGCGGCCGCCAAACCTTCGGTGATCTGCCGCATCCACTGATCGAGTTGTTCGATGGGACGGGCATTGGGGGTGGGAAAGGCGCCGACGATGCCGGCCTTGCAGGCGGCCAGCACCAGATCGGGGCCGGAGATCAGGAACATCGGCGCGGCCACGACCGGCAGGCGCAGGGCAAAGGGCAGGGCTCTCATTCGCTGGCCTTGAAGCCCGAGATCCGGACGGCCTCACCCCAGCGCTTGTAGTCGGCCGCGACGAACCGTGCCAATTCGTCTGGGGTGGAGGGCAGGGTTTCAAAGTCCATGGCGCGCCATTTGTCCTTGACCTCCTGGGACCGCAGGGCCTTGATCAGCTCGCGGTTGATTGACGCAATCAGTGCATCGGGGGTTCCGGCCGGCGCGGAGATGGCGGCCCAGATGTAGATCTCGAGGTCGGGCAAGCCCTGCTCCCGGAAGGTGCCCACCGCCGGCATCAGGGGCGATCTCTGGGGACTGGTCACCGCGAGCACCTTGACCCGCCCAGCCTCCAGGTGTGGCTTGACCGCCAGCAGCGGCAAGAAGGCGGCCTGGACCTGACCACCCACGAGATTCTGGACCGCCGGCGGGGTGCCATTGAAAGGCACATGAACCATGTTCAAACCGGCCTTCTGGTTCAGTATGACCCCTGCAAAGTGAGAGGAATTGCCTGCGGTGAAGGACGCGTAGGAGACCTTGTTGCCCTGACCCTTGGCCCAGTCGATAAATTCGCGCAGGTTGGTCGCTGGCACGCTCGCGTGAACCGCCATGACCATGGCCGAGCCCAGAAAATTCGTGACGGGCTTGAAGCTTTTTTCCGGGTCGTAGGGCAGCTTGCTGAAAGTGTGCGGATTGATGGTCATCATGCTGGTGTTGGAAAGCAGCAAGGTGTAGCCATCCGGGGGCGCTTGCGCCACCGTCTGCGCCGCCACAATGCCTGAGCCGCCGGGCTTGGCCTCCACCAGCAGGGCCTGGCCGGTGTTTTTGCGAAACTCCTCGGCCACCACACGAACCGCGGTATCCAGGGTGTTGCCAGGCGCGAACGGAACCACGATGCGCACCGGCCGATCGGGCCAGCCTGCGGCCTGTGCCCAGACTGATTGGGCCGACCAGAAGGCCGGCAGTGCCAGCGCCGAGCTTGTAAGCAGTGAGCGTCTTTTCATGGGGTCTCTCCTGTGGATCCGTCAGTCTTGATGCGGTCCAGCCAAGCGCCGAGGATCGCTGCCAGATCCGCGGTTCGCTCCAGCGGCGTCATGTGACCGCAGTCTTCCAGCCAATCGAGCCGGGCGTTTGTCATCAGATCGGCCGCCTCCTGGGACAGCTCGGGCGGGGTCACCTTGTCTTGCCGGCCGCAGACGATCTGAACCGGGACCTTCAGCTCGCGCATGAGGTCCCGGTGGTCGGCACGGTCGGCGATGGCCTGGGTCTGCCGCGCTGCAGTCTGCGCACCGACCTCGCGCAGCATGCAGCGAATGCCCTCCATGAAGGCCGTATCGTGATGGCGTCCGGGGTGCGTGCCCCATCGGGCCACCTGGTCGACCAGACCTGGAAAATCACGTTCGATGGCCTGCAGGGTCTTCAGTCGGCTGGCACGGCTGTCTTGCGTTTCCGGTCGCACTGCAGAGTCCACCAGCGCCACCGCCTGCACCGGGCGGGGCGCGGTGGCCAGCATTTGCTGCAGGACATAGCCGCCCATGGAAAAACCGGCCAGGGCCAGGGGCTGTTCGCGCGGGATGTCGGCTATGGACGCCCAGGCATGCTCGGCCATGGCCGCCATGCTGCTGTGATTTGGAAAGTGCACCAGGCGAACCGGTCCCCGGTCCTGCAGGATCTGCGCCACCGGCTGCCAGATCCTGTCGTCATTGAGCATGCCCGCCAGCAAGACCAAAGCGGGCTTCATCCGTTGACCTCCTGCGGCGCCAGTTGTCGAGCCATCTCGCGCAATTGCCGCTTGAGAATCTTGCCTACGGCATTGCGCGGCAAGCTCGGTAGCGTCAGCATGTACTCGGGCAATTTGTAGACGGCCACACGTTTTTCTTCCCTGAGAAAATGCTGCAAGTCTTCAAGAGCCGGTGAGTGTCCCTCGCGCGGGACGATACAGGCACAGAGCTTTTCCCCCAGGATGGCGTCGGGCACCGCCACCACCGCAGCGTCCTGCACCGCTGGGCAGGCAATCAGGAGGGTTTCGACCTCTTCTGATGAAATGTTCACCCCGCCACGGATCACCAGGTCCTTGCTGCGGCCCACATAGCGGTAGTACTCAAGCCGATCGCCGGCGATCTCAAACAGATCGCCGGTCCGATAAAAACCTTGTTCGTCAAAAGCGCGTTCCGTCAAGTCAGGCGCACGGAAGTACCCGCTGAAGACGGTCGGGCCCGCAAAGCGAAGCTCCCCGACAAGTCCGGCTTTATGAATTTCCTGGCCGCTTTCCAGATCAACCAGCCGGGTTCGGATTTTCCGGGTGGTCGAGATGCGCCATTGGTAACCCTCGACGCCGGCGCGGGGAAAGAACTGCGAGCGCAAAGCCGGATCAGGCACGTCGATATCGCTGCTGGTCAGTGCCGCCCCTTCGTTGGATCCGAAATAGTTGACCACCCGCACCCCATGCCGCTCTTGCATGCTGCGCACCATCCACTCGGACAGGGGAGCCGAGCCCGAGCCCACCCGTTTGAGCCGCTTGAGGTCTATGCCCTCCAGCAGAGATTCGTTTTGCAGCAGCGTGTTAAGAATTGCCGGCGGCGATACGGTGTAGTCGATCTGTTCGGTGCGCAGCTGCTCCAGAAAGACGGGCAGGGAGAAAGGTTGGTGCTGCACCACCGTCCCCCCCAGCACCAGCCAGGTGGCAAAGGAGCTCGACAGGCCGGCCATATTGATCAGCGGGAAAGGATTGAGCAGGCGGGCCCCAGGCTCCATTTGCGCGGCCTCAATGATGGACGGTGCCACCACCAGCCATTCGTTGTGACTGCGCGGCACACCCTTGGGCGAGGCCTCGGTGCCCGAGGTCCAGCAGACGGTAAAGACATCGTTGGCGGTCACCGCTGCATCACGCTCGGCCTGCTGCAGGCGCGCCTGCTGTTCAGGCCCAATCACTGCCGGCAGTTTGTCCTGCAGCGCACAGCTGCCCACCGGCGCATCCGGGCCCCAGCACATCACCTGCGCCAGGCTGCGGTGCTGTGCCTTCAGTTCGAGCCACATGCCGGCCGTCGCATGGCCACGGTCAGCGGCTCCTACCCGGCTGAAGGTGATCACCGCGCGGGCCTGCGTCAGCGAAAGAATGTGCTCGAGCTCATGCTCGCGATACTGGATGGGCACCGGCGAGACAATGAGCCCCAATCTTGCGCAGCTGAGGTAGGCCACAAACTGTTCCACCCCGTTGGGCATCTGGGTCAGGATCACATCATCGCGAACCAGACCCAGGTCCAGCAGCAGCAGGCTCAGACGATCCACTTCATGGGCCAGCTCACGCCAGGTCAGGCGCTGTGGCTGTCCATGGGCAAAGCTCTCCCGATTGCAGGCATCGACCACGGCCTCCCGATCGGGGTGCTGTGCGACCCCGCGGCAGAACACGGCCCACAAGGTGTCCGAGCCCCACCAACCCTTCGCGGTGTAATGCTCAATCTTTAGGGGATCGACCAGAACCATGGGTTGTATCTGCGGCTCTTTTGTGGGTCCCGAGGCGCTTTACCAGCCCCGGCGCAGTCGCTCGCCGCTGACCCAGGTGGCGTGAAAGCCGTTGGGCACCCGCTGGGGCAGGCGAATGCGAGCCACCGGACCTTGGGCGATGTCCCGCGCATCGAAGACCGTCACAAAAGAGGCCTGCTGGCGGTCGTCCCACATGAAGCCCACCAGGTAGCCATCGTCCTCGTTTTTCCAGTTGTCGGCCGGTGCGAAGGGGGCCTCGCTGAACCACTTGTGCACCCCCTCGTGGTAGCTGGTGCAGCTGTCCTTCTCCAGGTCGTAGCGGGTAAAGCCACAAAAGCGCGGCTCTTCGGCCCGGTTGCTGCGGCCCATCAGTACATTCCAGGTGTATCGCGTCTTGTAACCCTGCATCCAGGAGTTGATCACCGGAAATTCCTGATTGACGATGTCGTCGATGACCCGCTCCCGCGTCTGGCCGGTTCGCAGGTTGAAGCGCCATTCGTAGAACATGAAGTCGTGTTCCAGATTGGCCAGCATCTTGGGGAAGCGCTCCACATCCACCTGGCCGCGCCAGTCGCGCGGCAACCGGAAAGGGGTGCCGGTCATCACGATCTCGGTGCCGCCCTGGCCATCGTCTTCCTCCCAGGCGTTCGACACGTGGTACATGTAGGTCGGCGAAGCCTCAAACCAGCGAATCTGCTCGGGCCGGCCGTTGCGGGGGATCACCCCGAAGCGCGAGGGCATCTCGTGATAGAACTTGAGCTTGTGACGGCCGGCCTGGAAAGCATCCATGTCATAGAACAGCGGAAAGTCGTGCACCACGCTGTAGTTGGGCGTGAAAGCCATGTCGTGCGGCAACCGCGGTCCAGGCAGCTCCACCGGCATGAAGGTCTTGAGCGCACCGCTTCGGTCCATCACGCCGTAGTGCATGTAGGGCGCCTCTTTGCCGTAGGCAAAAAACAGGAATTCGCCGGTGCGTTCATCGACCTTGGAATGGGCCGAAATCGGCAGACTTTTCAGGCGCGGGTCGAGGTCGAGCGTGCCGGCGGTGCTCAGGTCGTCCGGCCGCACCTTGTAGACCGTACCCCCCAGGTACCACATCGAAATCAGGTGGCCGGCGTAATACTTCACGTCGGTGTTGGAGGTGTTTTTCAGCGGCGCATCGGGTCGGTCCTTGCGCGGTGGATCCTTGATGCCTTGCCACAGGGCCTGCCCGGCCGCCAGTTCCTCCTGCAGGCCCTGGGTCATGACCCAGCGGTTGCGATATCGGGCCCGTCCCCCTTCAAATTCGACCGCATGCAGCATGCCATCGCCATCGAACCAGTGGTAGCGGCCAGGGGCCTCAAAGCGTCGGTTGGGACCGTTGCGCACATGCATGCCGGTCAGGTCCTTGGGAATTTCACCCTGCACATCGGTCAGGTCTAGGGTGAGCTCTTGTTCGATGGGGGCAAAGCCGCCATTGAGAACCGGAATGTCGCTGATGCCCATGGTGATCTCCTGAAAGTGATCGTCAGTTGGCGGCCGTCCGGGCAGGGCGGCGCGATTGGGAAATGCAGAAGCGGCTGCTCACGAAAGCCAGATTCGTCAGGCTGGCATTGCCAGCCGGGTTCAGGCCCGTGACGTGGTAATCGCTGTAAGCCGCTGCAAAATTGAGCGGCATGGGGCCGGTCAGATTGATGGTCAGTTGGGCTCCGGCGCTGGCGTAGGCCTGCTCGGCCTGTGCAATGAAGGCCTCATCGGTGGAATACAGGAAGGCGGTCAGACCCCCGAATTCGCGTACGTCGGCGCAGGCCCGGGTCAGCGCGTCCTGGGCACTGTCGCAGGTGATCAGAAAGCTGATCGGGCCAAAGCGCTCACCGGCATACAAATCGCGTTCGGCCTGGGTGACCTGCAGCATCAGGGGGGTGCTGGTGCGCGCCTTCGGAAACTGCGGATGCGGGTAGGGCTGCGGGGCCAGCAGCACGGTGCCGCGCTGGCGGCCTTCCTCGTGCATCTGAGTCAGCAGGGCCAGGGTTTGGGGCGACTGGATCGTTGCCAAAATCATGGCCGCCTTCTTGGGCTCGCGAGTCAGTTCACGGACCGCCTGCGCCAAGCGTTCTCCCACGGCCTGCGGGGTCACCCAGCCCTGCGGCGTACGCACGCCCTGACGGGGCACATAGATGTTTTGCGGGCTGGTGCACATTTGCGCGCTGAACATGCACAAGGTGGTGGCCAGGCTGCGCAGCACCGCCTCCAGATCGTCGGCCGACTCCAGCACCACCGTGTTGCTGCCCGCCGTCTCGGTGAAGGCCAGCGCCGGATAGGCATTTTTTTCGACCCACTGACCAAATTGCACGCTGCCGGTAAAGTCAACCAGGGCCGTCTTTTGATGCTGCACCAGTTGCTTGCCGATCGGCTCAGATCGCGTGTCCAGCGCCATCGTCACCAGATTGGGGTCGAAGCCGGCCTGAGCCAAGACCTGTCTGAACACCCGAACGCTGATGGCCATGGGCAGAACCGTCGCCGGATGCGGTTTGACGATCACCGCATTGCCAGTGGCCAGGCTGGCCATCATCGAGGGCCAGGCATTCCAGGTGGGAAAGCTCGCGCAGGTAAAGCAAACCGCCACGCCGCGCGGTACCAGGCGATAGGTTTTCTCCAGCCGGATCTGCGCTGGGCCAAAGTTGCGTTCCCACTGGGCAGAAGGGGCGACCGCCCGCATGGCCTGCTCGGCATAGACCAGCGACTCAATCCCCCGGTCCAGCGCATTGACGCCCGATCCTGCATACGCCATGTTGTAGCTCTGTCCCGCGGTGTGCATGACCGCATGGGTGATCTCGAAGAGGTGCTGGCGGTAGATCACCTCCATCACCTCCATCAGCGCCCCCAGGCGATCCTCGATGCGGGCCTGTGACCAACGGCCCATGGCCCGGCTGGCAGCCTCAAAAAGCGTGTCGATGTCGGCTTGCGGATAGTCGATTTGCAGGGCTTCCTGCGTGTAGGGCGAGACCTCCTCACCGATCCAGGCCAGCGTACCGGGTTGATCCAGTTCAAAGCGCCGACGCTCAGCACCTTCGCCCAAGTGGGCGCGAAACGCTTGTTCTCCCTGAGCCTGCGCCTGTTCGGCCTGCGGGTACTTGGCTGGCAGTTCCGGGAACGGACTCCAGGCATGTCGCTGCTGGCAGGCCTGACGGGCCTGCTCGAGCAAGGGCGAGTGTTTGATGTACAGGCTCATGAACCGCCCCCTCTGCGCCAAATCAGCCGGTGGTGGCGCATCACGCCCGGCTTGCCCGGCAGTGGGTCACTGGCAGACAGAGTCAGTTGGTCTGCGCCCTCGAGGGTCATGTCACGGACCTGCCGACTGCCCACGAAGTTGGGGTTGAGGGCGTGGCTGACCTCATGCACCACCTGGGCCCGGCCCTCGTGTTCGCGGGTGTGGTAACGGCCCGCGTAATGAAAGTAGCTCTCGAAGGCCGCCAGTTGCTCCTCGGCAGGCACGGTTCGGGTGCTCTGCCCCGACAGAGCCGCACGCCCGGCCCGCGCGATACAGGCCGACATGTGGCCATCGTGTGTGTAGACGATCAGGCCGGTGGCCTCAGGGCCGAAGGGCAGGGTGCTCGGACGTCCATCGCTGTAGGTGATTTCCCAGCGCTCGAGCCGCCAAGATCCCAGCAGGATGGAGGGATCAGGGCTGAGCGTTGAATCCGGTGCGGGCAAGGCTGTCTCCTCCGATGTGAGCACCCGTCACCCGGCAGCTCGGGTGCAGATAGCTTTCTTTATTGGACTGACTCAAGCCTGTAAGTTACCCCAGTCCATGAAAGTTTGACCAAGGGCAAACCCTGATTAGTACCGGGGGCGGTTGAGGGCCTGGTAGGCCGGCCGTGGTGGCCTGCCGGCGATGTCGTTCAGGCCGCGCTTGTTGCAGCGGCCAGTCGAGACAGCACCTCATCGGTGGTCTGGACATCGCCAAAATTGAAGAGGAAGCTCGACAGGCAGGTTTCGTGCTCTTCCACGCTGGTGGCCGAGCAGGCATCGGAAACCATCACCGTCCGGTAGTTGAGCATCATCGCGTCGCGCGCTGTGGACTCGCAGCACACGTTGGTGGCGGTCCCCGCAATCAGCAGCGTATCGATCCCCTGGGCCTGCAGCCTGGGGTGCAGATCGGATGAACCCTGGATGAAGGCGCTGTAGAGGCTTTTCTTGACCCGCCAATCCTGCGGCATCGGCTCGAGGTCTGCGTACAGGGCGTGCCCTGGATCGCCCTCGGCCATGCAGCGACTGCGCAAGGCATGGCCCTGCGGCGAGGACAGCTCGCGATGGAAGTGCGACCAGGTTTGCTCTGACTCGGGCGTGTAGGTGTTGAGGATCCAGACCACGGTGCCGCCCAGCTGACGCATGCCCCGAGCCAGCCTGTTGATGGTTGGGCAGGTGGCGGCGGCGGCGGGTACCCAGGCGTGGCCGCCACCTTGCTGAACAAAGCTGTTTTGCATGTCCACCACCACCAAGGCGGTGCGCTGCGGGATCAGGGTTTCGAAGGCGTGCCACCGGCCTCGCCTGGCTCTCACGCGATCGAGGAGGGCTTTCGACGGTTCGAAGGGCCTCATGGTGTTCATGGAAAGTCCTCGCAGAGGGCTTCAGACTCAGGGCATGTAGGTGCCGCCATTGATCTGGAGCGTTTGGCCGGTGATGTAGCGGGCAGCCGGGCTGATGAGAAACAGGATCGGGTCGGTCACATCCTGCGGCTCTGCCATGCGCCCCAGGGGCACGACCTTGCCGTAGGCCGCAGGATCGAGCGTGGGCGCAGCCGATTCGTCGGATCGGCCCGTACCGCCTCTGAGAAAAGCGGTATCGACCGCGCCCGGGGCGACCGCATTGACCCGGACCCTGGGGGCATTCTCAAGCGCCAGTTCTCGCACCATCAAAATCATGCCGGCCTTGGCCGGGCCGTAGGCGCCAAACATCGGCCGCGCCCAGGAGCCCAGGCCCGAGGCCACATGCAGCAGGCTGCCGCGCTCGCTGCGGTGCAAATGGGGCAGGGCAGCGCGAGAGATGAAAAACGCCGCATCCAGATTGCCGCGCATCACATCCTGCCAGACCTCGGTGGGGGTATCGGCCAGTGCCCGTGCCTGGCTCATGTAGCCCACCAGATTGACGCAGGCGTCCAGGCCCCCCAGTTGGCCCGCCGCCTGATCCATGGCCAGCCGCACCGAGTCGGCATCCTTTCCATTCATCGGCAGACAGGTCAGACCCTGACCGTGGCGCTCGATCGATTCGGGCAGGTCCAGCACGCAGATCCGGGCGCCCAGATCTGCGGCCTGTCTGACCAAATGCCGGCCGATGCCCCCGCATCCACCGGCCACCACCAAACGCAGACCCTCAAAGGTCTGCCGGTTCCAGACGCCGGGCGTGCTCACTTGCACGAATCGGGCGAATGGCTGTCCAGCAAGGTGCGCTGGCCGTTGCGGATCCGGATGATGTAGGCCGGCAGCTCCGAGTCACCGTCCTTGCCAAAGCAGATGTTGCCGGTCACGCCGGTCAGCTGGGTGGCACGCATCGCATCGCGAATGGCGGTGCGCTCAGCCTTGACCTTGGCGGCATCGCCGGTCACACCGGCACGGCGCATGGCATCAGCAAACACATAGACGATGTCATAGGCCGAGGCATCGACGTGGTGGGCGCCAGACTTGTTCACGCCGCGCTTCTTGGCCTCTTCAAGGAACTTGCGTTCGAAGGTGCGGGTGCGCTCATTGGTGTCCCACCAGTACCAGGACACGAAGGTGGCGCCCTCACCGTCGCTGCCCAGCACCTTGGCGATGTCCGGGTCGGCAAAGATTTGTGCGCCGATCAGCATGCTGTTGTGACCCTGCCGGCGCAACTCTTTCATGACCTTGGCCGTGCCTTCAGGCAGGCCGGCAAAGGCAAGCACCGCCGGCGTGTTGCCCTTGAGTTTGGTGATGTGCGGCGACAGGTCGGTGGCATTGGTGGCAAAGCCTTCGGCCGGAATCACCATCTTCCAGCCGTTGGCCTCCAGCAGGTTGGGCATCCAGCCGGCCAGCGCCTTGCCAACAAATTCGTCGCTCGGGAACATCACCGCTGCGGTTTTGTTGCTCACGCCGCCTTTGGTGCCCATGGTCTTGAGCAGACGGCCAAACTGTTTGCCCTCGTCCTCGGTGACGCGGAAGGCCCATTTGCGATCTTTGGTCAGGCCTGGCGCGGAGGCGGCGTTAGGAATTTGCACGATCTCAAGGCGCTCGCCGGCTGCAAAGCCGACCTGAGCTTCCTGGCTGGAGAAGGGACCAATCACGCCCAGGGCGCGCAGGTCTTCCGCAAATTTCTGTACCGCGACCTGGGCGTTCTTCGGCTCTCCACCGGTGTCGAATTTCTCGACCCGGATCTTGCGGCCGTTGACACCACCGGCCGCGTTGATTTCGGCCACCGCAATATCCACCGCAATCTCGGTACCCACAGCCACGCCCGAGTAGCGCCCGGTCTTGGCATGCGAGAGCCCCAGAACCAGGTCCTGGGCCCAGGAGGGAGCCACCAGGCTGGCCGCCAGGCTGGCAATGACAAGCAGTCTTTTTTTCATAGTTCACTCCATTGAAGTTTCAAGAACCCAGGTAAGCCTCGGCCATCCGCGGATCATCGGCCAGCGACGAGGCATCCCCTTGCAAAACCAGCCGCCCCAACTCAAGCACATAAGCTCTGTGGGCGGTAGCCAGAGCCATATGTGTATTCTGTTCAACCAGCAGGATGGACAGTCCCTCCCGGTTGAGATCTCCGATCAGTTTGAACAGCGCCTTGACCAGCAGTGGGCTCAAGCCCAGCGAAGGCTCATCGAGCATCATCAGGGCCGGCCGACTCAGCAGCGCCCGCCCGATGGCCAGCATTTGCTGTTCGCCGCCAGAGAGCACCGAGGCAGGCATGTCGCGCCGCTTGGCCAGGTTGGGAAAGCGCTCATAAATTGCCTCGATTTCCGAATCCACCTTGTCCTTTCGGGTGTAGGCGCCCATCAGCAGGTTGTCATGGACCGTCAGGCTCACGAAAATCTGTCGGCCCTCGGGCACCATGACCAATCCCTCGCCGACCCGACGGGCAGCGCTGTGGCTCAGGATGGACTGCCCCTTGAACAGCACCTCGCCACTGACCGGGCGCACCACGCCTTGAAGCGCCTTGAGCAGCGAGGTCTTGCCGGCGCCGTTGGCGCCCAGCACGGTGACAATTTCACCGGCATCCACTTTCAGGGACAGGTTTTGCACCGCCTGCGTGCGGCCGTAACTGACACAAAGATCGCGGGCTTCAAGCATGGCGGCGCTCCATGGCATCAGGCGTTCCCAGATAGGCCTCGAGCACGGCCGCATCCTGTTTCACGGCCTCAGGGGTGCCGTCAAAGATCTTGCGCCCAAAGTTGAGCACCACCACATGATTGCACAGGTGCCGCACAAAAGGCATGTCGTGCTCGACCACCAGCAAAGTCACGCCGCTGTCAGAGACGCTCTGCAGCAATAGCCGCAGTTCCTCGGTTTCCACACTGTTCAGACCGGCCGCTGGCTCGTCCAGCAGCAGGATCTTGGGCTCGGCCATCAGGGCGCGCACCACCTCGATGCGCTTTTGAATGCCGTAGGGCAGGTCGGCGACCACCTGTCCGGGGTAAGTGTCCAGACCGGCCCGTGCCAGGGCCTGCCGCGCCCGTTGCGTCGCCTTGGCGCTGGTCACCCGCTCCCAGGGCCGGCTGCGGTGATGTTCGCCCAGCATCACATTTTCCAGAGTAGACAAATGCGGCATCAGCCGAATATTCTGGAAAGAACGGGCAATGCCGTGCCGCACGCGATGGGGCACGGTCATCTCGGTGATGTCTTCTCCCATAGCGATGATGCGGCCGCTATCGATCGGATAAACACCCGAGATCAGGTTGAAGATGGTGGACTTGCCAGCGCCATTGGGGCCGATCAGCGCGGTGCGGCTACCCGCAGGCACCGAGAAGCTCACATCATCAATCACCTTCAGCCCGCCGAAGGACTTGCTGACCCCCTGCAGTTGCATCACCGTGCTCATGCCGACACCTGCGCCTTGCGTGCGCCGCTCCAGCGTTCAATCAGGGTGCGTGTGATCACCCCTTGCGGGCGCAGCATCATGATCAGAACCACCGCGACGCCAAAAAAGATGTAGCGCCCGCCCTCGAGAAACTTCAGCGAGGGATCAAGGCCGGCAAGCTTGCGCAGCGCCTCGGGCACCAGGGTGAAAAACACCGCGCCAAACAGCGGCCCCCACACCGTCTGGGTACCGCCCATCAGGACATACAGCAGCACGTAAATGCTGAACAACACGCCGGTCGATTGCACGTCGATGAAGTTGAACTGATGCACCAGCAAGCCGCCGCCCAGGCCGCCAATGGCCCCGCCGATGGTCAGGGCCATGACCTGGGTCATGCGCAGGTGCACGCCAAACAGGTGCGCCACGCTTTCGTCGTCGTGAATGGCCCTCACCGACAGCCCAAAGCGGGTGCGCATCAGCCAGGCCACAAAGATCACGGTGCCGACAGCGCAAGGCACCACCACCGGCAAGCCCGCGTAGGCCATCACCGACAGTCCGGCCGCACCGCCCAGGGCGGGAATGTTCAGCAGCACGCCACCCACCACCTCGGCAAAGGCAAAGGTGGCCAGCACCATGTAAATGCCGCGGGTGCGCAGGATCGGAAAGGCAATCAGGAAGGCCACCAGCCCGGCCATGACCGACCCCAGGACCAGGGCAGGAGCCAAAGGCAAGTCGTAGAGCGAGGTCAGGGCGCCGGCGGTGTAGGCCCCCACCAGCACAAAACCGGCCGCCCCCAGATTGAGCAGCCCGGCTGATCCCGGCACGAACACCGAGTAGGCCACGATGATGTTGATGGCCAGCATGGCAAGCAGGCCGCTGAGATAGCCGGACATCAGAACTTGCCCTTTCCAATCTGGGTGTGACCGAACAGGCCTTGCGGTCTGACGACCAGGATAAGCAGCAGCAGGCCCCAGACCGGAATCTTCTCGATCTCCGCACCGAAGGCGCTGATGGCCAGCACCTTGACCAGGCCGACCAGCAAGCCACCGGCAATGGCGCCCCAGATATTGCCCAGGCCGCCCAGCACCATGCCGGCAATGGCATCCGTAGCGATCGCATCGCCCATAAAGGGGGTGACGGTGCCGTAACTGGCCGCATACAGAATGCCGGCCAGGGCCGACAGCACGCCGGCGATCACAAACACCACCGGCACGATGCGCTGCACCTCCACCCCCATGAGTGTGGAGGCGTTTGGATTCTCGGCTATCGAACGCAGCGCGCGTCCGAGTCGGGTTTTCTTCAGGACGGCGCTCAGAATGGCCACCAGAATGATGGCTGAGGCCAGGCTCATCAGGTGCGGTATGCCAAAGATCAGGCCGCCGATGTGCAGACTGGTGTCCTTGAAAGGCAGCTCAAAGCGCTGCGGGTCGCTGCTCCACAGCGTCATCGCCAGATGCTCGAAGACGATGAGAAAACCCAGCGAGCTCACCAGCGGCAAGGCATGCTCTGTGGCATCGCCAAACCTCGCCTTCATGTAGCGATAGGTAAAGCGCTCGATCAGCAGCGAGGCCAGGATGGCCACGGTGATGCCGGCCAAAGCGGCGTAGATCCAGTGCCATCCCACGCCGAACAGATGCGGGCCGGAGGTGGACAGCGCCCAGGTCACCATGCCGGCCAGCATGAACAGGGCCGGAATGGTGAAGTTCAGGAAGTTGAGCATGCCTATGGTCAGCGTGAAGGCCACCGCCACAAAGGCCAGAATGCCGCCGAGCATCAAGCCATTGACGATTTGTTGCAGCAATTGCATGGCGGGCCTTAGCTGATGTGATTCTGGTGATTCAGCAAATACCACTCCGCGATTTCCTCACGGGTGGTCCACCATACATCGGCATGCGATTGGGCGTGCGCCAAAAACTCACGGAAGCAGGGCATGCGGTGCGGATGGCCCGAGACATGCGGGTGCAGGCCCACGCTCATCAGGCGACCGCTGTCGGCCCCATCGCGATACAGCTCGTCAAATTGGTCCTTGAGCATGCGTGCCGCATCCCAGGTGGTCATTGCACGCCGATGGAAGAAGGTGAAGTCATTGACCTCAATGGTGTAGGGCACATTGACGATCGGTCCCGAGGGCGTTTGAATCAGATAGGGCTGCTCATCGTTCATGTAGTCGCAGAAAAACTTCAGGCCGCGTTCGGCCAGCAGGTCGGGCGTGTTGGGCGTGCCGCGCAGCGAGGAAGACAGCCAGCCCTTGGCCTTGCGCCCCACCACCTTCTCATAGACCGACAAGGTGGCGTCAATCACGGCCCGCTCTTTGTCGATATCGAAGGTGTAGCGCGTGAGCAGTTCGCCCTGCTCATAGTTATGGGGCACCACCTCCCAGCTGCGCTGCAAGGCGTATTCGATGATCTCCGGTCGCTCCAGGCCGGTCTTGGCATTCATGGTGCACGACAGCGGCACGCCCATCTCATGAAAGAGCTTGAACAGCCGCCACACCCCCACGCGCTGGCCGTACTCGCGCCAGGTGAAGTTGGGGAAGTCGGCCACATTGCCCGGCAGCATGTCGGGCAGCATGGGCGGGCCGCCCGCGTAATTGGGTGCCGGATCATCGCGCAGCAAATCCCAATACTCGCAATTCATGGTGATGATGACGGCCAGCTTCTTGCCGCCGGGCCAGCGCAGGGGCTTGCGTTTGATCAGGGGGGACCAGGGATAGTGCATGGAAAGCCTGCTAGGTTCTGGGAGGTCAGTGGGTTCAATGGAGCTCAGCCGTCTGCCAGCGCAGTCCTCGGCTGCCGCTGACGATGCGTCCTGCCACCGGGCTTGGGAAATGCGCTGCCATCAGCAGCGAACTGCTGTCGGTCAACTTGTCCACCAGCTCTCGACGCGTGCGCTCGGCTTGCAGGCTGTCGTGGCAAAAGCGGGAGGACCAGGACAGATCAAGCAATTGAACCGGCGTGTGCAAGATATCCCCGCTGAACACCGCGTGCGCGCCCTGGCTGCGGGCATGCAGCACGCAGTTGCCCGGCGTGTGGCCGGGCGCCGGCTCAATCTCTACACCGCTCTCCAGTTCATGACTGCCCCGCGCGAAAACCGCCTGACCCGCATCGACCACCGGCAGGACGCTGTCGGCGAAGGAGCCGTGGTTGGGTACGCTCTGGCCCTGGCCAAGTGCCTGCCGGTGTTCGCGTTCCCAGTGCGCGTATTCCGTCTCCGAAAACACATAGCGGGCCCGCCCGAAGGTGGGCACCCAGCGGCCGTCCACCAACTGCGTGTTCCAACCCACATGGTCGGCATGCAGATGGGTGCAGCACACAAAGTCGATGTGCTCAGGCTGCAGACCGACCCGGGCCAGCGCCGACAAATAGCCCGACTTTTGCCGATGCCAGCTTTGACGCAGCGGGCGCTCTTTGTCATTGCCCACGCAGGTGTCGATCAGGATGTTGTGATGCGGCGTACGCAGGACGAAGCTGTGAAAGCTCATGATCAGCTGGTCTTGCGTATCAAGAAAATGCGGCATCAGCCAGTCGCGCTGGGCTTGCACGCGTCCCATGTCCACCTGGGGCAGCACGAAATCGACCGGGGCGAACGCGCCTTCGGACTCGGTCACCCGATCGATGGTGAATTGGCCGATGCGCTGGGTTTTCATGGTGCGGCGTCGTTCGTTCTTACATCAGACTGGGCAGTTCATGCGGCTCGCTGCGGGCCTTGGCGGCTGCCTCCTCATCGCCCAGCCCTTCGGGCCACAGGCGAGCCACAAAGCGCTGGCCGGTGACCGATTCTTGGGCGCGGGTCATCAGCCAGACGATGGGCGATCGCATCAGAGCCGGCGACAGCAGCTGCCCATCGGCTCCGCGACGGTTGGACCCGCTGCCCGGCAACAAGCGGGTGTCGGCTGCGCCGCCGGGCAGCAGGACGTTGACCGTCACACCGCGACCACGCAGGTCCTTGGCCCAGATCACGCTCATCGCCTCCAGGGCCGCTTTGCTCGGGCCATAAGGGCAGTACCCGGTGCGCACCATCGTCACCTGGCTGGTGGAGATATTGACCACGCGGCCAAAGCCCTGGGCCACCATGACCGGGACACAGGCCCGCGCCATCAGGAAGGCCCCCGTCACATTGGCATCGACGATGTTGCGGAAACCTTGGGGATCGGCCTGCCAGAACAGCGCCGGCTCGGTGTTGAAGGTCGGACTGATCTCCAGCATGCCCCGACCGGCGTTGTTGACCAAGCCGTCAATGCGGCCAAAGGCCTCCTTGCAGCGCTTGGCCACCTCTTGGCAGTCTTCCCAGCGGGACACATCGGCCTTCATCGCCACAGCCCTGGGCTCGGCATGGCCCTGGTTCCAGGCCTGGCAGGCGGCCTGCAGCGCCTGTGGCTCGCGCGCGCCGGTGATCAGCACCCGATGGCCGGCCTGCACCAGCGCATCGGCCATTTCCCAGCCCAGACCGCGACCGCCGCCGGTGACAACGATGGCCATGGAAGCGGGAGGCTGCAGACTGTTCACAGCAGGGCCACCGGTCTTTGCGAGGTTTCCACCATGGCCCGGGGCCGAGCCGTGATGATGTGCGACTGCACATGCAGCCGGGCCAGCAGTGGATCGCGGGCGCGCAAGGCCTCAATGATTTCGCGGTGCTGCTCGTTGGACCGGCGCACCCGCACCTCGCCCGGCCAGTTGTGCTGTTTCATGGTGACCAGGGGCAATTCGATCAGGGACTTGGACAGGGCCTGCAACCTCTTTGAGCCGCTGGCCTCCAGCAAGGTTTGGTGAAAGCGGGTGTTGCAGGCCTGAAAGCCAAGGTAAAAAGTCTTGGGATCGAGGTCTCTCTCGAGCAGCTCGTCAATCGCATCGGCCTGCCGACTGAGTTGATCCCAATGAGCGGACTGCCCGTTGAGGGCTGCCATCGCGGTGGCATGGCCTTCAAGCACCGCACGCAGCTGAAAGATTTCGTCGATTTCGTGTGCACTGAGCTCGGCCACAAAGGTGCCACGGTTGGCCTCGGTGTGCAAAAGACCCTCGCCGGCCAGGCGGCGCAGACAGTCGCGAATGGAGGTTCGCGAAACGCCCACCCGGTGCGCCAGATCTTCCTCAACCAAACGCTCGCCCGGCATGAAGCTCCCATCGAGGATGAGCTGACGCACGGTGTCGTAGGCGAGGCTGCTGGCGCGGGTCATGGCTTTCTGGCGGTTCGGCGAACTATAAGGGATTGTGTACAAGTAAATGGCTTTCTGTTTTGTGGGTGGGGGTATTGCTAGGGTTTGTACTGCCTCGATGAGTGAATTCCCCAATGAAAAAAGTTCAAGGGGCTGTGGGTCCCCAGGTGGCTCCTAAGCGCGGCACCCGGCCAGTTTGGCGATTTTGTGTACAGTTGGGTGTCTTAACCAGGAGTCTCGCCTTGAAAAACTCGCACATCCTGATTGCCGGCGCCGGCCCGGTGGGCATGGTCAGCGCCCTGGTGCTCGGTCGCGCAGGGGTCGCCGTCACCCTGCTGGAGTCGGCCTCCAATCTCAGCATGGATTTGCGTGCGTCCACCTTTCACCCGCCCACGCTGGACATGCTGGCCAAGTACGGGCTGTCGCAGACCATCGTGCCGCAGGGCTTGGTGGCTCGCTACACCCAGCAGCGCGATCGCGCCGAGGGCGTGATTGCCGAGTTCGACATGGAACTGCTGCGCGGTGACACCGATCATCCTTTTCGCCTGCAGTGCGAGCAGTGGAAACTCACCGAAGCCATCCGGGCGCAACTGGAACAGTTGCCCCATGTGAAGGTTCTGTTCGACACCAAGGTTGAATCGGTGACCCAGACCGCCGATCAGGTTCATTTGGTGGCCAACCGCCAGGGCGAGACGCTGCATCTGCAGGCCGACTACCTGATTGGGGCTGACGGCGCCTGGAGCGCGGTGCGGCGTGGCGTGGACATCGAGTTCGAGGGCTACACCTACCCCGAGCGCTTTTTGGTCATCTCCACCGACTTCGAGTTTGCCGACCATCTGCCGCGGCTGTCCTATGTGAACTACTGTTCGGACCCCAAAGAGTGGTGCGTGCTGCTGCGCGTGCCCACCTTGTGGCGCGTGCTTTTCCCCACCCGCCCCGAGGAAAGCGACGAAGAGGTGCTGACCGACGGCGCGGTGCAGACCCGACTGCAAAACCTGCTGCCCCAGCCCGTGCCCTACCGCACCATGCACCGCACCCTTTACAAGGTGCACCAGCGGGTGGCCAAACAGTTTCGCAAGGGACGGGTGCTGCTCGCTGGCGATGCCGCGCACATCAACAATCCCCTGGGTGGCATGGGCATGAACGGCGGCGTGCACGATGCCTTCAACCTCTGTGAAAAGCTGTTGGCCGTCATGCAGGGCCAGGATGTGGCGCTGCTCGATCGCTACGAGCGCCAGCGGCGCACCATTGCCATTGAGTACATCAACGCCAGCACCGCCCGCAACAAGCGCGAAATTGAGGAACGCGATCCGGTGGAGCGCAAGAAAACCCAGGACGCGCTGCGGGCCACCGCCGCTGATCCGGTGGCCGCTCGCGCCTACCTGCGCAAGACCTCCATGCTCGATGCGCTGGACCGCGCCGAGGCCATCGCATGAATGCCCCCACTGGCATCGTGCGCGGCCTCTCGCGGGTCAGCCCCGCCGATCGCAGGGCCCGTCTGGCCGCACGCCTGCGCGAAAAACGCCTGCTCTCGGCCCCCGGCGTCTTTGAGATGGTCTCGGCCAAGATCGCAGACCGCATGGGCTTTGAGGCGCTCTACATGACCGGCTATGGCACCGTGGCCTCTTACCTGGGGCTGCCCGATGCCGGCCTGGCCAGCTATGCCGACATGGTCAACCGGGTGCAGCAATTTGCCAGCATCACCGCCACCCCCATGATCTGTGATGCCGACACCGGCTACGGCGGCCTGCTCAATGTGATGCACACCGTGCGCGGTTACGAAGCTGCCGGAGCCTGCGCCATTCAGTTGGAAGACCAGGAATTTCCCAAAAAATGCGGGCATATGCTGGGGCGGCGGGTGATTGCCGCCGAGGCCATGGCCGAGAAGATACGGGTGGCGGCGGAAAGCCGAAGCGACCCCAACTTTCTGATCATTGCCCGCACCGACGCCCGCACCACCCTGGGCCTGGACGAGGCTCTGCGCCGCGCCGAGTTGTATGCCAAGGCCGGTGCCGACCTGTTGTTTGTGGAAAGCCCCGAGTCGGTTGAGGAAATGCAGCGCATTGGCCAGGCCTTTGATCTGCCCCTGGTGGCCAATATGGTCGAGGGCGGCCGCACGCCGGTGCTCAGCCGCGAGGAACTGCAGTCGCTGGGCTACCGACTGGCCATTTTTCCGGCCGCCGCCTTCCTGGCTGCGGGTGCGGCCTTCGAAGGGATCTACCGCAACATTCAAGAGCGGGGGTCCACCGTGGGCGCGGCCACGCCACTGTATGAATTTCAGAAGTTTTCAGAGCTCATGGGCTTTGATTGGGTCGCCCAGTTCGACCAGGATCACAGCCAGTCCTGACAGAGGAGGGGGTTATGGACAAGCATGCCATCTACAAGCATCAGGGCCTTGGCGGCACCTCGGGGGTGGGTCGCAAGTGCGCCTTGATTCTGGTGGACTTTGTCAACGGCTTTGTCGACTTTGACCAGCTTGGTGGCCCGCACATTCTGGCCGCCGCCGATGCCACCGTGCCGCTGCTGCAGCATTTTCGCCAGCGGCAACTGCCCATCGTGCACACCCGTGTGGTGTTTGAGGACGACGGCTCCAACCACAACGTCTTTGCGCTGCGGGTGCCGCCGCTGCAAAAGCTCACCGAAACGGCGCCGGGCTCGCAGATCGTGCCGCAGCTCAAGCCGCTGCCGGGCGAATGGGTGATCCGCAAGCAATCGGCCTCGGCCTTTTTTGAAACAGGTCTGGCGGGCTGGCTGTTGCAGCGCGGTGTGGATACTGCAGTGATTGTGGGCTGCACCACCAGCGGCTGCGTACGCGCCAGCGTGGTCGACAGCATGCAGCACAACCTGCGCACCGTGGTCATCAGCGACTGCGTGGGCGACCGCGCCATCGAGCCGCACGAGGCCAATCTGTTTGACATGCAGCAAAAGTACGCGGACGTCATGACCCGCGATCAATTTATGGCACAACACACAAGGAGCTGACCATGGCCGATCATCTGGGTTACCGACAAAAGTTTGGCGTCTTGGGGCCATCGACCAACACCATCGTGCAGCCCGACTTTGACGACCTTCGGCCCGTGGGCGTGACCAACCACTACAGCCGCATCGCCATTCCCAACGATCCGGTCAACGACAACGAGAGCTTTCTCAAGCTGGTGGACAACATCAACAAGGCCACGCTGGAGGCCATTGATGTGCTGCGCACCTGCGAGATGGACTACATGATCATGGGCATGTCGGCCGCCACCTTCTGGAACGGCCGCAAGGGTGCCGAGGGCTACATCAAGATGATGGAAGAGCGTGCCCAAGTCAAGGTCAGCTGCGGCTCTTTTGGCACCGAGGCTGCGCTGAACGTCTACAAGGCCAAACGCATCGCCTTCCTGTCGCCCTACTTTGAGGTGGCCAACAAGGAAGTGCGCCGTTTCTACAGCGACTGCGGCTTTACCGTGGTGCGCGACATCTGCCTGGAGCGGCCCAGCCCGGTGCAGATTGCTCACACCACCGACGAGATGTGCCGCCAGACGCTGCGCAAGCTGGACAGCGACGATGTGGACGCCATCGTGCAGGTGGGCACCAACCTGTCGATGATCCGCCTGGCCGCTGCGGCTGAACTGTTTCTGGGCAAGCCCGTCATTGCGATCAACACCGCCACCTACTGGCACGCGCTGCGGGCGCAGGGCATCACGGACAAGGTGGCAGGGTTTGGCAACTTGATGGAATGCCACTGAGGCGATTGCTTCGGTCAAGCCCTATCGCGCCGAGGGCGGCGCTCCCACCAAAGCCTGCCGGGCTTCATCAAGGCCTGCCAGGCATCACCAAGGCCTGCCGGGCATCATCAAGGCTTCCCGGGCATCATCAAGGCCTGTAGGAGCCGCGCCCTCGCGGCGATGCAGCGACTGAACCAGAGCCCTATCGCGCTGAGGGCGGCGCCCCCACCCAGCCTTACCGGGATCACCAGAGCCCGCCGGGCTTCATCAAGGGCTGCCGGGCTTCACCAAGGCCTGCTGGGCATCATCAAGGCCTGTAGGAGCCGCGCCCTCGCGGCGATGCAGCGTTCATTTGCCAGCAAGGCCCAATGATGACCCTCATCCACCTTGGCGCTAAGCGCTACAGTCGTGGGTCATGAAAAACACGTTTCGTTCCATCCTTGGCCTGTGTTTAGCCATGGTCTGCGCTTTTTGCGCTGCTGCACTACCCCCCCAATACCTACAGGTCGATAAATTTCAAAAATGCCTGGCCCAAGAATCAAAAGGCAGCTACAGCGCATGGTGCATGCCCTCAAAGCGGATGAAGGCTTGCCCGAAGGCCAGTTGGAAACAGCTAGGCGAACTCAAAGGGCGCGATGCGGTGCCGCCATGTGCTGCAAAGCGGCCAGGGTGAAGACAGCGGCCTGAACATCCAAGGCTCTTCGCAGGCGGGCCGACCTCAAGTTTGTGCTGCCGTGGCCGTACCGCTTTTGATCAAGCCCCATCGCGCCGGGGGCGGCGCTCCCACCCAGCCTCACCGGGCATCATCCGGTCATGTAGGAGCCGCGCCCTCGCGGCGATGCGGCGACCGAACCAGAGCCCCCTCGCGCCGGGGGCGGCGCTCCCACAACTTCCCCCCGCTGGCTGGCTTTGCATTTGGAGGCAACTCACCCTCGTCGCGCTCTCAGCCCGCCTTCTTCACCACCCGCCCGGCCCAAACCGCCTGCGCCAGTCGGCCCTCCACCGGCAGCGGTTCGTCGTGCAGCCAGGCTGAAATCAGTTCGCCGGCCAGGGCGGTAGAGGCCAGGCCCCGGGAGCCGTAGGCGGTGCTCAGCCACAGGCCGGGCCAGTGCGTTTCGTCGATGG
>CAYPSU010000027.1:0-26652 GCA_964413475.1 uncultured Polaromonas sp. | reverse complement strand
AGTCATCGGGCAGCGAGGGCTGGGCACCGGTCTGGAACTTGTCGACCGGCGAGCAGCCCAGGTGCGAGCAGATGCCAACGGCCACCAGCACCTCGGGCTTGATCGAGCGGTGCTGATTGCGCGCGTATTCGGGGGTCAGTTCGGCCGGGTTGCGCTGCGACTTGGGGTCGGCCAACTCGGCTTCGGTTTTTTTCAAGGTTTCCAGTTGCTCGGGCGTGCGACGGATGATCCACACCGGCTTGCCACGCCACTCAACCGTGACCTTCTCGCCCGGCTTGAGGGCCGAAATGTCAACCTCGACGGGTGCGCCCGCGGCCTTGGCACGCTCAGAGGGCTGAAAAGTGCTCACAAAAGGCACCGCGACTGCGGCGGCTCCGGCACCGCCGACGGCGGCGGTGGCCAAAATCCAGTTTCTCTTGGTGGGGTCAAGGGGCCCCGCTTCGGGAGCTACGCTTGCTTGGCTGCTTGAGGTCATGAAAGTCTTTCGAAACTCACACGAAAAGGAGTATCAGGGTCAACCCGGCATTGTAGCGGAGGCTGCAATCCCCTCGCGAGTCCCCGAAACCCTCTGGACCGTCGCGAAGGGATCGCGGCTGGCCGTCAAAGGACACGGGGTCAGTTGAAAAATCTTGTAAGCGGAACGCGCTCCGCCCTGCCTTTTGACCAACAATGAAGAAATCCGTCAACCGCGAGGGCGGACAACCGGTCCACACGGCTGACATTGCCGGTGGTCGAGGGATCTTTCTGTGAGGGAGTCAAGATGAGCATAACGCGGGAATTCAAGGAGTTTGCCCTCAAGGGCAATGTGATCGATCTAGCTGTCGGCGTGATCATCGGCGCAGCCTTCGGCAAACTGGTCGAGTCGGCGGTGGGGGACCTCATCATGCCGGTTCTGAGCATGCTAACCGGCAAACTCGACTTCTCTAACCTTTTTCTAGTACTGGGTAGCGTCCCGCCAGGAACAGGCTTGACGCTGGAGGCTGTTCGCAAGGCGGGCATCCCGGTTCTGGCTTACGGGCAATTCATCACGGTGGTGGTCAACTTCCTGATCCTGGCCTTCGTGATTTTTCTGATGGTGCGGCAAATCAATCGCCTGCGCCGCAGCCAGACACCGGCCCCGCAAGCGCCCCCCGCCGCGCCTGCGGTACCTGAAGAGGTGCTCCTGCTCAGAGAGATTCGGGACACACTCAGACCGACCAACCGGTCGACCTGAGCCCGGCTCAGGCGGCACTCCAGGATCGAGCCAAGCGCAGCGCCGCCAACCAGCTCGAGGGGTCGGCACGACCGGTGCCGGCCAGATCGAAGGCCGTACCGTGATCCGGACTGGTGCGCACCATCGGTAGGCCCAGGGTAACGTTCACCCCATGAGCCAGGCCGAGGTACTTGACCGGAATCAGACCCTGATCGTGGTACATGGCCACCACCGCGTCAAACAAGCCTTCCCTGGCCTGCATAAAGATTGTGTCGGGTGGATAGGGTCCGCTGGCCTCGATGCCCGCCTCTCGCGCCAGATCAACCGCCGGAGCAATAACGTCGATTTCTTCGCGACCGAACAAGCCCCCCTCGCCCGCATGGGGGTTGAGTCCGGCCACCGCCAACCTCGGGTCGCGTCCAAGATGTGGCCGTAGCGCTGCATGGGCAACCTTCAAGGTGGCCAGCACCCGCTCGCGGGTGACCAAATCCAGCGCCTGGCGCAGCGAAACATGAATACTCACCAAAACTGTGCGCAACTGCGGACTGACCAACATCATGCGCACCGGCAGTTCCTCCAGGGCACATCCCAGATGCCGGGCCGCCTCTTGCTGGAGCAATTCGGTATGCCCCGGGTAATCGGACCAGGGTTGGCCCGCTGCGGCCAAAGCTTCCTTGTGCAGCGGGGCAGTCACCAGAGCAGCCGCCTGGCCGGCCAGCACCGCTCGAGCCGCCGCTGACACACACTGACCAGCGGCACGCCCGGCCTGCGCGCTGACTCGACCCCACTCCGGCAACCCGGGGCGATCACAGGCTTGGATCACCCCCAGGCAATGCGGTGGCAATCGCTGAACTTCGTCCAGACCGGACAGCTCTGCCAAAGCCAAAGGCAGGGCCTCCAGGCCTGGCAAAGCCTTGGCTCGGCGCATCACCGCCATGTCTCCGTAAACCACACAACCGCGGGCCTCCAGGGGCGCTCGCCCCAGACCCTTGAGGATGATTTCCGGGCCGATGCCAGAGGCATCGCCCATGGTCAATAGGAGGGGCTTCATGCCGGGTTGTCGATATCGATGAACTCGTGCGACAGCCCGAGCTCAGCGGCCACGAAGCCCGCGACCGCCGGCGCGCCGAACCGTTCCGAAGCATGATGGCCGCAAGCGATAAAACTGACACCCGTCTCCCGGGCCAGATGAGTCTGCGGCTCAGAAATTTCCCCGGTGATAAACGCTTGCGCTCCGGCGGCTATGGCCGATTCGAAATAGCCCTGGGCACCGCCGGTACACCAGGCCAAACGCCTGATCGGCCCCTCCCGCCCGGGGACCAAGGTCACCGCACGGCCCAGGCTGGATTCGATTTGCCTGGCCAGTTCCTCGGGTGAACTCACAGGACCCGAAAGGGATTGACCGAGAAATCCCAAATCGTTCTCGCCAAATCGCCCAGCTGCACCCTCCAGGGCTTGCCAGCCCAGCCGGCGGGCCAGCTGCGCGTTATTGCCCAGCTCGGGATGAGCGTCCAGCGGCAGGTGATAAGCGAAGAGATTGATGTCATGAGCCAGCAGCAGGGCCAGGCGCTGGCGCATCCAACCGGTCACCCGCCCGTCTTGCCCACGCCAGAACAATCCGTGGTGAACGAAGATGGCATCAGCCCCGCGCTGCACTGCGGCCTCAATCAGGGCCATGCTGGCAGTGACGCCGGAAATCAGGCGGCTGACCTTGCTGCGACCTTCGACCTGCAGGCCGTTGGGCCCGTAATCACGAAATCGCCCGGGCTCAAGCAATTGATCAAAGCGATCGAGCAGGATCTGACGATCAATCGAAGGCAGGCGGGGGGATTCAAGGCCATCCATTCCTGGATTATGTCGCTGTGCCGTCTGCACCCGCGTGCCGCAATCTGATTGAAAATCGGGGTTTAGCCGCCAACTCGAGCTTGGCCGTTCCACTTGAACCGCAATGAGAAAGTACTGGCTCCTCTTCTCCCAGACCGTCACTGTCCTGCTGGCGGCTTATTTTGTGGTGGCCGCGCTCAAGCCACAATGGCTGCGGCATGTGGGCGGCTCCGGGGGCGCTGTTGCGGTGCTCCAGGCGCCTGCCGGCAGCACCCGAGGCGGATCAGTCGGCAGCTTCAGCGCGGCTGCCCGAACCGCCTCGGCGGCGGTGGTCAGCATCACCGCCAGCAAGCAGGGGGCCAAGTCAGCGCAACAGGCCGACCCCTGGTTTCGCTTTTTCTTTGGCGACCAGGATCCTGCCGAACCCCAGCAAGGGCTGGGGAGCGGGGTGATCGTTAGCCCCAACGGCTACATCCTCACCAATCACCATGTGATCGAAGGGGCCGACAACATTGAGGTGACCCTGAACGATCAGCGCAAGGCGCGTGCCCGAATCGTAGGTACCGATCCGGAAACCGATCTGGCGGTCCTTCGCATCGAACTCGACAAGTTACCGGCCATTGTGATGGGCAATGCCGAGGAGATTGAGATCGGAGATCAGGTCCTGGCCATCGGCAACCCCTTCGGAGTGGGTCAGACCGTCACCAGCGGCATCGTCAGCGCGCTGGGTCGCAACCAGCTGGGCATTAATGTGTTTGAGAACTTCATCCAGACCGATGCGGCCATAAACCCCGGTAACTCGGGCGGGGCGCTGGTCGACACGCAGGGCCACCTGCTGGGCATCAACACGGCGATCTACTCCCGCTCGGGCGGCTCACTGGGCATCGGTTTCGCCATTCCCGTCTCAACCGCGCGGCAGGTGCTCGATGCAATCGTCCGCGACGGTCGAGTCACGCGTGGGTGGATCGGGGTGGAGCCGCAAGAGCTCAACGCTGAACTGATTCAGGCTTTCAATGTAGGCTCGCGGGTAGGCGTCATCATCACCGGCGTGCTGAAGGACGGCCCAGCCGCCCAAGCCGGCCTCAAGCCGGGCGATGTGATCACTTCGGTGGCCGGACGACCTACCCGCAACGTCTCCGAACTGCTCAGCGCTGTGGCGGCGCTCAAACCGGGGGAGCCCGCCCGACTGAGCCTGGTGCGGCGCGATGATCGGGTGGACCTGACCATCACCCCGGGAACCCGTCCAAGCCCCAAACTGCGCCAGTAAAGTCCGAGCTCAGGGCTTGGGCGGTTGACTGTCGGGCGCTACCTGCGGCTCAGCCTGAACGTCCGGCGTCTTCGTGTGCTTGACGAACAACTGAGCAGCCACGATACCGACTTCGTAAAGCGCGCCCACCACCGCCAGCAGCATGATCATCGAACCCGCATCTGGCGGCGTGACCATAGCGGTGACCACCGCCGCACCAACCCAGAAATAGCCCCGCCACTGCCGCAACTGGGCAGTCGAAACCACTCCCATACGCACCAGCACAATCACCGCCACCGGCACCTCGAAGGCCAGTCCGAAAGCCAAAAACATACCGATGGCAAAACTCAGATACGCCTCGATGTCTGGCGCAGCGGTGATCGACTTGGGCGCAAAGCTCTGGATGAAGGTAAAGACCTGTCCGAAGACAAAGTAGTAGCAGAAGGCCACCCCAATGAAAAAAAGCACCGTGCTGGAGACCACCAGCGGCAGAACGAGCCGCTTTTCGTGTGAATAGAGTCCGGGCGCAACAAAGGCCCAGACCTGGTAGAGCACGACCGGCAAGGCCAACATGAACGCTGCCAAGAACAGGATCTTGATTGGCACCATGAAAGGGGAAATGACATTGGTGGCAATCAGGGTGGCGCCTTGTGGCAAGGTGGCCACCAAAGGCGCGGCAAGCACGTCGTAGAGAGCACCGGGCCCTGGATAGAGAGCCAGCGCAGCGGCCATGACGCCAATGGCGAAAACGGCCCGGATCAAGCGATCGCGCAGCTCCATCAGGTGCTGTACAAATGGCTGCTCGGTACCAGCCAGTTCGTCAGGTTTGTCGTCTTTTGGAGCAGTCATGGCATGGAGTTGGGCATCGGCCGCAGGCGGTCAGCCCTGGGCCGAAGAGCGCGGACGAAACCGCGCCACACGGGCAGCGCCAGACAGGGCTCGGGTTCTCACACCCGCCCTGGCCTTGTACCACTGTGGCATGGCGCCCTGCTTGACCCGCCACTTCTTGCCGGGATGCTTGTATTCGGGATAGGCAACCATAGACGGCACCTCAATGGGCGTGGCCGCCTGCTCCAGAGCGCTGGTGGCCTCGGTCCAAGACTGTTCAAAGTCCTGCGCCGTGCTGTGCATCGAGCTTTGCACATCCCGGGCTGCCGTCTCCACCGAATCCTTCATTTTCTTGAGCTCGTCAAGTTCCATCGACCGATTAACCTCGGCCCTGACATCGGCCACATAACGTTGCGCCTTGCCCAGCAGAGCGCCCACCGTCCGGGCCACCCGCGGCAGCTTCTCGGGGCCGATGACGATCAGCGCGATGGCGCCGATCAAGGCCATCTTGGAAATGCCCAGCTCAATCATTGGGATTTTGAGGTAGGCCGGCGCCCGGGACGGAAGCCAGCCAGCGTGTGCCGATCAGGACTTGGGGCGGGCCTGAACGTCGATGGTGTTCTTGTCATCAACGGGTGCCGTTGCTGTCTGATTGGTGACCTGAGCCGCAGGCTGCTTGGTCGCCTCGTCGGCCGCCTGCGCGCTGGTTCCGCCATCTTTCATGCCGTCTTTGAAGCCCTTGACCGCACCACCGAGATCCGAGCCTAGATTCTTGAGCTTTTTAGTGCCAAAAACCATCACCACGATCAACAAAACGATCAGCCAATGCCAGATGGAAAACGAACCCATGTTGTACTCCTGGAAAGACGCTTGGACAAATCCAGCGCCCGATGCGAACATTCTATCGATCCTGATAAGGCCCGAAGGCTTTAAAGGCCCTTGACCCCTCCGCGTACTCGCCCGATCAGGGGCTTGATCGGCTCAGCCGCGCAGCCAAGGGCGGGGGCCCCCCATGACATGCCAGTGCAGATGGTGCACCTCCTGCCCACCCTCAGCTCCGGTATTGGTCAGGATCCGAAAGCCACCCTCCGGGTAAGGCCGGCAGCCTTGCTCCAGCGCCAGCTTGGGGGCCAACCACATCATGCGGCCGAGCAGGGCCTGATGCTCGGGACCGACCTGAGCCAGGGACGCGATATGGGCGCGAGGGATGATCAGAAAATGGACCGGCGCCCAGGGATTGATATCGTGAAAAGCATAGATTTCATCGTCCTCATAGACCTTGCGGCTGGGGATCTGGCCCGCGACGATTTTGCAGAAGATGCAGTTCGATGAAGCGCTCATGGGGAACTCGCAGAGTCAGAGGGAAAGTCAACAGGCAGGCGATCCGCATTAAATCGCAACCAGCCTTTGAGGCAGCGGTACAAGTACCAGAACAAAACCGCCAAATAGGCCAGCCAGCCGGGGAACAGAAACAGAAGCCACAAGGGCGAGAGCAGGAGCAACCACAGCAGCGTCCACCAGAAAGTGGAAATCATGTAGCGATGGTGCGCCAGATACAGGGCGTCCTCCTCGTCACCGCGGCGGATGTAATTGAGCAGCAGCGCCACCACAGCCAAGGTGCCCATGGAGAACCAGGCCAGGGTATGCAATCCATAGAGCACCTGCATCAACAAGCGCTCACCGGGGGAATGCGGTCGCCCCGAGGTGGGTATCAATTCAGGCAGGGACATCAGGCGCGCCCCTGTCCGTCGGCTCCGCCCTCGCGGGCCAGCGCCTTGCGCAGGGCCTTTTCTTCCAGCCCGCTCTGCCCTTCCCGGCGCTCCAGTTCAGCCAGTACATCGGCCGGCTGCAGGCCGTAGTGCGACAAAGCCACCATCGTGTGAAACCAGAGGTCAGCCACCTCGCCAACCAAGCGCTCACGGGCGGGCGCATCATCGGCCCGGTCCAAGTCCTTGGCCGCCATCACCACCTCGGTGGCCTCCTCGCCGATTTTTTTGAGGAAGGCGTCAGGACCGCGGGCCAACAGGCGGGCCACATAACTGGTCTGTGGATCGCCTCCGTTGGCCAATTTGCGCCGGTCAAGAATGGCCGCCAGACGGGCCAGGGTATCGTTCGCACTCATGTTCATTTCGGGTAGATCTGTCCGGGGTCCTTGAGAACCGGGTCAACCGTTTGCCAGCGCCCTTCCTGCAGTCGGTGGAAAAAGCAGCTGTGCCGTCCGGTGTGGCAGGCAATGCCCGGATCGTGTCCGGTCTGGGTGACCTTGAGCAGCACCACATCACGATCGCAGTCGAGCCGGATCTCGTGGACCTGCTGCACATGCCCCGATTCCTCGCCCTTGAACCAGAGCCGTCCCCGGGACCGGCTGAAATACACCGCGCGACCGAGTTCGGCTGTTCGCTGCAAGGCCTCGCGGTTCATCCAGGCGAACATCAACACATCGCCCGAGGCGGCCTCCTGGGCAATGACGGGCACCAGCCCCTGCTCGTCCCACTGCACCTGATTGACCCAATCCATGGCCGGATCTTATAGGCGAACCGTAATCCCGCGCGAGGCCATGTGCTGCTTGACCTGACGGACTGTGAAATGACCATAGTGAAAAATGCTGGCAGCCAGCACCGCGTCGGCTGCGCCCTGCGTGAGCCCATCGGCCAAATGGTCCAGCGTGCCGGCCCCGCCCGATGCAATGACCGGCACGGTAATCGCCTCGCTGACCGCCTTCGTGAGGGCCAGATCGAAACCACTGCGCGTGCCATCACGATCCATGCTGGTCAGCAGAATCTCGCCAGCACCGCGCCGCGCCATTTCGGTGGCCCAAGCCACCGCATCAAGCCCGGTGTTCTTGCGTCCGCCATGGCTGTAAACATCCCAACCAGGACCGGCGATGCGCCCCTGGGGATCGATGCGCTGCTCGTCTTGGACCGTCCTCCGTTTGGCGTCGATGGCCACCACGATGCACTGCGAGCCGTATTTATCGGCGGCATCAGAAATGAGCTGGGGCTGGGAAATGGCAGCCGAGTTAAAGCTGGTCTTGTCGGCACCGGCGTTGAGCAGCCGACGGACATCCTCGACCGATCGCACGCCGCCGCCAACGGTCAAGGGAATGAAGACCTGGGAGGCTACGGCCTCAATGATGGGCAGGATCAGGTCCCGGCCATCGCTGGTCGCGGTGATATCGAGGAAGGTCAACTCGTCAACCCCCTGCGCGTTGTACCGCGCAGCAATCTCCACCGGGTCGCCAGCATCGCGCAATTCAACGAAGTTGACCCCTTTGACCACCCGTCCACCGGTCACGTCGAGGCAAGCAATGATGCGTTTGGCAAGCATGAGGACAACGAGTCAGAACGCCCATACAGGGCGAGTCCAGCATCTGGACAGCGGGTAAGAGTCAGCGGCCGAGCTCGTCGGCACGCTCTTGCGCCTTGACGAAATCGAGATCGCCAGTGTAGATGGAACGGCCGCAGATCACCGCTTCGATGCCCTCGTCTTCTACCGCGCACAGGGCCTCGATATCGCTCATGCCCGACAGGCCGCCCGATGCGATCACAGGGATGCTCAGGGCCTGGGCCAGGCGGACGGTGGCCTCGATGTTGATGCCACTGAGCATGCCGTCACGACCGATATCGGTGTAGATGATCGATTCAGCACCATAGTCCTCAAACTTGCGGGCCAAGTCCACCACCTCATGGCCGGTCAGCTTGCTCCAGCCGTCCGTGGCCACCTTTCCGTCCTTGGCATCGAGTCCCACGATGATGTGACCCCCAAAGGCAGTGCATGCATCCTGCAAAAAGCCGGGGTTCTTGACCGCAGCCGTACCGATGATGACGTAGCGCAGACCTGCATCCAGATAACGCTCGATGGTGTCCAGGTCACGGATGCCGCCGCCGAGTTGAACGTCAATCTCACTGCCGACCTCGCGCAGGATCTTGCGTATGGCCTGCTCGTTCTTGGGCTTGCCGGCAAAGGCGCCGTTGAGATCGACCAGATGAAGTCGCCGCGCGCCCTTCTCGAGCCAGTTGCGCGCAACGGCTGCAGGATCCTCGCCGAAATGAGTGACCTGATCCATATCGCCCTGCTTGAGGCGGACACACTGACCGTCCTTGAGATCAATCGCAGGTATCAGAAGCATGATGAGGCAAACACGATAGTGCAGCAGCAGCGCAAGGAAGTAGACAGCGGCGAACCCATGGTTTCAGGGCTGCCAGGACAGAAAATTGCGATAGAGGGCCAAACCGTACTCGGCGCTTTTTTCAGGGTGGAACTGCGTTGCGAAAATATTATCCCTAGCCACTGCGGCGGTAAAGCGCCCGCCGTAGTCCGCCTCGGCCACAGTGTGGCGCGCATCAGACGGTTTGGCGTAGTAGCTGTGCACAAAATAAAACCAGGCACCATCGGGCACACCGGCCCAAACCGCATGGGGTTTCCCCGAATCCTGCTGGCTCTGGGACACCTGATTCCAGCCCATTTGCGGCACCTTCAGACGGCTGCCATCGGCCTGGAGACGGCCTCCGAACTCAAAGCGCCGCACCTCGCCAGGGATAAGCCCGAGACCGGGCGTAGGCCGACCCTGCAATCCCTCCTGGCTGCTGTCGAGCAGCATCTGCATGCCGACACACACCCCGAACAGGGGCTTGGAAGCTGCGGCCTGCAAAACCGCCTGCCGCAGACCGGAAGCGTCCAGCGCCCGCATGCAGTCGTGCATAGCTCCCTGGCCCGGCAGGATCACCCGGTCAGCCTGCTCAAGGAGGGCAGCATCAGAGGTCACCCGCACCTGCCAACCGGTGCCGGCAGCGGCGTGCTCGACCGCCTGCCAGACCGACCGCAGGTTGCCCGAGCCGTAATCGACCACCGCGACAACAGGGGCAGACATCAGAAGGACACCGAATCTAGGTGCTTAGAAGTTAGAGAGAGCCCTTGGTCGAGGCAATGGATCCGGCCGCACGCGGGTCGATCTCCAGGGCCATGCGCAGGGCACGGGCGAAGGCCTTGAATACCGTCTCGGCCTGGTGATGGGCGTTGTCGCCACGCAGGTTGTCAATGTGAACGGTGATGAAGGCATGGTTGACCAAACCCTGAAAGAACTCGTAGGTCAGCTGGGTGTCAAACTGTCCGATCACGGCGCTGCGGAAGGGCACGTCCATATGCAGACCGGGACGACCGGAAAAATCGACCACCACCCGGGACAGCGCCTCGTCTAGCGGCACATACGCATGACCGTAGCGCCGTATGCCCCGCTTGTCACCCACCGCCTTGGCCAGCGCCTGGCCCAAAGTGATACCCACATCCTCCACGGTGTGATGGCCGTCGATATGCAAATCGCCTTCAGCCGCAATGTCCAGGTCGATCAGACCATGACGCGCGATCTGATCGAGCATGTGGTCGAAGAAACCGATTCCGGTAGACAGATGGGATTGCCCAGACCCATCGAGGTTGATGGATACCTGGATACGTGTTTCGGCAGTGACACGACTGACCGACGCAATTCGGGGGGACGAGGGGCTCATAGGCTGTGCCGCAGGGCTTGAAGCAGTTGCTGATTTTCAGGGGCGGTACCCACCGTCAGGCGCAGGCAATTGGAAAGCAAGGGATGCATTTTAGAAATGTTTTTCACCAGCACGCCACGCGCCTTGAGGTTTTGAAAGACCTGGCCGGCGCGGTCGCCTTCGCCCGCAATGCGGATGAGGACCATATTGGCATCGCTGCGAAAGGTGTGTATCCCGTCGATGGCAGCCAAGGCCGGGATCAGTCGCTCACGCTCGGCCACGATGTCGCGCGCCTGAGCGGCAAAGACCTCGGCGTGCTCCAAAGCGAACAAGGCGCACTCGCAGTTGAGCACACTGACGTTATAAGGCGGCCTGACTTTGTCGATCTCTGCGATCAGCGCCTTGGGGCCCATCATGTAACCCAAGCGGACTCCGGCCAGTCCGAATTTGCTGAGGGTTCGCATCAGCAGCACATGGTCATAGGCAGCGATACGTTCGAGAAAGCTGCGTCCGGCAAAGGGCTGGTATGCCTCGTCTATCACCACCAAGGCGCCCTGTGTGCTGGCGATCTCGATCACCGAGGTCAGCGCCGCATCGTCCCAGAGATTGGCGGTGGGATTGTTGGGATAGGCCAGGTAGATTAAGGCCGGGCGATGCGTCTCAATGGCGGTCAGCAAGGCCGGCAGATCGAGCTCGAAGTCGGCTCTCAACGGCACCCCCACAAAGCGCAAACCCTGCAGCTGTGCGCTCATGGCGTACATCACAAAGCCCGGGACCGGGGCCAAGACGGTAGCACCAGGCAAGTCGCAGGCCATGGCCAGCAATGAAATCAGCTCGTCCGATCCATTGCCCAGCATGAGGTCGAAACCAGAGGGCATGGCCGCATGTTCAGCCAGCGCCTGCCGCAACTCATGGACACGACCATCGGGGTAGCGATTGATCGCCAGCTGGCCCAACCGCCGCCCCAACGCCTCCTGCAATGCGGGCGGCAGGCGATGCGGGTTTTCCATCGCGTCGAGCTTGATCAGTCCGCCCGAGTCCTGGATCGCATAGGCCTGCATGGACTGCACGTCCTGCCGGATTCGGCCAGCCAAACGCGGATGCAGCGTATCGCTCATTCGGATCCCCGCATCGGCGGTACCGGTTGGAGCCGCAATTCGGCCGCGCGCGCATGGGCCTGCAGCCCCTCGCCATAGGCCAGCTCAGCCGCGGTGCGACCCAGGGTTTGCGCCCCCGCCGCACTGACTTCGATCAGACTGGATCGCTTCTGAAAATCGTAGACCCCTAGCGGGCTGGAGAAACGGGCGGTGCCGCTGGTCGGCAGGACATGATTGGGCCCAGCGCAATAGTCGCCCAGGGACTCGCTGGTGTAGGCCCCCATGAAAATCGCGCCCGCATGACGCAACAGGGGCTCCCAGCGCTGCGGATCCTGGCTGGAAATCTCCAGATGCTCAGGCGCAATGCGGTTGCTGATCTCGCAAGCTTCACCCATGTCACGGGTCAGGATGAGCGCACCCCGATCATTGAGGCTGGTGGCAATGATCTGGCGACGCGGCATCTGGGGTAACAGGCGATCGATGGCCTCCTGGACCGCGTCGATATAGGCACTGTCAGGACACAACAAAATGCTCTGCGCCAACTCGTCATGCTCGGCCTGCGAAAACAGATCCATGGCGACCCAGTCGGGCGGCGTGCTGCCGTCGGCCAGCACCAGGATCTCGCTCGGTCCGGCAATCATGTCAATGCCTACCGTACCGAAAACCCGGCGCTTGGCGCTGGCTACGTAGGCATTACCCGGACCAGTGATCTTGTCCACTTTGGCAATGGTGGTGGTTCCGTATGCCAGTGCGGCCACCGCCTGCGCCCCGCCGATGGTGTAAGCCCGGCTAACGCCGGCCACATGCGCGGCCGCCAGCACCAGGGGATTGCGCGCAGCATGCACTTGCCCCGCGTCGCCGGCGCCGCCAGAAGCCAGACTACCCCGAACCGGCGTGGGCACAACCATGATGATGTCCCGCACGCCGGCCACATGGGCTGGCACCGCATTCATGATCAGGCTGGAGGGATAGGCGGCCTTGCCGCCTGGCACATAAATGCCCGCCCGGTCCAGAGGGGTGACCTTCTGTCCCAGAAGATTGCCGTCTTCATCGCGATAGCTCCAACTCTGACCGCTGGCCTGCTTCTGGGCCTCGTGGTATCGGCGAACCCGGTCGGCCGACTCCTGCAGTGCCCGCCGCTGCGCCGCATTGATCGACTCAAAGGCGCGGCGAAACTCATCAGGCGAAATCTCAAGATCGGCCATTCGAGAGGCACTGAGACCGTCAAAACGACGGGTGTATTCAAGCACCGCCTCATCGCCACGGCGACGGACATCGCTGAGGATATCGGCCACACGCTGCTCAATGGCCTGATCGGCATCAGCCGACCAATGCAGGCGCTGCGCGAAGGCAGCCTCAAAACCAGCATCGGCCGTGCTCAGGCGAAGCGGTGCGGCCTTCAGACTCATGACGACCGCCCCTCAGTGGCCGCCGCCAGGGCATCCACCAACGCGCGGATCGGCGCCTGCTTGAGCTTGAGCGCCGTCTGGTTGACCACCAACCGCGCACTGATATCCATGATGCGCTCGACCTCAATCAGTTGATTGGCCCGCAGCGTACTGCCGGTAGAGACCAGATCCACTATGGCATCGGCAAGCCCAGTCAGTGGCGCCAATTCCATGCTGCCATAGAGTTTGATCAAGTCAACATGCACGCCCTTGGCTGCAAAAAAATCACGGGCAATCGCCACATACTTGGTGGCCACTTTCAGTCGTGCCCCTTGGCGCACCGCCGCCGCATAGTCAAACCCCTGCCGGACCGCGACACTGACTCGGCAGCGCGCAATGCCCAAGTCCAGAGGCTGATACAGACCCTCTCCGCCTGACTCGAGCAAGGTGTCCTTGCCGACCACGCCAAGATCGGCGCCCCCATACTGGACATAAGTCGGCACATCGGTGGCGCGCACCAGCACCACCTGCAGATCGCTGCGGTTGGTGGTCAAGATCAGCTTGCGGGAGGTTTCGGGGTCGTCCATCACCTCAATGCCAGCGGCCCGCAGCAGCGGCTGCGTCTCGTCATAGATGCGCCCCTTGGACAGAGCCAGCGTGATCATGTTCTACCCCTTCTCACAGCGAACAGCGCCGGCCGACGGACGCTCCGAACCAGGCTGCTCTGACTCGAACCGTCAGCCCTCGCTTTCATTGAATCCTCTCGATATCGGCCCCCAGGGCGCGCAACTTGACCTCCATCCGATCGTAGCCGCGATCGAGGTGATAGATGCGGTCGACCACGGTCTGTCCCTGGGCCACCAGACCGGCAATCACCAGGCTGGCCGAGGCACGCAGATCGGTGGCCATGACTGTCGCACCGGACAAGCGTTCGACGCCTTCGATTAAAGCAACCTTGCCATCAATCTGAACATTGGCACCCAGGCGCATCATCTCATTGACATGCATGAAGCGATTCTCAAAGATGGTCTCGGTGACACGACTGCTGCCACTGGCGATCAGGTTGAGCGCCATGAACTGGGCCTGCATATCCGTGGGGAACCCCGGGTATTCGGTGGTGCGGAAACTCTGCGCTTTCAAGCGGCCCTCGCTGCGGATTCGGATAAATCCCTCGCCAGCCTCCACCTGGGCGCCGGCGGCCTGCAACTTTTCAATGACCGCCTCCAGATGGTCAGCGCGGCCCTTGCGCAGCACCACATCGCCGCCCGCAGCCGCCACGGCACACAGAAAGGTACCCGTCTCAATGCGATCAGGCACCACCTCATGGGAGCAACCGCGTAAATGTGATACCCCTCGGATGCGAATCTTGCTGGTGCCGTGGCCCTCGATTTGGGCGCCCATGCGGATCAGCATCTCGGCCAGATCGCTCACCTCGGGCTCCTGCGCCGCGTTCTCCAGCACCGTCTCTCCTTCGGCCAGACAGGCTGCCATCAAAAAATTCTCGGTACCGGTGACGGTGATCATGTCGGTGGTGATGCGTGCCCCGCGCAGTCGGCTGCGGCCACCGGCCAGGCTGGCCACCATGTAGCCATGCTCGACCCGTATGTCGGCGCCCATGGCCTGCAAACCCCGGATATGCTGATCGACCGGCCGCGAGCCAATCGCACAGCCACCGGGCAAGGACACGGTGGCGCGGCCAAAACGCGCCAGCAAGGGGCCGAGCGCCAATACCGAAGCCCGCATGGTCTTGACCAGTTCATAGGGCGCCTCGGGTTTGTTCAACCCGGAGGCGTCAATACGTATCACCGAGGAGTCCTGGCTGTCACGGGCGGCAACCACTCCCATATTGCTGACCAGCTTGAGCATGGTCACCACATCCTGCAAGCGCGGGACATTGCGCAAGACCACCGGCTCAGCAGTCAGCAGGGCCGCACACAGCTCCGGCAAGGCCGCATTCTTGGCCCCGGCGATGTCTACAGACCCGGACAGGCTGCGCCCTCCGCGTATCAGGAGCTTGTCCATTCAGACCCTGCCCTGCGCGGCCCATTCGGCCGGCGTGTAGGTTTTCATCGACAGAGCATGTACTTCATCAGTCTGCATGCGCTGACCCAGGGTGGCATAGACCCTCTGGTGACGCCAGACCGGACGTCGACCTTCAAATTCGGCCGACACCACGATGGCCGACCAGTGCCGACCGTCACCCTCGACCGTCAGGTGGGAGCAGTGGAGGCCCTCGGAAATCAAGGCCTTAAGCTGTTCAGCCGTCATGTAATTTCAACCTCTGATCTTGTAACCCATGCGAAGCAAATGCAAAGCCACCGCGCTGACCGCCAGCCAGGCGGTTGCAACCAGGCTCAGGCTGAGCCAGGGCGAGACATCGCTGTGGCCCAGAAAACCGTAGCGGAATCCATCAATCATGTAGAAAAACGGATTGAGGTGGCTGGCTGACTGCCAGAAGTCAGGCAGCGAATGAATCGAATAGAACACGCCCGACAGAAAAGTCATGGGCATGATGACGAAGTTCTGAAAAGCGGCCATCTGATCAAACTTTTCAGACCACAAGCCCGCAATGATGCCCATGCCCGCCAGCAGGCCGGCCCCCAACAGGCCAAAGACCAGAATCCACAGCGGCGCCGCCCAAGGCAGCTCGGAGAACCAGACGGTCACCAGCAGTACGCCCAGGCCCACGGCCAGCCCACGGATCACCGAGGAAAGCATGTAGGCGCAAAACCAGTGCCAGGGGGACAGCGGCGTCAGCAGGATGAAGACCAGATTGCCCATCATCTTGCTCTGTATGAGTGAGGAAGAACTGTTGGCAAAGGCGTTTTGCAACACGCTCATCATCACCAGGCCCGGAATGAGAAAGTCGGTATACCCAACCCCCGGATAGACCTGCACCCGGTCTTCGAGCACATGGCCAAAAATCAGCAAATACATCAAGGCGGTGAGCACGGGCGCGGCCACCGTCTGGAAGGCCACGCGCCAAAAGCGGAGCACTTCCTTGTAGAGCAGGGTCCACCAGCCCGTCATCGCACCTCCGCCGGACGGTTTTGGACGGCCTGCCCACTCATGACTTCCAGAAAGACATCTTCCAGATCGGCCTTGCGGATCTCCACATCCTGCGCCTGCAGTCCAGCGCGCCTGAGCACCGCCAAATGGTCTTCGATCTCGCGCGCATCGTGGGCCGGCAGCTGAACCACCCGTCCGGTCACCCGAGCCTTAGCGGCCAGTTCGGCAGGCAAAGCTTGATCGAGCTTGAAGCGCAGGACGTTGGAGGATGCGGCCTTGAGCAAATCGGAGGTGGAGGACAGGGCCACCACTTGCCCGCCCTTAAGCATGGCGATTCGGTTGCACAAGGCTTCAGCCTCCTCCAAGTAATGCGTCGTCAGCAAAACCGTGCTGCCCTCACGGTTGAGGCGGGCGATGAACTGCCAGAGGGTCTGTCGCAACTCGACGTCCACACCCGCGGTGGGCTCATCGAGCACGATGACCGAAGGCTTGTGCACCAGAGCCTGCGCCACCAACACGCGCCGCTTCATGCCCCCGGACAGCTGGCGCATATTGGCCCCCGCTTTGTCGGCCAAGCCCAGACTTTCCAGCAATTCGTCAATCCAAGCCGCATTGCCGGTAACGCCAAAGTACCCCGACTGGATGCGCAAGGTTTCCCTCACGGTAAAGAAGGGGTCAAACACCAATTCCTGGGGGACCACACCCAGACGCCTGCGGGCTTGCGCAAAATCGAGGCCCACATCAAACCCGTGCACCCGCACCGAACCGGAAGTCGGACGCGAAAGACCGGCCAGAATGCTGATAAGGGTGGTCTTGCCCGCGCCGTTGGGACCGAGCAAGCCAAAAAACTCACCCTCCTCGATATCAAAACTGACTCGATCGAGGGCCTGCACCCCACCACCCGCCCCGCCACCACGTGATCGAAACTGCTTGGAAACCGACTGAAAGGAAATCGCGGGCATCACCGACCTTATTTTAGGGCGCACCGGAAAGTCGCCCCCGAGCCGCAGAGCGGGTGCTTGCTCAGGCGGCTGACAGCAGATCAGAAACGCCGTAGAGGCCAGCCAGCTGACGCAAACGAGGGGGCAAATGGTCCACCTTGAAGCTCAGCCCCATGGCCACGGCCGCCCGTCGACAATCGAGCAGCACCGCCAACACAGAAGAATCGAACTGTTGCAGGGCGCCGGCATCTACCCGGACCACCAACGCAATTTTCCGACTCAGGGTCAATGCCTTGCGCAGCGCCTTGGCGCAGGCATCGGCGCGATCATGGGTCACCACCGCTGGCAGGCGCAACTCATGCGCTTGCTGACCCAGGGCCTCCAAGGGTTCGATCATGGGTCGGTTCAGCCCCGCTTGGCCGCCATCATGGCGGCCTTGTTGCGCTCGGCCAGGGAAGCGATCAAACCGTCGATCCCGCGCGCCGAAATTTCCTGCGCAAACTGGGTCCGGTAGTTTTCGACCAACCAGACTCCGAGCACATTAAGATCATAAATGCGCCAGCCTGATGCGGTCTTCTCCATGCGGTAATCCAACTGAATCGGGTCACCCCGCCCCACCACCTCCGAGCGCACGATCACTTCGGTATCGCCGGGATTGGCCCGCAAAGGTTTGACCGAAACCGTCTGGTCCTTGACCTGACTGAGGGCGCCCGAATAGGTGCGCACCAGCAACATCTTGAACTCCTCCTGCAAGCGCTTTTGCTGCTCGGGCGTAGCCTGCCGCCAATTGCGACCGATGGCCGATGCGGTCATGCGGGTGAAGTTGACGTGCGGCATGAGGGTGGTGTCAACAAAAGCGGCCACCTTGCGCACATCGCCCGACTGCACATCCTTGTCCTTGCGGATGGTGTCGAGCACTTCCACCGAAAGGCGACGAATCAGCTGGTCAGGCCCCTCCTGATCCTGCGCAGCCGCAACTCCCGCCAGGGCCAAACTCAGACCGAACACGAACACGCGGCGAGCGAACATGAAGCATTTCATAAACCGATTCCTTGAACTTGACGATATCAGCCCTGACAGGCTTAGCGAGGCGCCGACGCTGGCTCTGGCAAATCGTAGCGCTCCTCCGGTTCAGCAGAAGGGGCTGGGGCCTTCCCGGCCGAGCGCCGCCGTTGCAGATGTGCGTCCCGCACAAAGGTGTAGCGATCCAGAGCCGCCTGTTCGAGCAAGCGACCAGCCTCCAGAAGGTTGGCCCGTTGGTCCACCACGCGGGTAACGGTCAGTCCAACCCGGGCCGAGTTGTCCTGAACCTGTCCCAAAAGGTCGCCCTTCATATCGACCGGCAGGGCCACGGTATCGCGCAGCGTGGAGGGCCCCAGCAAAGGTAGGACCAGATAAGGCCCAGCGGGGATGCCCCAACGGCCCAGGGTATGACCGAAATCCTCGCGCCGCCGCTGCAAACCCAGGCCGGAGGCGACGTCAAACAAACCAAGCAGACCGACCGTCGAGTTCAGGCCCACCCGCGCCGTCATTTCGACAGACTCCGCCGGCTTGAGCTGCAAAACGTTGTTCACAAGGGACCACACGTCAGATAAATTGCCGAAAAAATTATGGACGCCCGTGCGAACCACCTCCGGCACGGCTGCCTTGTATCCCCTGGCCAAAGGCTGCAAGACGGCTTCGTCCACAGCCTCATTGAAGCGCCAGACTTGACGGTTGTAGCCCTCCCACGGATCTCTGGGGTCAGCAGCCGAGCCAGGTACGGTGGCACAGCCTGCCAGGACCAACTGAGCGAGCAGCATCAGGCCCAGCAGCCAGCGGCTAGGGACACCAGGACTCACGGCTTGGCCCCTGGGGCCGCGGGAGGTTCGGCCGCCTTGCTGTAGAGGAATTGGCTGATCAGGTTCTCCAACACCACCGCTGACTGGGTGGTGGTGATGACATCACCGGCAGCCAAGTTTTTGTCAGCCGCGCCGGCCTCAATCCCGATATATTGTTCGCCCAGAAGCCCGCTGGTGAGGATCTTGAGGGAGCTGTCCTTGGGGAACACGTACTGGCGGTCCAAGGCCAGACGGACGCTCGCCTGGTAGTTGTTGTCGTCGAAAGCGATTGATTCGACACGTCCAACCACCACACCGGCACTCTTGACCGCTGCTCGGGGCTTGAGCCCCCCAATATTGTCAAAACGCGCCTGCACCACATAAGTGGTGTCCACCAGACTCATCGTGAGCAGGTTGGCCGCCTTCAGCGACAGAAACAGGAGGGCAGCGGCGCCAATGACGACAAACAGTCCCACCCAGGGATCCTTGCTGGAGCGTTGCATAAAAGTATTCCAAAAAGTCCGTTCATATCCCAAGAAACGGACGGGAGCCCCTGGAGGCTGACGAGCCCGCACAACAAGGCCAAAACGACAACCATTTTCTCATGTTCTACAGGGTCTACCCTTAGAAGCAGAGGAAAGTCCGAGTCAAATGCTGAACATGGCCGCTGTCAGCAGGAAATCGAGTCCCAGGACAGCCAATGAAGCCTGCACCACGGTGCGGGTCGTTGCGCGCGCCACGCCTTCCGGGGTGGCCTGCGCTTCGTATCCCTGGTACAGGGCCACAAAGGTCACCGTCACGCCAAAGACCAGGCTCTTGAGTACCCCATTGCCCACATCGCGCAGGGCATCAACACCGGCCTGCATCTGGCTCCAGAAAGAACCGGGATCGACACCAATCATGACCACGCCAACCAGCCAGCCGCCCAGTATGCCCACCGCGCTGAAAACTGCAGCCAGCAAGGGCATAGCGATGACGCCCCCCCATAAGCGGGGCGCAAGAATGCGCCGAACCGGATCAACGGCCATCATTTCCATGGCCGAGAGTTGCTCACCTGCCTTCATCAATCCGATTTCGGCCGTCAGGGCGGTGCCTGCCCGGCCCGCAAAGAGCAAGGCCGTGACCACCGGTCCGAGTTCGCGGACCAGGCTGAGGGCCACCAACAAACCCAATGCCTCGGCCGAACCATAGCGCTGCAGGGTGTAATAACCCTGCAAGCCCAGAACAAAACCCACGAAAAGACCCGAGACCGTGATGATGGCCAAAGAATGGTTGCCCAAGAAGAAAATCTGGTCGCGCACCAAACCGAAACGCCTCAAAGTGGGGCCGGAGAGCGCGAACAGTTGCAGAAAAAGACGGGTCGCGTGCCCCCAGTCGGCCAGCTTTGTGCGAGTGGCAAAACCCAGGCCCGCCAGCCAGCGCACCGCCTTGGCGTCCTTCATCGCCGCCCCCTCCTGGCTGAGCTGGCACCGACAGCGGCCGGGCCGAAGTCGGCCTCGGCCGAAACCGCCGGATAGTGAAACTTGACCGGCCCCTGGCTCTGCGCATGCACAAACTGATGGACCAGCGGATCGGTCGAATGCATCACCTCTTCGGGGGTGCCCTCGGCAGCAATTGCGCCATTGGCCAAAATCACCACCCGATCGGCGATGCGAAAGGTTTCTTCAAGATCGTGTGACACCACCACCGTGGTGATGCCCAAGGTGTCGTTAAGCTGGCGGATCAATTGCGCCGCAGTGCCCAGCGAAATCGGATCAAGTCCAGCAAAGGGCTCGTCGTACATGATCAATTCAGGGTCGAGCGCAATGGCCCGCGCCAGCGCCACCCGTCTGGCCATGCCGCCTGAAATTTGGGCGGGCATCAGATCTCGCGCGCCGCGCAAACCCACCGCATCGAGCTTCATCAGCACAATGTCTCGAATCAGGGCTGGGCTCAGCCGGGTATGTTCACGAAGCGGGAAGGCCACGTTATCAAAGACGCTGAGATCCGTGAACAGCGCACCGAATTGAAACAGCATGCCCATGCGCCGGCGCATCGCATAAAGCCCCGCACCGTTCATCAGCGCGATATCCTGACCGTCGAAAAGCACTTGCCCGGCGCTGGAGCGCTGCTGCCCACCGATCAAGCGCAAGACCGTGGTCTTTCCGCCACCCGATGCCCCCATCAGGGCGGTCACCTTACCCCGGGCAATCGTCAGGTTCATTCGGTCCAGAATGACCCGCTCTGAGACGGCTCCAGGATAGGCAAAGGTGACTTGCCGGAATTGGACCAACGCATCGACAGAGCCAGGGGATTCGGACATGGAGAGGGACCGGTGCTGAAGCGACTTCAATGGAGAGGGACGACATCATAGCGGCGCCTCCCCCGGGCGATCTGAGTCGCGCGTCAGACTGCCCTGTTGGAAACTCGTCAACAACCCGGACGGGCGGTCGGGCCGGTGAGCAAGCTAACGCCCGCCAGGGCGACCCGCGAGACCTCAGCGCGGCAAATCGGAGTGCCCCATCAGGAATTCATCAACGGATCGAGCGGCTTGGCGACCTTCGCGGATCGCCCATACCACCAGCGACTGCCCCCGTCGCACGTCACCGGCCGCAAAGACCTTTTGCACATTGGTCGCATAACCGCCGGAGAAATCGGTGCTGGCCTTGGCGTTGCCGCGCGCGTCCTTCTCCACACCGAAGGCCTCGAGCACAGTGGCCAGCGGATTGACAAAACCCATGGCCAGCAGAACCAAATCGGCGCGGTGCTCCTCTTCGGTACCCGGTACTTCGGTAAGCTTTCCGTCCTTCAACTCCACACGGACCGTCTGCAAGGCCGTCACCTTGCCGTCCTTGCCCAGAAAAGCCTTGGTGGAGATTGCAAACTCGCGGTCGCAGCCCTCTTCGTGGCTGGAACTGGTGCGCAGCTTGAGCGGCCAATAAGGCCAGACCAGGGGCTTGTTCTCTTCCTCGGGGGGCTGCGGCATGACCTCAAACTGCTTGACGCTGGCAGCGCCATGGCGATTGCTGGTGCCTACGCAATCGGAGCCGGTATCGCCGCCACCAATAACAATGACATGCTTGCCGTCAGCCTTGAGCTGCCCCTTGAGCTCGTCGCCGGCATTGACCTTGTTCTGTTGGGGCAAAAATTCCATCGCGAAATGGATGCCCTGGAGATCACGACCGGGTACGGGCAGGTCGCGGCTCTGCTCACTGCCTGCGGCCAGCAGCACGGCGTCAAAGTCGCGCAAGAGCTGGTCGGCGGGAAGAGTCTGCGCCGCATCATTGGTGACCTTGCTGCCGGGGCCCTGCTCGGGCATCGCACCCACAAGAACACCCGTCCTGAACCTTACACCTTCAGCCTGCATCTGCTGGACGCGGCGATCGATGTGGCTCTTCTCCATTTTGAAATCGGGGATGCCGTAGCGCAACAAGCCGCCAATACGGCTGTTCTTCTCGAAAACGGTGACATCGTGGCCGGCACGAGCAAGTTGCTGCGCAGCAGCCAGCCCGGCCGGCCCTGAGCCGATCACCGCCACCTTGCGACCGGTCTTGTGACGCGGAGGCTGCGGCACCACCCAGCCCTCGGCCCAGCCCCGATCAATGATGGCGTGTTCGATGGACTTGATACCCACCGCATCGTCGTTGACATTGAGCGTGCAAGCCGCCTCACAAGGTGCCGGGCAGATGCGGCCGGTGAATTCTGGAAAGTTGTTGGTGCTGTGCAGCACCGTCAGCGCGTTCTTCCAGTCGCCCTGGTAGACCAGGTCATTGAAGTCCGGAATGATGTTGTTGACCGGGCAACCGTTGTTGCAAAACGGCGTGCCGCAATCCATGCAGCGCGCCGCCTGCTTTTTGGACTGCTCATCGTCAAGGGTCAGAACGAACTCGCGGTAGTGCCTCACGCGCTCATCTACAGGTTTGTAGCCTTCCTCGACGCGCTCAAATTCCATGAAACCGGTGACTTTTCCCATGATGCTTCCTCAATTGCGATGACAGCCGCTCAAGCCGCAACGGCTTGGACGGGTTGAGCCGCCTTGCGGGCGTTGATTTCACCCAGGGCCCGTTTGTATTCATTGGGAAAGACCTTGACGAACTTCAGGCGGGCCGTCTCCCACTGATCCAACAGAGACCGCGCGCGCTGACTGCCCGTCCACTTGAAATGGTCCTCCAGCAACTTGCGCAGCAGGACCTCATCGGCTTGGTCCTTGTGCCAGAACTTGCGATCGACTTGGCTCTGCTGCTCAGCGGCTGTGAGCACTTTTTCCAGACTCACCATTGCCGTGTTGCATCGCGAGGCAAATTGCCCGTCCTCGTCATAGACGTAGGCCAGGCCGCCGGACATGCCCGCTGCAAAGTTGCGTCCGGTCTGCCCCAATACAGCCACCGTGCCGCCAGTCATGTACTCGCAGCCATGATCACCCGTGCCCTCGACAACTGCGGTGGCCCCCGAAAGACGCACCGCAAAACGCTCCCCGGCAACGCCTGCAAAAAAGGCCTCTCCAGCGGTGGCACCGTACATCACGGTATTGCCGACGATGATGTTGCGGGCAGCAACGCCTCGGAAATCGAGGCTGGGCCGAACCACCACACGGCCACCAGACAGACCCTTGCCGGTGTAATCGTTGGCATCGCCGATCAGATAGAGCGTGATCCCCTGGGCCAGGAAGGCCCCAAAAGACTGCCCGCCCGTGCCCTCAAGCTGAATGCGCAGCGTGTCGTCCGACAAGCCCTCCGGACGACGGCGGATCAGCTCGCCCGAGAGCATGGCGCCCACGGTCCGGTTGACATTTCGGGCCACTTCCATGAACTGGACCTTCTCGCCCTTATCGAGGGCGGCCCGGGATTTCTCGATCAGGCGGACATCGAGGGCCTGGCTCAAACCATGGTCCTGCTCCATCACATGCAGCCTGGGCACATCGGCGGGGACGGCCGGCTGATGGAACAGACGGCTGAAGTCCAGGCCCCTGGCCTTCCAGTGCGAAACCCCCTTGCTCATGTCGAGCAAGTCCGATCGACCGATCAGATCATCGAACTTTCGGACGCCCAACTGGGCCATGATCTGCCGCGCTTCCTCGGCCACGAAGAAGAAGTAATTGACCACATGTTCGGGCTTGCCGGCGAACTTGCGGCGCAGCACAGGATCTTGGGTAGCCACGCCCACCGGACAGGTGTTGAGGTGGCATTTGCGCATCATGATGCAACCCTCGACCACCAGAGGCGCGGTCGCGAAGCCAAATTCATCAGCGCCGAGCAAGGCACCAATGACCACATCACGACCCGTCTTCATCTGACCATCCGCCTGCACCCGAATTCGGCCGCGAAGCCGGTTGAGTACCAGTGTCTGCTGGGTCTCAGCCAGACCAATCTCCCAGGGCGAGCCAGCGTGCTTGATCGATGACCAGGGCGAAGCGCCGGTGCCGCCGTCGTGCCCCGCAATCACCACATGGTCGGCCTTGGCCTTGGCTACACCGGCGGCAATCGTGCCCACGCCGACCTCGGACACCAGTTTGACGCTGATGCTGGCGCTCGGCGTCACGTTCTTGAGGTCGTGGATGAGCTGAGCCAAATCCTCGATGGAGTAGATGTCATGATGGGGCGGCGGGGAAATCAGACCCACGCCTGGCACTGAATAGCGCAGCTGGCCGATGTACTCGGAGACCTTGCCGCCGGGCAACTGACCGCCCTCGCCCGGTTTGGCGCCCTGGGCCATCTTGATCTGGATCTGGTCGGCCGACACCAAATATTCTGTGGTCACGCCAAATCGGCCAGAAGCCACTTGCTTGATACGCGAACGCAGGCTGTCCCCATCGCGCAAGGGCAGATCGACCTCAACCCGGTCGGCACCGATGACGCTCTTGAGCGTCTCACCTTGCTTGATGGCGATCCCCTTGAGCTCGTTGCGATACCGGGCGGGGTCCTCGCCACCTTCACCGGTGTTGCTTTTCCCGCCTATACGGTTCATCGCAACAGCCAAGGTGGCATGCGCCTCGGTGGAAATCGATCCCAAAGACATCGCTCCAGTGGCAAAACGCTTGACGATCTCGCTGGCCGGTTCGACTTCGTCGAGCGCGATGGCCTTGGCTGGATCGAGCCGAAATTCGAACAGGCCACGCAGCGTCAGGTGGCGCCTGCTCTGATCGTTGATGATCTGCGCGTATTCCTTGTAGGTGCTGAAATTGCCAGCGCGCGTGCTGTGCTGCAGCTTGGCAATCGCATCGGGTGTCCACATATGCTCCTCGCCACGAACACGCCAGGCATATTCGCCGCCAGCATCAAGCATGGTGGCCAACACCGGATCCTCACTGAAGGCTGCCGCATGCGTGCGCAGCGCCTCCTCGGCAATCTCAAAGACACCAATACCGCCCACACGACTGGCCGTGCCAGTGAAGTACTTGTCGATGGTTTCGCTGTTGATGCCGATGGCCTCGAACAACTGAGCACCGCAGTAGCTCATATAAGTGCTCACCCCCATCTTCGACATGATCTTGGACAGACCCTTGCCGATGGCCTTGACGTAGTTGTAGATGGCCTTTTCGGCCGACAGATCGCCCGAGAGGTCCTTGTGCATGGCAGCCAAGGTTTCCATGGCGAGATAGGGATGAACAGCCTCGGCGCCATACCCGGCCAAAACGGCGAAGTGATGAACTTCGCGCGCAGTACCCGTCTCCACCACCAAGCCGGCCGTGGTGCGCAGACCGGCCCGAACCAGATGCTGATGAATGCAGGAGAGGGCCAGCAATGCGGGTACGGCTACCTCTCGCGCCGTCACGCCCCGGTCGCTGATGATGAGAATATTGTGGCCGCTCTTGATCGCATCGACCGCCTCTGCACACAGCGACGCCAATTTGGCCTCGACCCCCTCGCGCCCCCACATCAGCGGATAAGTGATGTCCAGCGTGGCGCTCTTGAACTTGCCCTGGGTAGCCTTCTCGATATCGCGCAGCTTGGCCATGTCGGCGAAATCCAAGACCGGCTGGCTTACCTCAAGTCGCATGGGCGGATTGACTTGGTTGATATCCAGTAAATTCGGCTTGGGGCCGATGAAAGACACCAGCGACATGACGATGGCCTCGCGGATCGGGTCGATCGGCGGATTGGTCACCTGCGCAAACAGCTGCTTGAAATAGTTGTAGAGCGGCTTGTTGCGGTCTGAAAGCACGGCCAAGGGACTGTCATTGCCCATGGAACCGATGGCCTCCTCACCATTGAGAGCCATCGGGCTGAGCAGGAACTTGATATCTTCTTGGGTAAATCCGAAAGCCTGCTGCTGATCGAGCAGTTCAGCGCTGACGCCTCCCGTGCCAGCCACCGGGGCGCGCTCGGCCGGCAGGTCGCTTCCATCTTCGCCGGCCACCGGCTGATCTACATCATCCAAGCGAATCCGCAAGTTGTCGATCCACTGCTTGTAGGGCTTGCTGTTGGCCAGGCCTGCCTTAAGTTCTTCATCGTCGATCATCCGACCCTGCTCCAGATCGATGAGGAACATCTTGCCCGGTTGCAGGCGCCACTTGCGCACGATCTTGCTCTCGGGCACCGGCAACACGCCAGACTCCGATCCCATGATCACCAAATCATCGTCGGTGACGCAGTAGCGAGAGGGGCGCAGCCCATTGCGATCCAGGGTGGCGCCAATCTGGCGGCCGTCGGTAAAAACGATCGAGGCCGGGCCGTCCCAAGGCTCGAGCATCGCCGCGTGGTACTCGTAAAACGCACGACGCCTAGCGTCCATGGTCGAGTGCTGCTCCCAGGGCTCGGGGATCATCATCATGACCGCCTGGCTGATCGGATAGCCTGCCATGGTCAGCAACTCAAGGCAGTTGTCGAAAGTGGCGGTATCGGACTG
>CAYPSU010000026.1:3785-26657 GCA_964413475.1 uncultured Polaromonas sp. | reverse complement strand
TCAACCGGACCCATTGCGGCGTGCGGCCAAAATCTCGCTATTTCATTCTGGGCCTTTAGCCACACACCGCAACGGCCCGGTTACCTCCAACGTTAGGCCGCCCAAGAAAATTGCATCCTTACCATGCTCGAAGAAATCCTTTCCTTCTGGTTCGATGAGCTAAGCCCTCCACAGTGGTGGCGTGTTGATCCCACGCTGGACTCAGCCATTCGTGAACGCTTTGGCGAAACATGGCTCGCCGCGAGAGCCTGCGAGCTATACCAGTGGCGTTCAACCCCGCGGGGGAGACTCGCAGAAATCATCGTTCTCGACCAATTCTCCAGAAATATCTTTCGCGGCACCCCAAATGCATTCTCCGCCGATCCATTGGCCTTGTCCCTTGCACAGGAGGCAGTTTCGGCTAAGGCTGACCAAGCGCTCTCCGGTCGCGAACGTGGGTTCCTGTACATGCCTTACATGCACAGTGAGTCCCCGGTCATCCATGAAATTGCAGTTCAGCTATTTTCCGCACCGGACCTAGCCGAAAATCTAAAGGCTGAACTGAAGCACAAAGAAATCATCAGCCGCTTCGGTCGCTATCCACATCGAAATAGCATCCTTGGTCGACCGTCAACTCCTGAGGAAGAAGCATTCCTGCAGGAGCCAGGTTCTGGGTTCTAACCGATACCATGAGCCCAAGTTGGCGGCTGACCTGCCCCCCCACCAGCCGTACCAGCGTAAAGCTAATGAAGCAATTTCCCTCTGTACCAAAGTCGGTCGTCTTCAGTGCAGTTTCACCGTCGGGTTGGTGCTTCTGGTGATCATGCGTGCCAGCGTGTAGAGCGTGGTCTTGAGAGCGCCATGGATCGCAAGCTCATGCAGCTTGTACAGGGACAGGTACATCAGCTTGGCAAAGTAACCTTCGATCATGAGGTTCTTGCCGATCAGGCCGCCCATCATGTTGCCCACGGTACTGAACTTGCCTAGCGAAACCAGAGAGCCAAAGTCTTTGTACCGGTAGGGTCTCAGCGCCTGGTTGGCAAATCGGCGCTTGATCTGAACCACCATGTGCGCGGCCTGCTGATGTGCCGCCTGGGCGCGTGGTGGGACGGTGCCAATATGACTCCCATCCCTGCCTGGAAGCGGGCAAGCAGCGCAGTCGCCCAGGGCGAAGATATCGGGATCGCGCGTGGTTTGCAGGGTATCTCGCACAACCAACTGGTTGATGTGATTGCTCTCCAGGCCGCCGAACTCCTTCAGCAAGTCTGGCGCCTTAACGCCCGCAGCCCAGACGACCAGCTCTGATTCGATCTCGCGCCCATCGACCAGGCGAATGCCGGTGGGCGTGACCTCCATCACCCTGGCGCCAGTGAGCACTTGAACGCCCAAGCGGGTGATGAGTTCCTCGGTGGCTTGCGACAGGCGCGGCTGCAAGGCCGGCAGAATACGGTCGGCGGCCTCAATCAAGCTGACCTTGATGTCTTTGTCCACATCGATGCGGTTCAGCCCGAACGCCACCACCTCGCGTGTTGTGCGGTGCAGCTCGGCCGCCAATTCCACGCCTGTTGCTCCTGCGCCGATGATGGCAACATGAAGTTGCCTCTTGTCGATGGCCTCCACTTGGTTGTGTGCCCGGATACAGGCGTTGATCATCTTGGTGTGGAAAGACTTTGCATCCTGTTGCGTTTCAAGTTTCAGCGCGTATTGTTTGACGCCTCGGGTTGAAAAGTCATTGCTCAAACTGCCGATGCAGATCACCAGCGTGTCGTACCCGATTGTTTGGGCCGGGGTAACAGGCCGCCCGTCCTGGTCCAGATACGGGCCCAGTTCTATGCATTTGTTCTGGCGGTCCAGGCCCTGGAGTTCACCGATCCTGAAGGTGAAGTGGTGCCAATGGGCTTGGGCCATGTAGTCGACCTCGTGATCGCCCAGATCCATGCTCCCCGAGGCGATCTCATGCAGCTTGGGCTTCCAGATGTGGGTGCGGTTTTTGTCGACCAGGGTAACCAGTGCGCGCTTTCGACGGCCATAGATATGACCCAGCCGGGTGGCCAGTTCCAGCCCGCCGGCTCCGCCACCGACAATGACGATTCTGTGTGGTTGACTCATTTTTTAAATTTTGGGGTCAGGTGTTGCAGGCCCCTACGCCGCATTCCACGGTCATGCGCCAGTTGCCCCGGGATGGGACACCGACCCGCAAAGTAGGCGAGGGAACTCGCAATTTTGCTCCATGGCCAAAAGGAGAGCGCCTATCCACGGGTCGGCGGTGATTCGGCCGTTCGATGACCGACCGCGCTTGTTGTTGTGGACTTCACACGAGTCGTCCTCTGAGATGCCCGATTCGGACTGCCGATGTCTGCAGGTCAGATCAAGGGACAGGACTCAAACAGGCGGCATGGTCACGATCAGGTCTGCATCAGAAGATGCCCGCGTGAATCAAAAGCAAAGGGCGGTCATTTTCTAGCGCAGTTCGGGTGGTCCGTCCGAATTGAAGCGGCGCAGGCGCGAGCGTTGCGACATCCGCGTCATCCCTTGAGGCGGGTAGTTGCGGTATATCCAGCGCGTACAGCCACGCCCGGCCTGTGGCGATTTCCGGTCTTACTGCAGTTTGATGCCAGCGTCCCGAATCAGCTTGCCGAAGCGCTCGAATTCCTGTCGGTTCAGATCAGTGAATTGAGCCGGGCTCAGGGTGGATACCTCACCGCCCAGGCCCTTGAGCCGGGCCTCAACGTCAGCGAGTTTGAGCACGCGCGCCAGCTCATTTTGCAGCCGGCTCACCACATCGGCCGGTGTGCCTGCGGTGACATAAAGCGCATACCAGGTGCTCATATCGGCACCGCGAACACCAGCCTCCGCAAGCGTAGGCACATCGGGCAGCTGAGGTGAGCGGGCTGGGGTGGTAACAGCCAGAGGCTTGAACTTGCCGGTCTTGATTTGTGCCATGGCCGAAGAGGTGGTGTCGAACATCATCTGCACGCTGCCGCCGATGATGTCCAGGTGCGCTTGACTGCTTCCTTTGTAGGGGATGTGCTCACTCTTGGTGCCAGCGGCCACATCGAAGGCTTCGCCGGCAATGTGTTGGGTGCTACCCACGCCCGAAGATGCGTATTTGAAGTGACCTGGCCGGGCTTTCATGGCCTTGACCAGGTCGGCCACGTTGTTCACCGGAACCTGCGACCCAACCACCAAAACATTGGGCACGGTGACGATCAGTCCAATGGGCACCAGGTCTTTCAGCGGATCGAACGCAAGCTTGATCAGGTGTGGGGCAATCGCCTGACCGGTGTTGGTTGCCACCAGCAGGGTGTGACCGTCGGCGGGCGCTTTGGCCGTCATGTCGGCAGCAATCGTGTTGGAGGCACCGGGTCGGTTTTCAACCACGAAGCTGCCCTTGAGCCCCTCGGCGAATTTTTCGGCCAGCATGCGGGCAATGATGTCCGTGCCGCCTCCAGGACCGGCGCCAACCATCAAGCGCACCGGTTTGGAGGGGTAGCCGGTTTGCGCGAAGGCCGGCAGGGTCAGCGCAGAGGCTAGGGCGACCAGTGCCGCTGTGAAGGTTTTGCGATGCATCGTCTGTGCTCCTTTTTGGAAAACGAGGATGGGAAACAAGGGGTAGGGGTGTGCGCTTGATGCCTGGCTTGCCTGGCTTATCAGGGGCGAGCCTGGCGTCGGCCCAATCCCATTCGGCAGGCGAGGTCGAAGGCATTGACCATGGCACCCGCATTGGCTTTGCCACCCCCGGCAATGTCATAGGCCGTGCCGTGCGCGGGTGTGGTGATCGGTATTGGCAGACCGCCATGGACGGTCACGCCGCGCTCAAAGCCCAGCAGTTTCATGGCAATCTGTCCCTGGTCGTGGTACATGGTGACCACGCCGTCATAGCCCTGGTCGGCCCTCAGGGCGCGTACGAAAGCGGTATCGGCCGGGAAGGGGCCTTCTGCAGGGTAACCCAGCCGTGCCGCGAGTTTTATACCGGGCTCAATGATGCGAGCTTCTTCATCGCCATAGTTGCCGTTGTCCCCGTTGTGCGGATTGAGTCCGCATACTGCGATCCTGGGTTGGGCTTTGCCGGCGGCGGTCAGTGCGCGGTGGATCATGCCGATTGCGTTGGCCACGCCTTCAGACGAGAGCAGGTGGCTGACCTCCCGCAGTGCGACATGTGAGGTGACGCGCGCCGTCCAGAGCTTTTCCAGAACATTCAGCTCCCCGCAGATGCCATCGAAGGACAGCAGTTCGGCGAACCAGCGCAGCTCATCTTCCTGATGCATGCCGCCAGCGCGCAGCGCACTCTTGTTAAGCGGGGCAAAGCAGAAGGCATCGGCTTGGCCGCTGGCCGCCAGCCGAGCGCCCGCTTCCAGTCCTTGCAACATAAAGCGTCCGTTGTCGGCCCTCGCTTGGGCGCGCTCGAAGGCAGGTGCGTTTGCACCCACCCAGTCATGCCAGCGTACCGCATCGGGCACGCGCAACTGGCCTGGCTGACCGATCAGCAGGACATCAGCGCGGGACAAAGTGGCCGGATCGGCCAGCAGTTTTTCGACCAGTTCTGGACCGATGCCGGCGGGATCTCCGGTGAAGATGGCGATCGTGGGTTTCATTGCAGTTGCAGTGAACAGGTCGGTGTCATTCGCAGGGTGCGTCAGTCATTGAGACAGGTGCGGGCTCGGCGCTGTGCAATCGAATAGGGGCCACCCTTGACGCTGCCCTGTGCGCGGCAGATCCCAGAGTGGGTATCGGGCATCCACGACAGGGTGGGGCATGTCGGTTGGAGGATGGGTTGCTCGGGGCGGGAGGAGGTCCACACGTTCCAAGAGACAAGAACCGTGATCCGTAATCCGTAATTACGGTCTCAGAATACCCAAAACTGGCTGTGTCTCGATCGTGGTTTTCCCTGCATCAAAGCCAGCCTATTTTTCCGGGACCGAGCGTCAGGCCTCGGTTGCGCTGGGGTTGCCCGCCTCGGGCGGGTCTGAACGCCTGGACAGGGCCGGATAATTCCGTAAAAAGCCTGGACCTGTGATGACCGAGACCCTAGCTCCGCCCGCACTTGAGCATGTCTGTGACCTTGCGATCACAGTCGGATTACCCCTGGAAATTGGTTTGACTGCGGCGGGCTTGCGTCGAGTCATTCCAATCACCGGTGGCGTGGTTCGCGGCCCGCTATTCAACGGTCGGGTCTTGCCCGGTGGATCAGACTTCCAGCTCATCCTTGAAGATGGCGCTCAGGCTCATTTGGACGCCCGCTACGTGATCGAGTTGGAGGGCGGTACCCGTGTTTTTGTACAGAATACGGCCCTGCGCGTAGCTTCGGCCGAGGACTCGCAGCGCCTGTACCGGGGCGAACCGGTGGATCCGGCCAGGGTCTACTTTCGTTGTCAGCCCCGCCTTGAGGCCGCAGGCGAGGCCTGGAATTGGCTCAGTCGGAGCCAATTTGTGGGCAGTGGCCGACGCACTCCAGACGCGGTCTTTCTGAGTTTTTATCGCTTGGTCTAAGCGCTTGGGTCGCTGGCCAGAACGTGGGCGCGCATGAGCAGAACTTGCTCCCCGCGCTGGTTGAGGGCGCGGTGCTCGAAAACGAGGATGCCGCGGTGAGCGTTCTTGGGAGACTTTGAAATTTCTGCCACGGTGCTCACCACCCGCAGTTGGTCACCCGGTCGGACCGGACGCGACCATTGCAGCTCCTCGATTTTTTGACCAATGATGCCTCCGTGCAGCCCGATGCCGGAGTCCTGTATCAGACGGAAGCAAAAGGAAGCCGTGAACCACCCACTGGCGGCCAGGCCCTTGAACAGGGACTGTTGAGCAGCTTCTTCATCGAGGTGAAAAGGCTGTGGATCGAATCGTCGCGCAAAAGCCAGAGCCTCTGCCTCTTCCACCGTTGCGACCGGTGATTCGAATCGGTCACCCACCCTGAAGTCGCTCAGTCCGCGCATGCTGCTCTCCCTGATCACAAGTTGTCTGGTGTGGCCTGTTGAAGCTTAATCGGGTCGATTGGCAGAAGATGGCGATCATCGGCCTTCCCTGGGTGGCAGCAAGGGCTTTTGCAATAAGCGCTTGGATGCGTCACCGGGATGCAGGCCCCCGCACAAAGTAGCTGTCATTTTCAAAGTAGGCCCAGAACTGGCGGGCGGACTCTGCGAAGGCGTCTTGGGCGTAGCCGCCACTTTTACGTTCGCAAATCGCGGTTGAGGCTCCGGCGAGATTGACAGCTGCCGAAACCCTTGCCAGATGCTTTGCAGCCACTTGGTTCGAGGGGAATCCCCTGGCGAATGCCCCGGCCACATTTTTTCGCTGGGCTACCGCATCATCCCGGGCAGCCACAGCGAGATGATGGGAAATGCAATCAGGATGCCCAGGCGAGCCACATCGGCCCAGACGAAAGGCCAGATGCCCCGATACAGGATGCCCAGGTTGATATTGGGCAGCAGCGAGTTGAGAACGAATAGATTGAGTCCGACAGGCGGGGAGATCATGCCGATTTCGACGATGGTCACGATCAGAATACCGAACCAGACCGGGTCAAAACCCAGGCCCACAATGACCGGGAAAAACACCGGGATGGTGAGCAGGACAATGGCCAGTTCCTCCATGATCATGCCCAGGAGCAAGTAGATCCCCATCATCACAATCACCACCATGATGGGCTCCGGGCTGAACTGCACCACAAAATCGCGCAGGTCAGCCGGCATGCTGGTGAAGTTGACGAAGCTGGTGAAAATCATGGCCCCGATCAGGATGCTGAACAGCATGGCAGTGGTGCGTGCGCTTTCGACCAGAATGTCGGTCAGCACCTTCGGTGTGAGGGTGCCGCGGGCCAGCGCGAACACGAAGGCGCCGGCGGCGCCCACGCCAGCACCTTCGGTTGCAGTGAACACCCCGCCGTAGATTCCACCGATGACCAGTGCAAACAGCAGGCCGACGCCCCAGATACCTTTTATCGCGGACAGCCGTTCCGCCCAGCTCGACCGTGCCGCTCGCGGACCTGCCTGCGGATCTCGCCATGTCACCCAGACTACAGCCAGACAGAGGCAGGCAATGGCCACCAAGCCTGGCAGGATGCCGGCGACGAACAATTTTCCGATGTCGGTCTCGGTGATGATGCCGTAAATCACCAGCACGGTGGATGGCGGAATCAGGATCCCCAGTGTGCCGCCGGAGGCGATGGCCCCCGTAGCCAGTGTGTCCTTGTAGCCATGACGCTTCATCTCCGGGTAAGCGACGCGTGACATGGTGGCCGCCGTGGCAATCGAAGAACCGCAAATCGAGCCGAACCCCCCAGAGGCGATCACGGTGGCCATGGCCAGTCCGCCCTTGTGGTGCCCAACAAAAGCATTGGCTGCGGCGAACAACTCGCGGGCCATGCCAGCACGCGCCACCAGATTGCCCATCAGCACGAACAGAGGAATGACTGAAAGCACGTAGTGAAAACCGGTCTCGAAAATCACCTGACTGGTGCTGGCGAAGGAGGCGGGCCATCCTCGCATCAGCCCCAGCCCGACGAAGCCCGCGATGGCCATTGACAGGGCCAGCGGTACCCGCATGAAGGCCAGCAGAAAAACGGCGGCAAAGCCGATCGCAGCCTCGGTCATGGGCGGGCCTCCTGCGCCTGGGCTTGGCCGGGTAGCGGCGCCAATACGGCAAACAGCAGGTGTATCAATGCGGTGACCATCAGCAGTGCCGACATCAGCCACGCAACCGGAGACAGTGGCAATTGCAGGTGTATGGTGACATCACCGTATTCGGCAAAGCGCCCGGCACGCATGCTGAGCAAATAGGCCATCAAGGTCAGAGTAGCGGCGCAGATCAGGTGCACCAACCGGCCCTGCAAGCTTTTCAGCCAGGCGGGGATATAGGGGTCCAGCGTGTCGAACACCACATGCTCACTGCGCCAGGACACCAGCGGTAGGGCGCCAAAAATCACCAGAACCATCAGGATTTCAGTGATCTCCAGGCTGCCGGGGATGGAATTGTTGAAGAACTTGCGCCCGGTGACATCGAACAGCGTCAGCCACATGATGGCAAACAAGGCTGTCGCAGCCATCATTCCACTGGTCCAGCGCAGCAATTTCTCGAAAACTTTGAACATGGCGTATCGCAGCGACGACCTCAGAAAAAAACCGATGGGGCTTCAGAGACCCCACCGGCCTGAGCAGTAAGGCACCCGGCCAGAGCCGGCGGCCGCTTACTTGAGCTTGGCGATCTCGGCTCGTAATTCTGCCAGCACGCCCTTGGCATTCTTCAGGCCCTTGCCCTCGGCTGCAGCAGCCCAGCGGTCTTCCAGGGCCGATTGCTTGGCGCGGATCTCGCTGACGAAGGCCTCGTTGGCAGTTATCCGCTGCACACCCTGTGCCTTTTGAGCTTCTCGCGCGGCAGCGTCAACCCGGTCCCACCCCTCGGCGAAGATCCGCGCGGCGGTCTCGCCCGATATCTTGTCGATCACCGCCTTGTCCTGAGCCGAAAGGCTGTTGTATTTGCCCGGGTTCATCATGAAGACAAAGCTGGTGTTGTACAGGCCACCCGGGAAGGTGGTGGCATGCTTGATCATGCTCAGCTTGAACGAGGATACGGACTCATCGGGGAAAAAGGTGCCGTCCATGACGCCGGTGGAGAGCAGCTCGAAGGACTCGGGCGCCGGCTTGAGCGTGGTGTTCCAGCTCATGGCCTTGGACAATTCATTGATGTTGCCTCCGCCGACTCGAAACTTCAGCGAAGCCGCATCCGCAGCCGAGAGGACCGGCTTCTTGCTGTTGAAGATGATGCCGGGTCCATGGGTGAAGACGCCCAAGACCTTGACCCCCCGGTGCTCGCCCAAGGGCGCGAAGTATTTGCTGTAGATGCGCTGGTAGGCCACCGAGGTCAAAAGCGAGCTGTCGCCCAGGAAAGGAAATTCGGCCACCTGGGTGTTGATGAAGCGGCCGGGTGTGTAGCCATCGACGGTGAAGGAGATGTCGGCCAGCCCGTCGCGCACTGCATCGAAGGTGCCGGGCGGAGCAGTGACGGCCTTGGGCAAGATATTGCACTTCATGCGTCCGCTGCTCTCTTTCTCGAGCAGGGCGCACCAGTTCGCCTGCGATTGGCTGAGCGTGTGACCCGGAGGCAGCCAGCTTGATGCGGTAAAGACGGTCTGGGCGAAGGCTTGGCTTGAGCCCAAAATTGTTGCAGCGATGGCGAGCAGTCGCAGTTTCATGGTATTGCTCCGTGGAAATATAAGGGTTGCATCAATGTCGTGTCAGGCAAACAACCCCGGCCGAAGAGCTTATTCGACGACAGGGAGTCTTTCACCCCAGAGTTTCCCTGATGCTAGGGCGGCGATGTGGCTGCGCCCTTTGCCGCCCCGCGGCCTGGCTTTGTGTCTGCAGCCTGCGCCTGTCCCTCGATCAGGTGCTCCAGAGCCTTTTTGAGCCGGCGCGACGACGCGGGCCCAACGCGACTGAGCACCTGCTCCTCGTGTTGTTTGGCCTTGATCAGCAAGGGTCTGACCTTACGCTGTCCCGCAGCGGTAAGCCGGACCAGGCGTTGCCGCTTGTCCTGCCGATCATCCAGGCGCTCCACCCAGCCGCTAGCGGCCATGCGGTCAATCAGTTTGGTGACCGTGGGTTGCTTGGCCAGAACGATGTTGGCCAGGGCGCCTATGCTCAGACCAGGTTTGCCCGACAGGCTGGCCATGACTCGCCACTCCATCAGGCTCAGTCCTTGGGCTTGCACCACCTGATGAAACTGGCTGGAGATCAGGTGACTGGCCCGCGCGAGCAGGTAAGCCAAATAGTCGTCGACGAAGCCTTTTTGCTTGCGGATGGTGTCCATGGGTACGCCTGGAAGGCTTTGTATTATCTGCGGTAATCCATGAAATTTCATATAAACTGGTCCGCAGGAGGTGTGTCATGCTGGTCGAGCGCATTGAGCATAAGTGGCTGTCTGCTTTTGGTCGCACCTTCGACCTTTGCCAGGTCAGAGCGGGTGAGGTGGCCGTGGTGCTCTGCGAGACCCAGTCCCGACGAGTCAATGTCGACCTGGCCCGCCTGGCGCTTGAGCAGCTTGGGGCCAAGGTGTTTGAGATCAACCTCACCTCACCTGCTGCCAGTGGGCCGGCCCCGGTGCGATCGACCGGAGCGAGCAACGCCATAGACCAACTCGCAGCTGTGGTGGCCAGCCTGGCGCGGGCCGACTTCATTGTTGACTGCACCGTCGAAGGCTTGCTCCATGCCGCTGAGCTGCCTGACATCCTCAGGGGCGTCGATGGCAAGCGACCCCGCCTGCTGATGATTTCCAACGAGCATCCGGAAATACTGGAGCGGACGGTACCTGATCGGGCCCTGGAGTCGGCGGTGCGCGCGGCCATGAGCAAGCTCAAGTCATCCCGGCAGATGACAGTAAGCTCCGAGGCCGGAACGGATTTGCGGGTGTCCTTGGATGGCGCGTCAGTCGGAGGGGTCTGGGGCTATTGCTCCAAGCCCGGCATGGTGTCGCATTGGCCAGGGGGTTTGGCCCTGGCTTTCCCGGCCGCTGCAAGCGTGGAGGGCCGGCTGGTTCTGGCCCCTGGTGATGTCAATCTGACCTTCAAGTGCTACCTGCGAGATCGCATCTGCCTGACCCTTGAGAACGACAGTGTGGTGGCGATCGAAGGCCAGGGCGTCGATGTCGACATGATGCGTCAATATTGGCAATCCTGGGCGGACGCGGAAGGCCATCGTGCCTGCTATGCGGTTTCGCATGTGGGCTTTGGCCTCAACCCAGCAGCCCGATGGGATGCCCTGACGTTCTATGACAAGCGCGACTGCAATGGCACTGAGTTGCGGGCGTTTGCTGGAAATTTTCTGTATTCGACGGGGGCCAATGAGGTGGCCGGCCGCCATACCTTGGGGCACTTTGATCTGCCCATGCGAGGCTGTAGCGTGATGCTCGACGGGCAGCTTGTGGTGCAGCGCGGCGCACTGATCGCCCATGCCTTGGCATGAGGCGCATGGCGTACACCCGCAAGATTTTGTTCTTCATCGACCGATGGATCGACGGGCTTTTCTTCAATCGATCGCCGGGGTTCAATGGGAGGTTTTGTGACTGAAAATCCGATGCCGATCAGCGGGGACGACTATCCGCTGACAGCCAAGCAGCAGTCCCTGATGGCTCTGGCGCGTCGTCTCGGCCGCGAAAGCTTGGCGCCTCGCGCGGCGCAGCTCGATCGCGATGCGCAGTTTCCCTTCGCCAACTACGACGACATGCGGCAGGCTCGATTGCTGGGCCTGTGCGTGCCCGAGAGCCACGGCGGACAGGGGGCTGACTATGCCACCTACGCACTTGTGTCGGCCGAGCTGGGCCGCTACTGCGGCGCCACGGCCCTGACCTTCAATATGCATGTCTGCACCACACTCTGGAGTGGCTTGCTGTCGGAAGATTTGCAGATGACCGACGAGCAGCGAGCCGTCCATCGCGTGCATCAGGATCTGCACTTTGGGCGCGTGGTACGCGATGGCGCCATCTACGCGCAGCCCTTTTCGGAGGGGGGAGCGGCTGCTGCAGGCGCTGCCCCTTTCGGAACGACGGCCGTGCGCGCTGACGGAGGGTGGAGAATCAGCGGCAAGAAAATCTTTGCATCGCTTTCGGATGCGGCTGACTATTTTGGGGTTTTGTGCACCGAGAAAAAACCCGACGCCAGCCTGTCGCGTCGCGATACCTTGTATCTTGCGGTCCCCCGTAATGCCCCGGGCCTGACGGTCGAGGGGGCCTGGGCTCCTTTGGGCATGCGCGCCACCGTTTCGCGCAACCTGGTGTTCCAGGAGGTTTTTGTCCCTGATGAGGCCGCGCTTATGCCCCAGGGGCTCTACTTTCAGGCGGCCAGCCGATGGCCGCACATGTTCATGACCTTGGCGCCCACTTACATGGGTATTGCGCAGGCGGCCTACGATTTCACGGTGTCCTATCTTCGGGGAGAGGTTCCCGGCACCGGTCCCGTCAAGCGCCGGCAGTTTGCCACCAAACAAATCGCCGTGGCCGAGATGTTCATCAAGCTCGAACAGACGCGCAACTTGTTCCTGCGCGCCATTGAGGATGCCCGGGTCGATCCGTCGAAGTCGGCGCGGCTGAGGGCCTATGCGGCGCAGTACACCATCATGGAGAACGCGCAGGATTTGGCGCGACTGGCTATTCGCACCTGTGGCGGGCAGTCGATGCTCAAGAGCCTGCCGCTGGAGCGTCTGTATCGCGACGCCCGCTGCGGCTCCCTCATGCTGCCCTGGACCGCCGAGTTGTGCATGGATCGCATCGGACGTGAGGCTCTGTACGAGCCGGGTGAAACTGACGACTGATGTCGGATCTGGAATCCAGTCCACTGGCTGCCCGTTTCGCACAACTGGCGGCCACCCACGCAGATCGACCGGCTCTTGTATTTCGTGGCCAGACGACGGCCGAGTGCGGGCCGGTCCAGTGCTATGCCGACTTTTGGCGCCGCGTGGAGCAAATCACGATCTGTTTGCAGTCGGCCTGGGACATACAGCCTGGAGATCGTGTGGCCTGGCTCGGCCTCAACCATGAGCTGCAATTGATCACCCTGGTCGCCTGTGCTCGCTTGGGCGCGGTCTTCCTGCCGCTGAACTTTCGTCTGGCGGTGCCTGAATTGCAGACGGTCCTCCATGATGCTCAGGCCAAGCTGCTGGTCCATGATGATCCGCATGGGCCGGTGGCTCTTGCCCTTGAGGGCCAGGGCCTGCAAAAGACTGGGCTGCAAACCTTGGCGTCGGGCACGGCAAGGGCGGGCTTGAAGTTGCCCGACCTCAAGGGCCAAGAGCCGGTGTTGCTGGTCTACACGTCGGGGACAACGGGTCAGCCCAAGGGCGCCTTGCACACGCAGGCGGCCTTGATGGCCAACGCGCGTGCCAGTGCATGGGCCCATGAATTTGTACCGCACGACCGCGTACTTTCCTGCCTGCCGCTCTTTCATGTGGGGGGCTTGTGCATCCAGACGCTGCCGGCCCTGATGGCGGGAATTGAGGTCGTGCTTCATCCGCGGTTTGAGCCAGGAGCCTGGTTCGATGAGTTGACCTTGAGTCGGCCAACCTTGTCGCTGCTGGTGCCGGCGACCCTGCGTGCCTTGTTTGACCATCCGCGCTGGGCGGACACCTCACTCGAAAGCTTGCGCGGCATCATGACGGGATCGTCGACGGTTCCGCTGGCCTATTTGCAGACCTTGCACGCGCGCGGGATTCCGGTCGGGCAGGTCTATGGCACCACCGAAACCGGGCCGGTTTCTGTGGTCTTGCGGCTGGCCGATGCAATGCAGCGCGAGGGCTGCGCCGGCTGGCCGCATCCGGAGGCCGAGGTCAGGATCCTGGATGACCGGGGAGGACAGGTGGCCGACGGTCAAACCGGAGAAATCTGCATCCGTGCCGATAACCTCATGCGCGGCTATTGGACCGGTGATGGGAGCCCAGGCCTGGGTCTAAATCAGGGCTGGTTTCATACGGGTGACTTGGGCCTGCGCGGGCCTGATGGCTGCATCACGATTGTGGGGCGCTGCAAGGACATGATCATTTCCGGTGGCGAAAACATCTACCCGGCGGAAATTGAAAACCTGTTGGCCCCTGTGGAGGGCATAGCCGAATGCGCCGTGGTGGGTGTGGCCGATACGCGCTGGGGCGAGGTACCGGTTCTGGTCGTGGTCCCGGTCGCTGGACCATTGGGCCGGCAGATACAGGCCGAGGCGGTCATGGCCTACCTGGCCGAGCGCATTGCACGATTCAAGCTGCCGCGTCAGATCGTGTTCATGGACAGCCTGCCTAAAAGTGCCTTGGGCAAGGTTCAACGGCCCGTCCTGCAGGCGCAACTGGCACGCCAGGGTGGATCCTGAAATCGCCACACTCGGTTGGCCTGAAAACAGACGGCCGCTGCTTTAAGCCTGGCTGAGTTGCCTCACCCCGGCCAGGACACGGCTCAAAGACCTGAACTCTTGCCCCACGCGCTCTAAAAAGGTGTCGAACGGTCGAGAGGCTACGGCCGCGTGGGTGTAGGCGATTTGACCCATGCGCTGGTAGTAGTCGCTCGAAACCAGGCGGGCGCGCCGAACGTTCCAGGCATCCACGAACAGACAGCTGTCGCCAATGTCGCGGTAGTCTTCAGCGCTACGCGCGCGACCCAGCTCCAAACAGATGATGTCCGGCGGCATCCTGGTGGAGTTGCGGAAGTTGCGAGCCATCATGTGGACCAGATAGGACTCCAGCTCCTCGTCAAGCAAGACTTGAGTCCTTCCTTCGGCAGCCATCACCATTTCCCAGCTGGCCTTGATGTAGGGTTGCCAATCCATGAATGCTCCCTCGGGTGCTTGTGCGGTTCAAGATAAACCATCGTCCGATGACTGTCGATGCGGGGCGTCTTGGGATTTGCATGGATTGCATGGACGAAGAGCTTCGTTTACAAATTCAGGTTCGGCTAAAGAGCGCTTTCAGCAACCCGTTCCGGCGCCATCTCAATAGATTTATTTTTGTAACGTCCTGGTTTCTCTCCGCGGAAGTTTGCGCCATCATGGCGCATGGTCGACAACGTTCTGCTCAGTTTGAATGCGGCCCAAGCCGAGATGCAAGCCTTGATCAAGGCCGGCGTGGGCGATGACGGTGCGGTGGTGCGCCTGCTCGATCGTCTGCTGCAAGTGGCCCATGCGCTCAAGGCCTCCGATTTGCACCTGGAGCCCTACGAGGCCCTTTACCGGATTCGGGTACGGATCGACGGTCAATTGCAGGAATGGCTGCAGCCGCCCCTGAATCTGCGCGAGCGACTGTCCTCGCGGATCAAGGTGCTGGCCCGGCTGGACATCGCTGAAAAGCGGCTACCGCAGGACGGTCGGCTGCGGCTGTCCCTGCCATCGGGGGCAGCAGTGGACCTGCGCGTCAGTACCTTGCCGACGGTGCACGGGGAGAAGGTGGTGGTGCGCTTCATTGACGCGGCGCCAGCGCGCTTGGAGCTGGAGGCGCTGGGCTATGAGGCCGAGCAGCAGCAGGCGCTGTTGCAGGCGCTGCACAGACCGCACGGCATGGTGCTGGTGACTGGGCCAACCGGCGCTGGCAAGACCTTGTCGATGTACAGCTGCCTGCAAAGGCTCAACCGCCCAGGCGTCAATATCTGCACGGCCGAGGACCCCAGTGAAATCAATCTTGTGGGCATCAATCAGGTCAGTATCAACGAGAAGGCAGGGCTGACTTTCGCGGCGGCGCTGCGGGCCTTCCTGCGGCAGGACCCGGACGTCATCATGATTGGTGAAATTCGCGACCTGGAGACAGCTGATATGGCTATCAAGGCGGCGCAGACGGGGCATCTGGTGTTTTCCACCCTGCACACCAACGATGCCCCGGCCACCCTGATGCGACTGAGGCAGATAGGCGTGGCGGCCCACAATATCGTCGCCAGCGTGGTTCTGGTCACAGCGCAGCGCCTGCTGCGCCGCCTGTGTCCGCATTGCCGTCAGGCGGTCCATGCCCCTCACGAACTGCTCCGACAGGCCGGATGCCCTGAGGACTTTTGGGCCAGCGAGGAACCGCTCTATCAGCCGCGCGGCTGCGCGCAGTGTCATGGCGGCTACTTGGGCCGCTTGGGCGTGTTTCAGGTCATGCCCGTCAGCGCAGCCATGGCTGAGATCGTGCTGCATGAGGGCAGCACAGCCGACCTGGCCCGGCAGGCCATGGCCGAGGGGCTGATGAGCTTGCGTCAGGCCGCTTGGCGTAAAGTTAAACTGGGTTACACCAGCATTGAAGAAGTTCTGGCTCATACCCATGCTTAGCATTTCGCGCGCGATTTCTGGCGTTCATCTCGTGAACGGGCGCCCGGTATGATGGCTCGGCCGATGGAGGCGGACGCCCCCTCGGGTCAACCGTCCTTTGACTGGACGGGCCGTGATGCGCAAGGTCGACTGCAACGTGGACGCACTCAGGCCGGCGGCCAGAACCAGTTGCGCGCCTTGCTGCGTCGGCGTGGTTTGCACCCCGTGGCTGTGCAGCAGGTCAAGGCCCAGCGCGCTCGCAAGCCTTCGGCCGCTGAAATCGTCCGATTCACCCGTCAGCTAGCGGCTTTGCTGCGGGCGGGCCTGCCCTTGCTGGAGTCTTTGCAAATGATCGCCCGCACGCAGGTGCGTGGTGCGGTATGGACTCTGGCTGGGCAAATTCATGCCGACCTGCAAAATGGCCTCTCGTTTTCGGACGCTCTGAGACGGCGTGGTGAAGTGTTCGGCGGCCTGTATGTTTCGCTGGTCGGAGCCGGCGAAGTCAGCGGTCGGCTTGATCTGATGCTCGAGCGCATCTGTGTCCATCTTGAAAAAACCGAGGCGCTGGCACGGCGGGTCCGCTCGGCGCTGACCTATCCGGCCGTGGTGCTGTCAGTTGCGGTGGCGGTCCTGGGGGTGATCATGGTGGCGGTGGTGCCGGCTTTCGAGACGGTTTTTGCATCCTTCGGAGCCGAATTGCCCTGGGCCACGCAATGGGTCATCGGTACGAGCCGCTGGCTGGTACAGGCTGCGCCCTGGCTTTTGGGTGCTGCTCTGAGTCTGGTTCTGATGCTTGCCTGGGCTTGGCGACGCAGTCCGGCGTTCGTGCACTGGGTCGATGAGGCGTGCCTGGCGCTGCCGCTGTGGGGCGCGCTCTTGCACGGCGCGGCGGTGGCCCGCTGGAGCCGCACGCTGGCAACCTTGCTGGCTGCGGGCCTTCCGCTGGCCCAGGCCCTGCAGTCGGTGCGGGAAGTTTGTGGCCACCGCAGGTACGCTCAGGCCACCGAACGGGTGTGCGATGAGATCCTGCGTGGCAGCAGCCTGCACGCCGCTCTCTCGCAAGAAGCGGTGTTTCCGATGCTGCTACAACAGATGAGTGCTGTTGGCGAGGAGTCGGGGACGCTCGATCATTTGCTGGAGAAAGTGGCCGATTTTCAGGATGCCGAGCTCGAAGAGCGTATGCAGCGGCTGTCCAACCTGATCGAGCCGGCCACTGTGTTGTTGCTCGGTTTGGTGGTGGGGGCCTTGGTGCTTTCTCTGTACCTGCCGGTCTTTCAGATGGGGCAGATCGTCTGATGGTCGCCGATGCCATCTGGCTGTGGGCTGCCGTCTTGGGGCTGCTGGTGGGCAGCTTCGCCAATGTGGTCATCCACCGGCTGCCGCGCATGATGCAGCGTCAGTGGGACCGGGAGGCGCGCGAGTGGCTGTCGGATCAGGAGGGTCAGAACACCCAGGAGGCCATCGCCCAGGGGCTTGACTCACCTTACAACCTGGCCCGCCCGGCTTCGCATTGCCCGGCCTGCGGCCACCGCCTGACCTGGCGCGAAAAAATCCCGGTGCTCAGCTACATCCTGCTGCGTGGTCGCTGCAGCGCTTGCGGCCATGCCATCGGCTGGCGTTACCCAGCCCTTGAGTTGTGCCTGGCCGGTTTGTTTGCAGCCTGTGTCTGGCGCTGGGGCGCTACTGCGCCGGCTTTGGCTTGGGCTTTGTTTGCCTCGGCGCTGGTGGTGCTGGCCTGCATAGATTGGGACACCCAGCTGCTGCCCGATGATCTGACCTTGCCTCTTTTATGGGCGGGTCTGGTGGCCAGTGCGCTGGGGTGGACGGAGCTGGATCTTTCGGTCTCGCTGTGGGGCGCGGTATGGGGTTATCTGTTGCTTTGGACCGTTCATCTAGGCTTTAAGGCGATCACGGGCAAGCAGGGCATGGGGCAGGGGGACTTCAAGCTGCTGGCTGCGCTGGGCGCCTGGCTGGGTTGGCCGGCCCTGGTGCCTTTGGTGTTGATGGCCTCCTTGGTTGGCTTGGCGGTGGGTCTGTCCTTGAGGGCGATCGGTCGATTGCAGGCGGGCGAGGCTTTCCCTTTTGGCCCGGCCCTGTCGCTGGCGGGTCTGGTTCTGATGTTCTGGCCCGAGCGTGTGGGCGCCGGACTGTGGTTTTGAAGAAGTCCACAACATGCAGTACTCAGGCACGTTTCGAATCGGTCTGACTGGCGGTATCGGCAGTGGCAAGAGCACGGTGGCGGCCATGCTCGCCGGGCGGGGTGCGGTCCTGATTGATGCCGATGCGGTCTCCAGAGGGCTGACTGCACCCGGCGGTGCGGCCATGCCGGCCATTGCACAGACCTTCGGTGCGTCCTATCTGACCCCTGATGGGGCGCTGGATCGGCAGGCCATGCGTGAGCTGGCCTTTGGCGACCCGCAGGCCCGAGGACGGCTCGAGGCCATCCTTCATCCGCTGATTGCTCAGGAAACCGATCGCCTGACCCAGGCCGGGTTGGCGGCGGGGGCTGCCTGCATCGTGTTCGATGTGCCTTTGCTGGTCGAGCAGGGGCGGCGCTGGCGTGCTCGGGTGGATGCGGTGCTGGTGGTCGATTGCTATGCGCAAACCCAGATCGACCGGGTTATGAGGCGCAGCGCATGGGAGCGTGAGGCGGTCGAGCGGGTGATGGCCCAGCAGGCCACCCGCAAGCAGCGACTGGCGGCAGCCGACGCCACATTGTTCAATGAGGCTCTGAGCCTGGAGCAGCTCCAGGCTCAGGTGGGACAGGTCTGGCAATACTTCGGGCTATCATCGTGAGATTGTGCCGACCGGTATCGGACCCACCTGATCTGCCGTGATCCTTTACGAATTTCCATTTAACGAGCGCGTCCGGACCTATTTGCGCCTGGAGCACCTCTTTTTCAGGCTGGGCGATCTGATGGGCCGCAAGTCGGCTACCGATCACCACTTTGCCATCACCACACTGTTTGAGATTCTGGAGGTCGGGGCGCGCTCGGACCTCAGGACCGATGTGCTCAAGGATCTGGACAAGCAAAGGACCGTGGTGGCGGGCTATCGCGGTAATCCGGCCATTTCAGAAAAGGCCCTCGAGCAGGTGTTGGCGCAACTCGATGCTCGCCTCAATGCCCTTCGAGAGCAGTCGGGCAAGATGGGCCAGTCGCTGCAAGAAATTGATTGGCTCATGAGCCTGCGCAGCCGCGCCAGCATTCCGGGTGGTACCTGCGAATTCGATCTGCCGGCCTATCATGCCTGGAGACACAAGAGCGCCGAGGAGCGCCGCGCCGACCTCAAGCGCTGGATCGATGGCCTGCTGCCTCTGGCCGAATCGGTGGGCTTGCTGCTTAAATTGCTGCGGGATTCGGGCGTGCCGCAAAAGGTGCTGTGCTCGTCCGGACACTACCAGCAAAATCTACCGCAGGGTCGCAGCTTTCAGCTCATGCGGCTTCGCGTCGATCCTGCCTTGGGGCTCTTCCCCGAGGTCAGCGGCAACCGGCTTGTGGTTTCGGTGCGAATGATGACCTTGCTTGATGGTCAACGGGTGCAATCTTCAACGGAAGACGCGCCCTTGGAAATTTCCTTGTGCGGCTGAAATCGCACTGAACCCCAGTTCCGTCCGGTCCGCCATGAGCGCTGCCTCTGACAAGCCCCTTCCAGCGCGCCGGGTCAACTGCCCGGCCTGCGCAGGTCCGAGCCTGTATGGTCCTGACAACCCCTATCGTCCCTTTTGCTCGGCACGTTGCAAGGGAATCGACTTGGGAGCCTGGGCCAGCGAGCAGTTTCGCCTTCAGGCCGACCCCCCGGCCGCGGGGCAGGACGATTCGCAGTTGCAGTAGGGGGGGCCGTGTTGGAACTCAAGTTACGGGTGCTGTCTGCGTTTTGGGTGTGGGCCTGCTTGGGCCTGGCGACCAGTTATGCTGCGGCGCCAGCTCAAAGCCCCGAGGGGAGCAAGGCGGCTTCTTCGCAGAGCAAGAAGTCTCAGCAGCAGACTGGTAAGACGCGGGTGGTGGTTCAGCCCGGATCGGGCGAAACGCCCTCGGAGCGAGCCGCCCGACTCAAGCGTGAGTGCAAGGGCCTGCCCAATGCCGGGGCGTGCACCGGTTACGCGAATTAGGCGGGTAAGACCTTGGCGCGAAAGAAAGCCGCCAGGCTTTTTACCGGCTGGCCGAAGGCCTAGGCCCAGCGGTCAGTTAGAGGAGGTCGCCAGGAGCTGCTGCAATTCGCCGTTCTCGTACATCTCCATCATGATGTCCGATCCGCCGATGAATTCGCCCTTGACGTAGAGCTGGGGAATGGTGGGCCACTGGCTGTAGTCCTTGACGCCCTGGCGGATCGCCTCATCTTCCAGCACATTGACGGTCAGTGGCTTGTTCACGCCGCAGGCCCGCAGGATCTGTATCGCCCTACCCGAGAAACCGCACATGGGAAATTGGGCCGTTCCCTTCATGAACAGCACCACGTCGCCCGATTTGACGATTTGGTCGATGCGTTGTTGGGTATCGCTCACGATCAATCCTCCTTTAGGATGGCCCGATTATCGGCCCTGCGCGATAGCCCCCGCCGCGTCGGCGGGATTTGGCGTTCATCGCGGGCTGGCGGGCTTGGGGCCCGAAGGGGTGCTGCTTAGCGGGCCCGTGCCCCGCTGCAGCGCTCGATGCCGGCCAAGTCCTTGCGGCTCTGGACCTCGAGCCAGCCCGCATGTTCGAGCTGCTCGCGTACGGCCCGGGCCTGATCATGACCATGCTCGAGCAGCAGCCAGCCGCCCGCGGCCAATCTCGCCTGAGCCTGTTCGATCAGCAGGGTCAGTGCATCCAGGCCCCTGGGGCCTGCGGTGAGCGCCAGAACCGGTTCATGTTGCAGAGCTGGCAGGTGTGCATCGCCTTCAGCGATATACGGTGGGTTGCTGACGATCAGATCCAAGGGGCCAGCGATGCCGGTCAGCCAGTCCCCTTCCAGCCAGTCGACCGATAGACCCAGTCGCTTGGCGTTGGAGCGTGCCACCGCCAGGGCCTCGGGGCTGACGTCCAGACCCGTTACATGCCACTGCGGCTGCGTGTGTTTGAGGGCCAAAGCAATGGCGCCGCTGCCGGTGCCCACATCGATCACCCGAGCTTGCGCTGGCAGAGCCAGACTCAGGGCCCAATCGACCAGCGTTTCGGTTTCGGGGCGCGGCACCAGAACGCGCGGGTCCACGCGCAGGCTCAGGCCAAAGAATTCTTTTTCGCCAGTCAGGTAGGCCAGGGGTTGGCCGCAGCGGCGTTGCTGGCACAGGGCCTCGTAGCGCGTTTGTGCCGTCGCTGACAGCTCGTCTGATGAGTGGGCCAGCAGCCACGCCCGGTCGTGGTCACGCCCGAGCACATGGAGCAGCAGCAAACTGGCGTCGAGCCGCTCGATTCCCTGTGCCAGCGCTAGCGCCTGGCCCAGCGTCACGAGGCCGCCTCTTCAAGTTCGGCCAGTTGCTCGGCCCCGCGTGCCACTTGCAGTGCGCCGATCACTTCCTCGAGCTGACCTTCCATGATCAGGCCGAGCTTGTAGAGCGTCAGCCCGATGCGGTGATCGGTCAATCGGCCTTGCGGGAAGTTATAGGTCCGGATGCGGTCGCTGCGGTCGCCACTGCCGACCAGGCCCTTGCGCAGGGCGGCGTCCTTGGCGGCTCGCTCGCTGCGTTCCTTCTCCTGGATTCGTGCCGACAGCACCTGCAGCGCCTTGGCCTTGTTGCGGTGCTGGCTGCGATCGTCCTGGCATTCGGCCACGATGCCAGTGGGCAGGTGGGTGATGCGAACGGCCGAGTCGGTCTTGTTGACGTGCTGTCCGCCGGCCCCCGAGGCGCGGAAGGTGTCGATGCGCAGCTCGGCTGGATTGATTTGCACCGCCTGCGCCTCATCGGGTTCAGCGAGTACCGCCACCGTGCAGGCGCTGGTGTGGATTCGGCCTTGTGCCTCGGTCGTCGGTACGCGCTGCACCCGGTGTCCGCCCGATTCAAAGCGCAGCTTGCCGTAGGCCCCCATGCCCCGCTCGTCGGGCTGCGCCTCGATGCGCAGCACCACCTCCTTGTAGCCGCCGAGCTCGGCGGCCGATTCGCTGATCAGTTCGCAGCGCCAGCCGCAGCGCTCGGCATATCGGGTGTACATGCGCAGCAGATCGCCGGCAAACAGGGCGGATTCGTCGCCGCCGGTTCCCGCGCGAATTTCCAGAAAGGCTGCTCTGGCATCGTCAGGGTCGCGGGGAATAAGCAGAAGTTGCAACTGCTCGTCCAGGCGCGCGATATCGGCCCGGGCGGTGCTGATTTCCTCTTCGGCCAGATCGTGCAGGTCTGGGTCTTCCAGCATTGCCTGCGCCTGTGCCAGATCGTCCTCACGCTGCTTGAGGCGCTGGTACTGCGCTGCCACCGCGCTGGCTTCAGCATGCTCGCGCGAGAGCCTTCGGTAACGATCCAGATCGCTCACCACATCCGGGGCTGCCAGCAGGGCGTCGAGTTCCTGCATGCGCAGCATCTGTCGGTCGAGGCTTTGGCGCAGAAAGTCTTTCATGGCAGGCGGCGGGCTTGGGCGGTATTGGGCAAGACAGGGCGAATGGGATCCCCAAGTGGGGCGGGCCGTCAGGGGCAGTTACTGGCGCCGCGGCGGCCTTTGAGACGATCGGCCAGCGCCGCTAGAGTCCGCTGGGGTCGCGCGGCGCCTGTCCGCGCAAAAACAGCCGGCTGACCGTCTGGGCGGTGTTCTCCAGCTGCTCGCCCTGGCTACCATGCAATTCGGCCATGGCGCCGTGCAGCATCTTCTGGGTCAGGCCTCGGGACAGGGCTTCGAGGACCGCCTCGACCGGCTCGCCTTTGGCCAGCATCTTGCGGGCGCGCGACAGCTCGGCGCTGCGCCACTGATCGGCCTGGGCATTGAGCTGCTGGATCAGCGGCACCGTGGAACGCTGATCCAGCCAGTGCATGAAGTTCTGCACGCCTGCATCGATGATCACCTCGGCCTGCGCCACCGCAGCTTGCCGGTTGTCCTTGCCGGTCTGCACCACCCGGGCCAAATCGTCCACGGTGTAGAGGTAGACGTCCTGCAGCTTCTTGACTTCGGGCTCGATGTCGCGAGGCACGGCCAGATCGACCATGAAGATGGGCCGGCGCTTGCGCTCCTTCAGGGCCCGCTCGACCGCCCCAAGCC
>CAYPSU010000026.1:0-3775 GCA_964413475.1 uncultured Polaromonas sp. | reverse complement strand
AGGTGCTGGCGGTCCAGCTGATCACGGCGTCAAATTGCCCCAGGCGTCCTGGCAGTTCGGACAGCGCCATCACTTCAGCGCCAAAGCGGCCGGCCAGCTTTTCGCCGCGCTCGAGCGTCCGGTTGGCAATGGCCATGGATTTCGGACCCTTGGCTGCAAAGTGCGTCACCGCCAGATCGATCATCTCGCCAGCGCCCACAAACAGAATTCGAATCTTGCTGAGATCCTCAAAGATCTGGCCAGCCAGTCGCACTGCGGCGGCGGCCATGCTGATGCTGTGCGAGCCCACCTCGGTGCTGCTGCGCACCTCCTTGGCCACTGCGAAAGAGCGCTGGAAGAGCTGGTGCAGGGTCGTCCCCATAGCGCCGGCCTCATCGGCCGCGCGCACCGCCTCCTTCATCTGGCCCAGGATCTGCGGTTCACCGAGCACCATCGAGTCCAGACCGCTGGCCACCCGGAAGGCATGGCGGGCGGCATCCCCGTCATGTAGGGTGTAGGTGTGCTGTCGCAGCGCCTCGGGCGAGACGCCACCGCTGCGGGCCAGCCAGCTTAGGGTGGGATCGATCTCGGCCTGTTCGCTGGCGCAATAGATCTCGGTGCGATTGCAGGTGGACAGGAGGGTTGCCTCTGGTTGTCGCTGTAGCGCCGACCGCAGCCCCTGCAGGGTGGGGGCCAGCTGATCCAGAGCAAAGGCGAAGCGGCCCCGCAGATCGAGAGGCGCTGTTTGGTGATTCAGCCCGAGGGCCCAGACTGGCATCGTCAAATTATAAATTTGCCGCGACTTTGATCAATCTGTACGCAAGCATATGTCAATTTAAATTGACAAATTAATCCAAAACAAAGGGTTTACCCTTTGTTTTGCCGGCTGTCTGGTAAGACTGGGAGGCTGACCCTGGCGGTGATGCCCCGGCCTTGCGGTCTAATCCGGCGCAGACTGCACGCGTGTTTGGTCTTGCCCCCGCCCTGACATGACGCCCTACCTGTTTACCGTTCACCTGCTCAATTTGTTGGCGCCTGCGGTGCTGTTGTCTTTGATGATGGCCTGGGTGGCTCCCCGGTTGCCGGGGTGGCGTGGCGCGCGGCCCTGGGTGGCCACCTGGCAGGGGCGATTTGTGTGGGGTCTGATGCTCAATCTGCTGGTTCTCGGCATCAGTCTGCTGTTGGGCTCACCCGGCAAGATGCAGGCTTATGCCGCCATGTTGGTCACTTCGGCTGTGGTGCATTTCTTCATGTTGCGGGGTTGGAGGCCCTGAGGCGGGTTCAGAGCCCTGACTTTGCCTTGGCCCTTGACGGGTCTCTGGATTCCTCAGCCTGCCTCTTCAAGGGGCCTGCGTTAACATGGAAGGCCGGTGAACGTTTGTTTTCGCCATTGACTTTTGGCACCCGTCCGGGTGCGGCCTTGCCCCATGAACGCTCCCGCTTCTGCCCATCTCCTGAACGTCGTGGACGGTTCTGGTGGCTTGACACAGGCCCGACAAGGCCCTCGCATCCGCGAAATTCCTTACAACTACACGTCTTTCTCTGACCGCGAGGTCGTGATTCGGGTACTGGGCGGTGCAGCCTGGGATTTGCTCGATCGATTGCGCGGGGAGCGCCGCACCGGTCGATCGGCGCGCATGCTCTACGAGGTCCTCGGTGATATCTGGGTCGTGCAGCGCAATCCCTACCTGCTGGACGATCTGCTGGAGAACCCCGGGCGCCGTCGCTTGCTGGTCGAGGCCTTGGAGCATCGACTCGGTGAGGTGCAAAAGCGTCGCACGCCCGATCAGGATGTGGAGCGTGACCGTATCGTGGGTCAGTTGCTGGATCTGGCCCGCGATGCGGTCGACCGATTTGCCCGGACCTTCGATCAGGTGGGTCAGTTGCGACGACAGACCGAGCGAAAGCTGCGCAAATACACCGACAAGGACAACATCAAGTTTGATGGGCTGTCCCGGGTCTCCCATGTGACGGACGCCACCGACTGGCGGGTGGAGTACCCCTTCGTGGTGCTTACGCCTGACACTGAGGCCGAGATGGCCGGTCTGGTCAAGGGTTGTATCGAGTTGGGCCTGACCATTGTCCCGCGTGGCGGCGGCACGGGTTACACCGGCGGTGCCATTCCCCTGACCTGGAAGTCTGCGGTCATCAATACTGAAAAGCTGGAGGCCATGAGCGAGGTCGAGCATGTCTTGCTGCCAGGATTGAGTCAGCCCGTGCCTACGGTTTGGACCGAGGCTGGCGTGGTGACGCAGCGAGTGGCCGATGCGGCCGAGCGCGCCGGCTTTGTTTTTGCGGTCGATCCCACCTCGGCCGAAGCCTCCTGCATCGGCGGCAATATCGCGATGAATGCGGGCGGCAAGAAGGCGGTGCTCTGGGGCACTGCCCTGGACAATCTGGCGTCCTGGCGCATGGTCACGCCTGATGCCGGTTGGCTGGAGGTGGTACGGATCGGACATAACCTGGGCAAGATTCACGATGCCGAGGTGGCCAGTTTTGAGCTGCGTTATTTCGAGGCCGATGGCCGTACGCCGGTGCGCACGGAGCGGCTGGACATTGCGGGCAAGACCTTTCGCAAGGAGGGTCTGGGCAAAGATGTCACCGACAAGTTTCTCTCGGGCCTGCCGGGCATCCAGAAGGAAGGTTGCGACGGTCTGATCACCAGCGCTCGCTGGGTGGTGCACCGCATGCCGGAACACACCCGCACGGTGTGTCTGGAGTTTTTCGGCCATGCCCGGCAGGCTGTGCCCAGTATCGTGGAGATCAAGGACTTCATGTTCGCCCAGCAGCGCAGCGGCGGTGCGATTTTGGCGGGTCTGGAGCATCTGGATGACCGTTACCTCAAGGCGGTGGGCTACACCACCAAGGCCAAGCGGGGTGGTTTGCCCAAGATGGTGTTGATTGGCGACATTGCCGGCGATGACGCCGACCTGGTGGCGCGGGCTGCCTCTGAGGTGGTGCGTATTGCCAATTCGCGCAGCGGTGAGGGCTTTGTAGCCATCAGCGCTGAGGCGCGCAAGAAATTCTGGCTTGATCGCAAACGCACGGCAGCCATCAGTCGGCACACCAATGCCTTCAAGATCAACGAGGATGTGGTGATTCCGCTGCCGCGTATGGCCGAATACACCGACGGCATTGAGCGGATCAATATTGAGCTGTCCCTGCGCAACAAGATTCGGCTATGCGATGAGCTCGAAGACTTCCTGGCCCGCGGCAGCCTGCCCCTGGGCAAGGCCGATGAGGCTGGCGAGCTGGCGCCGGCTGAACTGCTGGAGGATCGGGTGGCGCAGGCCCTGACCCTGGTGCGTCAGGTGCGTCAGCAGTGGGGGCAGTGGCTCGCCGATGTGAACATGCTGTTCCCCCAGCTACAGGACCATACCCTGCGCGCAAGCTGGAAGAGCCAGCTTCGCGGGCCGCTGCAGGATATCTTCTCGGGTGCGGTCTTTGCGCCGATTCTGCAGGAATGCCTGGCCATTCATCAGCGGGTTCTCAAGGGGCGCGTCTGGGCCGCTCTGCATATGCATGCTGGCGACGGTAATGTGCACACCAATCTGCCGGTCAACAGTGATGACTACGAAATGCTGCAATCTGCGCACGAGGCGGTGGCGCGCATCATGCAGCTGGCGCGTTCCCTGGACGGTGTGGTCTCCGGTGAGCACGGCATCGGTATCACCAAGCTTGATTTCCTCACCGATGAGGAGCTGGCGCCTTTTGCCGACTACAAGAAGCGCATCGATCCGCATGGCCGCTTCAACAAGGGCAAGCTCCTGCGCGACCAAGCGCTGCCGGCTGATCT
>CAYPSU010000025.1:0-27191 GCA_964413475.1 uncultured Polaromonas sp. | reverse complement strand
AAGCCAGCGCGGCCCAATACGGATTGAGTCCCAAGGCGCGCGTGGTGGGCATGGCCACTGCCGGGGTGGCGCCGCGCATCATGGGCATCGGCCCGGCCCCGGCCACGCAGAAGGTGCTGGCGCAGACTGGCCTCAAGCTCGAGCAGCTGGACGTGATTGAACTGAACGAAGCCTTTGCCGCCCAGGGCCTGGCTGTGCTGCGCCTTCTGGGCCTGAAGGACGACGATGAGCGTGTGAATGCCTGGGGCGGCGCCATTGCGCTGGGCCATCCGCTCGGCGCCTCCGGCGCCCGACTGGCCACCACCGCCGTCAACCGCCTGCACGCCACCGGCGGCCGCTATGCGCTGTGCACCATGTGCATAGGCGTGGGGCAGGGTATTGCGCTGGTGATCGAGCGGGTCTGAGCTGGAGCCGGTTTTCCGTTTATCAGCCGAAAGGCTTGGCTTATTGCCGCTTTTTTTCTTGAATGGGAAAACTGATTTCCGCTGACTTTCTTGTTTAGACCGGGTCCCTGGGCCACACTGGAGGCGTTTGATGCCATAGGGGTTGCAGAAATGAGCATGCGCGTAGGCTGGATTGGGCTGGGTCGGATGGGTGAGGCCATGGCCAAGAAATTGATCAAGGCTGGACACGAGGTGCGGGTGTGGAACCGGACTGCGTCGAAAGCGGCCCCGCTGGCTGAGGCCGGTGCGACCATCGTCGCGGCCAAGCAGGATCTGGCTGCCTGCGAGGCGGTCTTCACCATGGTCTCGACCACCGATGACCTCAAGGAGGTGCTGTTTGCCCCAGGCGGTCTGGTGGTCGGCACGAGCAAGCCGCGCCTGGTGATCGACTCATCTTCTATTTCGCAGGAGGGATCTGCTGAAATCCGCCAGCGGCTCGAGGCGATGGGTGTGGGCTACCTTTGTGCACCGGTCTCGGGCAATGCCAAGGTGGCCAAGGCCGGCAAACTGCTGCTGGTGGCCTCGGGTCCGAGGGCTCTGTACGAACAGGTTGAGCCCATGTTGCAGGCCATGGCCCGCCGGGTCATGTGGGTGGGCGAGGGCGAATTGGCGCGGGTCTGGAAGATTGCCCACAACACCATGTTTGGCGTGGTCATTCAGAACCTGTGCGAGATCACGGTCATGGCCGAGAAAGCAGGCATCCCCAGGCACGTCTTTCTGGAGAGCATCAACGATTCGGTGCTTGGCTCGATGTACACCCGCTACAAAACACCCATGCTGACCAACCTCACCTTTGATCAGGTGACCTTCACGCCCAAGCTCCTGCTCAAGGACATGGATTTGGGGCTTGGTGCGGCCAAGTCTTATGGCGTGCCCATGCCAGCGGCGGCGGCGACCCGCGAATCGATTGCCCGGATGGTTGGACGCGGCTACAACGAGATTGATTTCGCCGTCCTGCTCAAGGAAGTGGCGAGCGATTCGGGACTGGAACTGAAGTCCGAGAACGTCAAGATGAGCGACGGTCTGGAGTCCTGAGCGCATGCTTCAGACGCTGATCCGCGGTGCCACGGTTATCACCATGGATCGCCAGGGCGATCTGCCCTGTGCTGATGTTTTGGTGCGTGATGATGTGATCGTCGAGATCGCGCCCCAGATCACAGCAGATGCGGCCGAGGTGGTGCAGGCTGACGGTTGCATCCTCATACCGGGTTTGATCAACGCCCATATGCACACCTGGCAGACAGCCCTGCGTGGGCTGGCTTCCAATTGGACGCTGCTGGAGTATTTTTCCAAGATGCATGCGGGGCTGGCCACCGTCTTCTCTCCGGAGGACCTGCACATTGCCACCTTGGTCGGTGCACTCAACCAGATCCACTGTGGCACCACCACCTTGGTGGACTGGTGCCACAACAATCCAACGCCGGCGCACAACGATGCCGCCATAGAGGGTTTGCTGCAGGCCGGGATTCGAGCCGCCTTCTTTCATGGCACCCCCAAGCCCGATCCCAAGCCGGGGCAAACACCTTTTTGGGAAGTCCCGCATCCGCGCGCCGAAATCGAGCGGCTGCTGAAGGCGCATCAAGGGCGTAGCCTGCTGAGCGTGCATGCAGCAGTCTTGGGGCCACACTACTCGACGCTCGAAGTGGCTCTGCATGACTTTGCCATGGCCCGTGATTTGGGCATCATCGCTTCCCTGCATCAAGGCGGCGGACCGCCGCGCACGCCTGAGGGCTGGCAGGTCTTGCAGGATCGCGGATTGCTCGGGCCGCATGTGAACATCGTGCACGGCCACGCGCTTGACGACGATCAGCTCAGTCGCTTTTGCAGCCTGGGTATGAGTTTTTCAGCGGCTGCCGAGAACGAGATGACGCAAGGTCATGGCCACCCCTTGACGGGTCGCTTGCGACAGTTTGGCTGCGCCCCTTCCCTTGGGGCCGATCTGGAGAGCGTTCTCAGCGGAGACATGCTTTCCCAGGCCCGTATCGCTCTGGGTATCCAGCGCTCCCTGGACAATGTGGCCTATCGGCAGGCCCACGGCAGCATGCCGCCAACCTCCACCATCAACACCCGCGAGGCGTTGGCCTGGGTCACCGTCGAAGGTGCTCGCATGCTCGGTCAGCTCGATCGCATTGGCACACTGGCTCCGGGCAAGCAGGCCGATCTCGTCCTCATTCGCGCCAGCGATCTGAATATGCAGCCGGTACACGATCCCATCAGCAGTGTGGTGTTCCAAACTTCCTTGGCCAATATCGACAGCGTGATGGTGTCTGGCCAATGGAAAAAAAGGCAGGGTCAACTGATCGGCGTCCACCTGCCGCCTTTGCTGGAGCGCTTGCAAGCCTCTGGCCGTAAGATCACGCAGGCCATGGGGCTGGCCTGAACACCCGATCCGATATCGGCATCCAAGATTTTTCTAGACCACCAAGGAGACTGTCATGAAACGCTTGTTCATCGGAGTGGCTGCTGCGTTGGCAATGGCCGGCAGCTGGGCTCAGAACTATCCGAGCAAACCCATCAAGATCGTGGTGCCCTTCACCGCCGGCAGCGCCACTGACATCATGGCCCGTGTGGTGGGCGAAAAGCTGCAGGCGGCCTGGGGCCAGCCGGTGGTCGTCGAAAACCGGCCCGGCGCTGGGGGTACCTTGGGGGCCACTCAGGTCGCCCGATCTGAACCGGATGGCCATACCTTGGTGGTGGTGTCCACCGGTCATGTGGTCAATCCGGCGCTCTACGCCAATCTGCAGTACGACACGCTGGGTGATTTTTCGGGCGTCTCGCCTCTGGCCACCTTGCCCAGTGTGCTGGTGGTCGGCGCCGGCAGTCCGATCAAGACGGTGGCCGAGTTGATTGCTGCGGCGCGTGCCAAGCCGGGCGCTCTCAATTACGCATCGGCTGGCGTAGGCAGTGCAACCCATGTCAATGCCGAGAAGTTCCGTGCCATGGCCAATCTCCAGCTCACGCACATCCCCTTCAAGGGCACGCCCGAGACCATCGTTGAGACCAGCACCGGACGGACCGACTTCATGTTTACCCCGGTGTTGGCTTCTATACCGGCCATACGCGAGAACCGACTGCGCGCCATTGCCGTGAGCACGGCCAAGAGATCGGCGGCCTTGCCCAATGTGCCGACCGTGGCTGAATCGGGGCTGCCGGGTTTTGCGTTCGACTTCTGGATCGGTATGCTTGCGCCGGCCAAGACACCCAAGCCGGTGGTGGCGCGTCTGAATTCAGAGATTGCCCGCATCTTGTCCCTGCCCGATGTCAAAGAGCGCATGGCCACCCTCGGCGCCGAGCCCATGCCCATGAGCCCGGAGCAGTTCGACGCCTACATCAAGGATGAATACAACACCCTGGGCGCGGTGATGCGCTCAGCTCCCAAGCAGTAGAGTCCTTCTACGAGGGCTTGCTTGCGGGCGCACGCATGGCGAACACCACGGTTCACTTCGAGCTTAACGGTCGGCCCTGCCAGATGGAAGGGCCCGCTTCCATGCCCCTGCTCTACGCGCTGCGCGAGCGTGGCCTGTTGGGTACGCGCATGGGCTGTGGGGCCGGTCAGTGCGGAGCCTGCCATGTATTGATCGACGGTCGAAGCCGGCCCTCCTGTGATACCCCTCTGGAGGCATTGGCTGGCTCACGGGTCACCACTGTGGAGGGCCTGTCCCTGGGCGATGCGCCGGGCATGTTGCAGCAGGCGTTCCTTGATGAGCAGGCGGCTCAATGTGCCTACTGTCTTTCGGGCATTTTGATCAGCGCCACCGAGCTCCTGCAACGACAGCCCAAGCCATCGGCAGACCAGGTTCGGCAAGCCTTGGATGGGCATTTGTGTCGATGTGGCTCGCACCAAAGAATCGTAAATGCGGTTTTGCGTGCGGCCAGTGTCATGGAGCGGGGGCCGGGGTGAGCCTTCAGGACAAAGCCCGAGGGCTGACCAGCTTGAAGGCCAATCCTCGCCTGGGTCAATGGTTGAGCTTTGCCCCCGAAGGCCGGGTGACGGTGCGAAGTGGCAAGGTTGAATTGGGCCAGGGCATACGCACGGCGCTGGCGCAGATCGTGGCGCATGAACTTCAGGTGAGCGTCGAGCGGGTTTGCATGATCAGTGCCGACACCGAAGTCTCGCCCAACGAAGGGGTCACGGCGGGCAGCTTGTCGATCACCGATTCGGGTGGCGCTCTGCGGCAGATTTGTGCCCAGGCCCGTCAGATTTACCTGCATCAGGCAGCGCATGTCCTGGGCTTGCAGCCCCAGCAGGTGGAGCAGCTGCACATTGACGACGGTCGCATCGGATTGCTTGAGGCTGCGGCGAGCCTGAGCTACTGGGACCTGGCCGATCCTGCTCTGCTCGATGTGGAAGTGGCCGATTGGATCGAGCCGCGCAACTCATCGCCCGAGCCGACGCAGCGTCTGGACCTGCCAGACAAGCTGATGGGCCGACCCCGCTACCTGCACGATCTCGTTTTGCCGGGTCAGCTCTTCGGAGCGGTGGTCCAGCCGCCTTCGCCGTCGGCGCAGCTGCGCAGCGTCGATCTGCAAGCTGTTCGCGTACTGCCCGGTGTGGTGGCCGTGGTGCGAGAGGGAAGCTTTCTTGGCTTGATCGCACGCACCGAGTACCAAGCCGTGCAGGCGCGTCTGCGCTTGGCCGCCGGTGCTCGATGGATAGAGTCTGAAAGCCTCCCAGACGCCCATGCCATGGCCGAGTATCTAAGGCAGGGGCCGGTGGAGAGCACGACCGTCAGCAGCAAGGCGGCTGAATCGGACCGGGTGGCCAGTGCCAGGCACGAAGCGAGCTACCAGCGGCCCTTCCTGGCGCATGCTTCGATCGCGCCGTCCTGCGCGGTGGCCCTCTTCAGTGCAGACCAGGGCACGCTTTTGCAGATATGGACCCACAGCCAGGGGGTCTTCAATCTTCGCGCGGATCTGGCCACTCTGATGGGCCTGTCTGTTCAGGCGGTGCGGGTGCGCCATGTCGATGGGGCCGGTTGTTATGGTCACAACGGTGCCGATGATGTCGCGGCAGAAGCCGCGCTGCTGGCGCGCGCGGTGCCGGGCCAGCCGGTGCGCGTGCAATGGAGCCGAGAGGATGAGCTCACTTGCGCGCCGATGGGCGCGGCCATGCGTGCCGATTTGCGGGCGGAGCTCGATGCTCAGGGCCAGATCATCGATTGGCGGCACCAGGTATGGTCTACCGGACACAGCATGCGCCCGGGGCGCAGTGCGGTGCCAGTGCTCAGGGCTGCCAACTTGATCGATCCGCCCTTCGAGCCTCAGGTGGCCATCAACATGCCCATGGCCGTTGGAGGGGGGGCCGAGCGCAATGCGGTGCCACTGTATGACTTTGCGCGCCACGAGGTGATCAGTCATCGCCTGCTTCGCATGCCGATCCGTACCTCATCCTTGCGTTCCCTGGGCGCTCACCTCAATGTTTTTGCGGCTGAGAGTTTCATGGATGAACTGGCAGAGAAGGCTGGCTGTGATCCGCTGACCTTTCGGCTGCGCCACCTGCGCGATGAGCGGGCGCGCCAGGTGCTGAAGCGGGCCGTTGAGCTGTCTGCCTGGACGCCCCAGGCACGCGCCGAGGGCCAGGGCATGGGGCTCGGACTGGCGCGCTACAAGAACACTGGCGCCTGGTGCGCTGCGGTGGCACAGGTCGAGGCGGGCGCTCAGTTGCGCATCCAGCGACTTTGGTTGGTGGTTGATGCGGGACGTCTGATTAACAGGGACGGTGCCTGCAATCAGCTCGAAGGCGGCGCGATCCAGACGGTCAGTTGGGTGCTCAAGGAGCAGGTCTGTTTTGACCGCACGCGCATCACCTCTGGCAGTTGGGAGAGCTATCCGATCCTGCGGTTTACCGAAGTACCGCAGGTGCAGGTTGAGCTGATCGATCGGCCCGATCAGCCCAGTCTGGGGGTGGGCGAGGCGACCCACGGGCCGGTGGCCGCAGCGATTGCCAACGCGGTCTATGTGGCTTTGGGTGTGCGTATGCGCAGCATGCCGATCAATGCCGAAACCATTGCCCGTGCAGCGCTGGCGGCCTGAAGGAGTGGATGTGCAGACGATAAGAGTCAATGTGTTCAATACCTCCAGCAACTTGCCCCTAATGGCTGCGCTGGCGGCCGGCGATTTTGAGCGCGAGGGTCTCCAAATCGAGGTGCAGCACACCCCCAACTCCGACGAGCAGCGAGCCGGATTGGCTGCAGGCCGCTTTGAGATCGCGCATGCAGCCGTGGACAACGCGGTGGCCCTGATTGAGTCGGGCACCGATGCGGTGATCGTCTGCGGTGGCGACGCAGGACTCAATGACTTCATCGTGCGACCTGAGATCCAGGGATTTGAAGACCTGCGCGGCAAGCGGCTGGCGGTCGATGCGCCGAATACAGCCTACGCTTTGGTGGCCAAGAAAATCCTCAAAGACCGGGGCCTGCTTGAAGGGCGCGACTATCAGGTCAAGCTCGCCGGCGGCACCGGCCCGCGCGCGGCGGCCATGGCCAGCGATCCGGAGCTCGCTTGCGGCATGATCAACCCACCCTTCAACTTCAAGCTGCGCGCCCAGGGCCTGCGCAGCCTGGGCACTCAGTTCGATCTGCTGGGCCCCTATCAGGCCACCGGCGCCTACGTGATGCGCGCCTGGGCGCAGGCCCAGGCCGATGTGTTGTGCCGCTATCTGAGGGCCTATGTGCGGGGACAGCGACGCGTCATGGACCGGGTCCATGCGAGCGAGATGATCGATCTGCTGACGGCGAATTTCAAGCTTGAGAGCCAGGCGGCCCGCGACACCTATGCAGCCTTGCTCACGCCTGGCTCGGGCCTGGCCATCGATGCGGCCTTCAGCCCAGAGGGTTTTTCCTGCGTGCTGTCGATTCGCGCCGAGATGGAAGGCCTGTGGGGCGGGGTGGCGCCGTCGCCGCAGCGCTACGTGGATTTGACCTGGTATCAACAAGCTCTGGCTCAGGCCTGAGGTGGGAGGCTTTTATGAGCTCTGCTGTGCAACGTCTGCCCTATGTCGATGCCGCTGGCATTACCGATCCGGCCATGCGCGCCGAGTTCGAGCGGGCCGCTCGTGAAGGCGCTCCCCGGCCAGAGAGCCATGCCATTCGCGCCCATGTGCCGGCGGTCTTCTGGTCGTTCGCCAATGCCTGGAACGACACCTTCGTCAACGGTGTTTGCGACCACGCGCTCAAGGAGCTGTGCCGCCTGTATGTCTCGCAGGCGGTCAATTGCAATTACTGCGGCAACCAGCGCTCGCTCAAGGCGCAGGCGCAGGGCTTGGTCGAGGACGATGTGCGCGATCTGCTGGAATTCGAGAAGTCATCCCGTTTCGATGCGCGGCAGAAGGCCGCGCTGAGGCTGGCCGAGGCCATGACCTGGGGGCTCGATTCGACCGACGAGTTGTGGGTTGGCCTGCGCGCGCATCTGGAGGTGCCGCAAATTGTGGAGCTGGGCTTTTTTATTGGACTGACCATGGGGCAACAGCGCTGGAACCGGTTGCTCAACCTGCAGCACGGCAGCTTCATGGGCGGGCTGGTCGGTGGCCTGGCCCCGGCCGAGGCCGACCGGCAGACGGGAGGGCGCTGATGGTGCGTGTGCATTTTCTGGGCGTGGGCAAGATGGGTCTGCCCATGGCCAGCCACCTGGTGCGGGCCGGCTACCGTGTGAGCGTGGACGATCCGAGCGTAGATCGATTGGGTCTGGCGACTCAGGCTGGTTTGAGCCTGGGTGATGCTCACAGCATGGCGCAGGCTGACGTCATCGCCTCTTCGCTGCCGCATGATCAAGCCCTGCTGGCGGTGGCAGCCGAGGTGGCCGAGCGGGCCAGGCCGGGTACGGTCTATTTGGACACCAGCACCGTGTCGGTGGCGGCGTCGGCCAAGGCTGCAGCGCTTTGCACTGAGCGGGGTATTGCGATGCTGCGCGTCACCGTCTCGGGCAACAACAAAATGGCTGAAGCCGCGCAGCTGACCGTCATGGCCTCCGGCGAGCGCGCGGCCTACGAGCGGGTCGAGCCCCTGTTGGCCTGCTGGGGGCCGCAGCGTTTTTATCTGGGTCAGGCCGAGCAGGCCAGGCTGATGAAGCTGGTGGTCAATTTGTTGATCGCCCAGACCAGCGCCATGCTGGCAGAAGGCCTGACGCTGGGCCGCAAGGGCGGCCTGCAGTGGCAGGACATGTGGCAGGTGCTCGGTGCCAGCGCGGTGGGCTCGCCCATCCTCAAGGCCAAGTCGGTTCAACTGTCGCAGCGCGACTTCACGCCCACTTTTACTGTTGAGCAGATGATCAAAGACCTCGATCTGATTGTGGGTGCTGCGCGCGATGTGCACGCTCCCTTGCCGCAGACGGCGGCGACCTTGCAACTGATGCACGCGGCGGTGGCCCAGGGCGAGGCCCTCGACGATTACGCGGCGATCATCAAAGTCCTTGAACGCAGTGCCGGCCTGCCTGTTGATCTGGAGCGCAAGCCATGATGAATGCTTTCATCTACAACGCCTACGCCGCGCGCGTTGTTTTTGGCGCGGGCAGCCTCAGACATCTCGAGCGTGAGATAGACGCCTTGGGGTTCACCCGTGCCCTGGTTTTGTCCACGCCCGAGCAGCGGGACTCGGCTGAAAAGGTGGCCGACCTGCTTGGCCCGAGGGCGGCCGCAGTGTTCGATCGCGCGGTTATGCACGTTCCGATTGAGACCGCTCGCGAGGCGCGCGAGGCGGCGCGCAAGTTCGGCGCTGATTGCGCGGTGGCCATAGGCGGCGGCTCGACCACCGGACTGGGCAAGGCGATTGCCCTCGATTCGGGCTTGCCCATCATTGCCATTCCCACCACTTATGCGGGCTCGGAGATGACGCCGGTTTACGGCATCACCGAAGGCGGTATCAAGAAGACCGGCAAGGACGCCAGGGTGGTGCCCCGGGCTGTTATCTATGACCCTGAGCTCACGGTGAGCCTACCGCCGGCGATGAGTCTGACCAGCGGTATCAATGCGATTGCTCACTCGGCCGAAGGTCTATACGCGGCTGATCGCAATCCCGTGATTGACTTCATGGCCACTGACGGCATTGCCGCGCTCGGCCGGTCCCTGCCGGCCATCTGTCGCAATCCTGCTGATTTGGCTGCTCGCACCGATGCTTTTTACGGCGCCTGGCTGTGTGGCATCGTGATGGGCAGTGTGGGCATGGCCTTGCACCACAAGTTGTGTCACACCTTGGGCGGTACCTTCAACTTGCCACACGCCGAGTGTCACACGGTGGTCCTGCCGCATGCCCTGGCTTACAACGCACCGGCGGCGCCGCAGGCGATGGAACGTATCGCGCGTGCCTTGGGAGGCCGCAGCGGTCCCGCGGCGGTGTTCGATCTGGCGCGTGACAACGGGGCTGTCGTGTCTTTGCGCGAGCTGGGCATGAAGGCCCAGGACCTCGATCGCGCTTGCGATATGGCGGCGCAGAATCAATACCCCAACCCACGCGCTCTGGAGCGCGCCGCGCTGAGACAACTGTTTCAGAACGCCTGGGAGGGCGTGCGGCCCGACTGAGCGTGGGGCCAGTGGCGGGTCAAGGGCTGCATCGCGCCGAGGGCAGCGCTCCGACCCCTACAGCCCGAACCGCGCCGTCCACTTGCGTTCATAGTCCATGCGCACAAAGTGCTCCACCATGAAGTCAATGAACGTGCGCACCTTGGCCGAGAGGTGCTTGCGACTGGCGTAGGCCAGATTGATCGTCAGGCGGGGCAGTTCCCAGTCGTCCAGAACCGGGACCAGACGGCCGGCCACGATGTCGTCGTAGATGATGTAGGTCGGCTGAATCAGGATCCCCAGGCCATCGAGTGCCGCTACACGCAGGATCTGCCCATCATTGGACTCCAGCAGCCCTTTGACGTTGACCGTGCTTGTGACCCCGCCCTTGGAGAAGCGCAATTCGTTCGGGCTGTGGGCGTGGGTGTAGATCAGCAGCCTGTGCTGCTGAAGGTCCTCCAGATTGCGCGGCGTTCCATGGCGCGCCAGGTAGCCTGGCGAGGCGGCCAGCAGACGCCGGGTTTCAGCCATGCGCCGGATCGTGATGTTGGAGTCAGGTTCAGACTCCCGGTTGCGAATGGCCACATCGATGTTGTTGTCGATGATGTCCATATACCGGTTGGCTGCCTCCAGATGAACCTGGACGTTGGGGTACCGCTGGGTGTATTCGCGCAGCAGCGGCGCCACGTGGTGCATGGCAAAGGACAGCGAGGCCGTCACCCTGAGCACGCCGGTGGGGTTGAGGGCCGTGGCATTGACGGCCGCTTCCGCATCGCGAAGATCAGCCACGATGGCGCGGGCGCGGCTGTGAAATTCCCGTCCGGTGTCGGTCAGGAAGAGTCTGCGGGTGTTGCGCTCCACCAGTCGCGCGCCCAGTCGTGCCTCCAGGGCTGCCAGGTGGCGGCTGGCCGCAGCGTTTGACAGCCGCAGCGCTTCGGCAGCCCGGCTCAGACTGCCGGTCTCGGCCACCTGCACAAACAGTTCGATTTCAGTCCAGCGGTCCATTTCGGCTCGGTTGCCAGGCCTCTAGCCGGCTTTCAGAAGGCTACATCGTAGCTGCAAGCCAAAATTTCTGGCGCTTTATTCCATTTTGCGGAAATCTCATTTGCGGCAGGGCTATTTTTCTTCTGGTTTTGAAAATCTATAGTCCGCCTTCAAGAACTCGTTCCCAGGCAGGGCAGGCATTTGCGCAACCTCAATCAGGACACCATCACCCAGGCCGTCATTGCCCGCCTGGCGGACACGCCTGATCCGCGGCTCAAGGAAGTGATGACCAATCTGGTCCAACATTTACATGCTTTCGCCCGCGAAACCCGTTTGAGCGAGTCGGAGTGGCAGGCGGGCATCGAATTTCTGACGGCGGTGGGTCAGCATTGCGATAGCCAGCGGCAGGAATTTGTCCTGTTGTCCGATATCCTGGGGCTGTCCACCCTCACGGTCACCCAGAACAATGACCATCCGGCCGGTGTGACCGAGTCCACCGTGATGGGCCCCTTCTATCTGGCTGATGCCCCGCAAGTCTCGTCGGGTGAAAAACTCTCAGCGGACCGACCCGGCCAGCCTTGTCGGGTCAGTGGTCGTGTGGCGGCGCTCGATGGGGCAGCCATCGCTGGTGCGATGGTGGAGGTCTGGCACTGTGACGGTGACGGTCTTTACGATGTACAGCAAGAGCAGGCTCAGAGCCGTCATTGCCGGGGCGTGCTTCAGACCGATGTTCAGGGGCACTACCGGATTGACACCATCGTGGCGCCGTCCTACCCGGTGACCGCCGATGGACCCGTCGGCCGCCTGCTCGGCGCGATGGCCACTCATCCCTGGCGGCCAGCGCATCTGCATTTCAGGATCTCGGCTCCAGGCTTTGAGCCCCTGGTCACCCATGTCTACCGCGAAGACGACCCCTATCTGGACAGCGATGTGGTCTATGGGGTGCGCGAGTCCTTGATCGTGCCGTGGGTGGAGGACGAGCAGGGGCGTTGCTCCTTTCACTTCGACTTCGTTCTGCAGCGCAGCCCAGAACCTGCAAGGCGAGCGGGGGGTCGGGGATGATCAAGCACATCGTCATGTGGAACTTGCGAGGCGACACCCAGCAGGCCAAAGCGCAGGCTATCGCCTTGCTCAAGCGCAGCTTCGAGTCGATGCGGGGCCGTGTTCCGGGCTTGCTGCATCTGGAGATCGGTGTGGACTCCAGCCGGATTGACTATGCCTGCGATGTGGTGCTCTATTCCGAGTTCGAGTCGCAGGCGGCGCTGGATGCTTACGCCCTGCATCCCGAGCATTTGCGGGTCAAGCAGGAACTGGCCGATCTGCGCATTGCCCGGCACCAGGTGGACTACCTGGCCGAGCCCCGTTGAAGACTGAGGGAGATCCTTGTGAAATCCACAATGAACGATGAGCTTGAAATCCGTCAGATGATCGAGCGCTGGGCGCTCTGGCGGGATGCGGGGCTGTGGGATCAATTTGCCACGGTCTGGCACCCCGAGGGCGTGATGATGGCCACCTGGTTCCAGGGGCCGTACAAGGAGTTCATCCGGGTCACCCAGGAGGGCTGGACCAAGGGGGTGAGCATCCTGCATTTTCTGGGTGGCAGCGCCATTGAAGTGGCCGGTGACCGGGCTGTTGCGCAGACCAAGATGACCATTTCTCAGCGAGGCGTGGTGGAGGGCGTTTCCGGGCCCGTGCTTTGTGATGTGGTGTGCACCGGCCGTTTCTACGACTTCGTGACCCGCCACGAGGGGCGGTGGAAGCTTCTGCATCGCCAACCCATCTACGAGAAGGATCGTATCGATCCGGTCGACCCCAGTGCGGTTCTGCAACTGGATCAGCAAGCCTTGTCCGCATTTCCCGAGGGGTATCGCCACCTCGCGTACATTCAGACGCGGATTGGCTACACGGTCAAAATGGATATGCCCATGCTCAAAGGCGACCGGGTGCAGCAGCTGTACGGCCGGGGCGGCCGTTGGCTCGCCGGGGGAGACCTGGAGCGATGAGTGCGCCAATCCACCGCTTTTTTCTGCGGCCCCGAGCGGGGCCGCTCCCGAGATTGATCAGGAGACTGCCATGATGAACAAGCGATCCTTCAATCAGGCGCTGGCCCTTGGGCTGCTCGGCGCGGCCGCAGCGCCTGCGGCCTGGGCTCAGGCTTTCCCCACCAAGCCTTTGCGCGTGGTGGTGCCCCAGCCGCCCGGCGGCGGTTTTGATGTGGTCGGGCGTCTGCTGGCCGATCGACTGGGCAAGGCGCTGGGTCAGGGCGCGGTCGTGGAAAACCGTCCGGGTTCGGGCACTCTGGTGGGCACCGATCTGGTGGCCAAGGCGCCGGCCGATGGTTACACCCTGTTGGTGGGGTCGGTCTCGAACCTGGCGCTCAATCCCGGCCTGTATCCGAACATTCCTTATGACAGTCTGCGTGACTTTGAGCCGGTGGGCTTGGCGGTGGCCTACAGCTACACCCTGGTGGCGCGCAAGGACCTGCCCTTTAACAGTCTGCGTGAGTTGATTGCCCATGCCAAGGCCAATCCCAAGAAGGTGACCTATGCCTCTGGCGGCAGCGGCTCGGGCCAGCATGTGTTGGCTGCTGCGCTGTGGAATCTGGCTGGCGTTGACCTGGTCCATGTCCCTTACCGGGGGGCGCAGGCGGCCTATCAGGATCTGTTGGGGGGGCGTGTGGATGTCTTCTTTGACCTCTCTCCCACCGCTCGCCCGCAGGTCGAGGCAGGCAACCTCAAGGCTCTGGTGGTCTCGGGCAGTGGACGACTGCCTTTCCATCCCGAGGTGCCGACGATTCTCGAGACGGGAGTGGCCAATCTCGACCTGGAGTCGTGGTTCGGTCTGTTTGTGCCGAGCAAGACCCCGGCTGACATTCAGGAGCGTCTGCGCAGCGAGCTTTCACGGATCGTTCAGGCCCCTGATCTGGTGGAAACCTTCCGCAAGGCGGGTGGAAAACCGCTGTCGCTAACCGGCGATCAAGCCAAGGCCTTGGTCAAGCGTGATGTGGACCGCTGGTCCAAGATCACCCGTGACCTGGGCATCAAGGCCGAATAGGGTTCTGGATGAAGGCAGCGCGGGCGCCTTCTGTTTGCGCGGGCTCGAGCCCCTCTTTGGTTCATTTTTGGGAGTCAAGCAGTGAAGATCGGAAAAAACATCGTGCCGCACACGGCTATCAGCACATCGAGCGAGCAGCGTATCGTGGTGCGTGGTCTGGACCTTTCGCGTGATCTGATCGGTCAGATCAACTTTGGCGACTATTTCTTCCTGCTGCTGACCGGTCGGATGCCCGATGCAGCGGCCAGCGCCCTGGTCAATGCCACCATGGTGGCCATCGCCGAGCATGGTCTGGTGCCCAGCAATCAGGCAGCCCGCATGACGCTGGCAGCGGCCCCCGATGCCATGCAAGGCGCGGTGGCGGCTGGCATTCTGGGGGCCGGTTCGGTGGTGCTCGGAGCCTCCGAGACCGCAGGCAAGCTGTTCTTGCGGGTGGAGGCTGAGGCGAAGGCCCACGGCGGCGACCTGAAGGCCGCTGCCAGGGCGGTGGTGGCGGACTTGCGCGCCAACCGCCAGATCGTGCCCGGCTACGGGCATCCGGAACACAAGACCGCCGACCCGCGGGTGGCAGCGCTTTTCGATCTGTCGGCCCGGGTGGGGGGCGGGCAGCAGTACGTCAAGCTGGCGCGCATCATTGAGTCGGTCATCCCAGAGGTCACCGGCAAGGACCTGCCGATGAACGTCTCGGCCGCCATCCCCGCTGTGCTGATGGGGGTGAATTTCCCGGTGGCCGCTCTCAAAGGCGTACCCATGCTGGCGCGGGTGGCCAGCCTGATTGCCCACCTCAATGAGGAAATGTCCGACCCCATCGGTTTTGCCCTGGCCAATCATGCGGTGGCCCAGCAGCAGTACACCGGAACCCCTGTGAAGGATTGACCATGGCTGAAGTACTCAAGGACATCAAGGTTGTCGAGCACGGCACCTTCATCACCGGTCCCTTCGCCGGCATGATGCTGGCCGACCAGGGGGCCGATGTGGTCAAGGTCGAGCTGCCGGGCACGGGCGATCCTTTTCGGGCCTACCGGGGCGAGCTATACAGCCCGCACTTTCAGTCCTGCAACCGCAACAAGCGATCGATCACGCTCGATACCAAGAATGCTGAGGATCTCAAGCGCTTTGACGAGATGATCGCCCAGGCCGATGTCTACATTCAGAATTTCCGCCCGGGTGTGGCTGACAAACTCGGCGCTGGTGTGGAGCGGCTGCGCAAGATCAACCCGCGCCTGATCTATTGCGCCATCAGTGGGTTTGGCCAGGACGGCCCGTACCGCGACCGTCCCAGCTACGACTCGGTGGCGCAGGCCTACAGTGGTTTCCTGGGGCTGCTGGTCAACCCCAACGACCCTCGGGTGGTGGGGCCGGCAATGGCCGACATGATGACCGGTTTTTATGCGGCCTACGGTATTTTGGGCGCCTTGCATGAGCGCCATCGCACCGGCCAGGGCCGACTGGTTGAGGTTTCCATGATCGAGGCGATGACGCACTTCAATCTGGATGCGTTCACCCATCTGTTTGCCATCGGACAGGTGGTGGATCCTTTCAGCCGGGCTCGGGTGTCGCAGTCCTATGTGCTCGAGTGTTCGGACGGCAAGTGGATTGCGCTGCACATGTCCTCGCCGCCCAAGTTCTGGGAAGGTCTGGCCAAGGCCATGGAACGCTCGGATATTTTTCAAGACCCTCGCTTTGCTACGCGGGAGGCGCGCATTGACAACCAGGAGGCGCTTATTGCGGTGCTGCAGGAGATTTTCATCAAGCGCACTCGTACCGAATGGTGCAATCGTCTGGCGGCCCTGGATGTGCCCCATGCTCCGATGTACACCTCGGTCGAGGTGATCGAGGATCCTCAAATCAAGCATCTGCAGATGTTTGTGGAAGCCCCCTCTGTGGTGCAGGGAACCTTCAAGACCGTGCGATCGCCAGTCTCCTATGACGGCCAGCGCTCTCTGAAGGTGACGGCTCCGCCTGTGCTGGGGCAGCACAACGCGGAGTTCAAGAGCGGCTGGCCGGCGCGGTCCGAGTCCTGATCGGAGATCGAAAATGTCGATTCCTACAAGATGGAAGGCGCTGCTCATTACGCTGGCCTTATCGGCTGGCCCGGCTCTGGCCCAGGATTTCCCGGTCAAGCCGGTTCGTCTGGTGGTGCCGTTTGCCGCGGGCACCACGACCGACATCGTGGCGCGCGTGATGGCTGAAGGCATGGCTCGGGTGTTGGGCCAGTCGGTGGTGGTGGAAAACCGGGCCGGTGCCGGCGGCGGAATTGGCTCGGACCTGGTGGCCAAAGCGCCCGCTGACGGCTACACCCTCCTTATGGGCACCGTGGGCACACATGCCATCAACGCAACACTCTACAAAAAGCTGGCCTATGACCCCCAGCGTGATTTCGCGCCGGTAGCCTTCACGGGTTACACGCCGACCTTGCTGGTGGTCTCCGGTGGTTCTTCGTTGAAGTCCCTCAAGGACTTGGCCGATCAGGCTCGGCGCCCGGATGGCCGGGTGAGTTTCGCCTCGGCCGGTAACGGCACCTCCGGCCATCTGGCCGGTGAATTGCTCAAAGTGCGGCTTGGCGGCGAGATGACGCACGTGCCCTACAAGGACGGCGCCTTGGCGCTGTCCGATGTGATGAGCGGTCAGGTGCAGTTCATGTTCTATCACCCGGCGGCTGCCTTGCCGCATATCAAGAGTGGCAAGTTGCGTGCCCTGGGGGTCTCCAGCGCCAAGCGCAGTGCGGCCGCGCCAGAGGTGGCGGCGATTGCCGAGTCGGGTTTCGACTTTGATCTGGTGGCTTGGTTCATGGTCTACGCGCCGTCGGCAACGCCATCTCCGGTGCTGGCGCGCTTGCGCGAAGCTGCAGCGCTGACGCTGGCCGCTCCCGATGTGGCGGGCAAGCTCAAGGGCCAGGGCTTGGAGCTCAGCGCCATGCGCGCCGATGAAATGGCGGCCTTTGGTCGTGCCGAAGTGGCCAAGTGGGCCGAGCTGGTACGCCGTTCGGGCGCCCAGGTGGATTGAGAGTCTGTTCCCAACCGTTTTTCAACTGTCACAGGAGACAAGCATGAAGAAGATCGATCGCCGTTCGGTTCTGGCGGCTACCGCAGCCGGCGCGGCCATGGCCGTGGCCCCTGCGGTGCGCGCCCAGGCTGCGCCCATCCGTATCGGCAGCACTCTGGCCCTGACCGGGCCTCTGTCGGCTACTGGACTGACCCACAAGCTGGTGGGCGACATCTATATCGAGCAAATCAATGCCCGCGGTGGCTTGCTCGGTCGCAAAGTGGAGTGGATCTGCAAGGACGACCAGTCCAAGCCCGATCTGGCGCGCACGCTTTACGAGCAACTCATTACCGCCGACAAGGTCGATTTGCTGATGGGTCCTTATGCCACGGGCGCCATCCTCTCGGCCATGGGTGTGGCCCAGCGCTACAACAAGGTGCTGGTCCATCACACCTTCGGCATTCCCTCGCTGGCCAAGTACGACATGCATTTCCCGGCCTGGTCGCTCGGCCCCAATCCGCAAACCACGGTGCCCAACACCTTGTTCGACATGTTGGCCGCCTCGCCCAAGCCGCCCAAGACAATTGCCATTGTCACCAGCAAGTTCCCCTCGATTCACTTCCTCTCCCTGGGTGGCCGCGAGATCGCGAAAAAGCGCGGCTTACAGGAGGTCTTGTTCCTCGAATGGGAATTCGGCAACCGTGACTTCGGACCGATTGCAGCGCGCATCAAAGACTCCAAGCCAGACCTGGTCTGGGTCGGTGACATCGGCCTGGAAGGCAATATGTTGCTCGATGCGATGAAGAAGATCGACTACACGCCGCCGATGAATTTCCACCTGTATCCGGCCCCAGGCCCGATGTCCAAGTCGGCCGAGGGTCGCGGCGCGATGTCGCTGACCATCTTCGAGGAGCATCAGCCCTTCCTGAGCAACCAGGCTGGTGCCCAGTTCGTGAAGATCTTCAATGAGCGCGCCACCCAGGCCAAGCTGGCTGACACCAGCGTGGAGACCCAGGCCGCCGCTTCGTACTCGGCTTGGCAGATTCTCGAGGCGGGCATACGCGGCGCCAACAGCCTGGACGACAAGGCCATTGCCGCCTGGATCAAGGCCAACCGCATCGAGACCATTCATGGCCGTCTGCGCTTTGATGGCCCGAACAACTATGGCGATGACCTGATGAAAATCAAGCAGGTGCAAAACGGCAAGTGGCAGGTGGTTTGGCCGACGCAGTTTGCGGCGCCGGGTACCCGTTTGCAAATGAAGTGATTGCGCTGGCCCCTCAAGGGGGGCCGGTCTTTCCAAAACCCGCAGGTCGCTCATGAATTTTCCGAGTTTCAATCTTCTGATGCAGTCCATCCTCTCGGGGGTCTTCATCGGCGCCCTGTATGGGCTGATCGGTTTGGGCCTGGGTCTGACCTGGGGTTTGCTACGCCAGATCAACCTGTCCCATTTCGGTCTGGTGTTTCTGGCCGCCTACCTCAGCTATCAGATGGCCACCTCCGGGCAGATCGACCCTTTGTGGGCGCTGCTGATCCTGCCGCCGGCCTTCTTCCTGTTCGGCATGCTGATGCAGTGGATCCTGTCGAAGTTTGCAATCACACCCTTCAACTCCCTGTTGGCCACCTTCGGTCTGACGGTGGTGCTCGAGTCCATCATCCAAGGCATCTGGACCGCTGACTTTCGCCGACTGGAGTCGGCGTACACCGCGATGAAGTTCAAGGTCTTCGGTCTCTTCGTGCCGGTGCCTGAACTCATCACCTTTGTGCTGTCGGTGGGCATCGCGGTGGGTATCTGGGCGGTGATGCGCTACACCGATGTTGGCAAGGCGCTGCGCGCCATGGCCGAGGATGGACCCATCGCCGCCGCCTTTGGCATCAATCAAAAGGCGCTGTCGCTGCTTCTGGCGGGCTTGTGCGCAGGCCTGGCTGCCGTAGCCGGCATCTGTCTGGCCCTGACTTTCACCCTGGCCCCATCCCAGATCTTCGCCTGGGTCGGCGTGGTGTTTGCCGCAGTCATGCTGGGCGGTCTGGGCAGCCCGCTCGGGCCCTTGGTGGCAGGCATCATCATTGGGGTCAGCGAGGCCATCACCATGGCGGTGGCCTCGCCCTCTTGGGCGCCCATCGTGTCCTTCTCGCTCCTGATTTTCATGCTGCTGCTGCGGCCTGGAAAGGGCTGACATGGACAAGACCTTCTCGGGCATTCTCGCGGCCGGCGCCCTGATGGCCACCGTGCCCTGGCTGGGCCTGCCGGCGTTCTACGAGTCCTTCCTGTATCTCATCTGCCACTGGATCATCCTGGCCATGTCCTGGAACATCCTGTCGGGCTATTCGGGCTATTTTTCTTTCGGCCACGGCGTGTTCTTCGGCGTCGGCATGTACACCACGGCGGGCCTGGCCGGCAAGCTCGATTGGCCGTTCCTGGCCACCTTGCCCCTGGCCGCCTTGATCCCCGCCATTCTTGGCGTGCTGCTCGGTGCGGTGGTCTTTCGGGTCAAGGCGGTGCGTGGGGAGCTGTTTGCCCTGCTCACGCTTGCAGTGACCTTTGTGGTGGCCACCATCATCATCAACACCCGGATTGACGGCGGCCCCGGGGTCTATCTCATGGCGGTCAGCGTGCCCAAGTTGGGACCCTCGCAGCCGTCCTCCATGTATCTGATGGTGCTCATCGTCGCAGTGATCACCGCGCTGATTGCCTACAAGGTGCAGCAGTCCAAGCTGGGCGTGGGCTTGTTTGCCATCCACGACGACGAGGATGTGGCCGAGGTCATGGGCGTACCCACCTACCGCTACAAGCTGCTGGCCTTTGCCATCTCCAGTGCTCTGGCCGGTCTGGCCGGGGGCATACATGCCCTGTTTGTGCAGTATGTCACCGTGGGCGAGACCTTCAACATCACGGTGCCGCTGACGGTGGTGCTCATGAGTTGCCTGGGCGGATCGAGGCACTGGGCCGGTCCGGCCGTCGGCGCGGTGCTCATTACCACCATGCTGTATTTCTTCACGGCCGGCAATAACCCGGTGATGGGTAAAGCCATCGTCGGCATCGTGCTGATCGTCGTTATCCTGTTCATGCCCAACGGCGTGATGGGCTTTTTCTTGCGCAGGCGCGCTGAGCAGGCGGCGCGACGCAGCCGCCAAGCCGAGCAGCAGGCGGCCCATGAATCACCAGCGGCGCAGCTTGTTGCCGAGCCGGTGACTTCAAGCGCATCGGCCCCGACCGCTGAGGTGTTGCTGCAGGCGCGCGGGCTGTCCAAAGCCTTCAAGGGGGTGCAGGCACTCAGCGAGGTCAACCTGGAGGTCTACAAAGGAGAGATCCTTGGCTTGCTCGGGCCCAACGGCTCGGGAAAGTCGACCTTCATCAATGTGGTCAGCGGCCACTACCCCGCCACGGGTGGCACTTATGCGTTCGAGGGGCGCGAGTTGGTGGGCAAGGCCGCGCATGAGGTGGCTCAGTCGGGTATTGCTCGGACTTATCAGATCCCGCGGCCCTTCATGCACCTGACCGTGCTGGAGAACGTGATCCTTTCGGCCATGTTCGGAGGCGCCTCGATGAATCGGCAGCAAGCCACCGAGGAGGCCAGGCGCTGCCTGACTTTCACAGGGCTGGCCCACAAGGCCGAAAGTTTGCCCGATGACCTGAATCTGCACCAGCGTAAATTCCTGGAGTTGGCTCGAGCCCTGGCGGCGCGGCCCCGTCTGGTGCTGCTCGATGAGGTGCTCTCGGGCATGACGCCCAGTGAGATAGATGAGGCCATCATTTTGATTCGCCGCATCCGCGATCAGGGCGCCACCATTGTTTTCGTGGAACATGTCATGCGCGCGGTGGTGGCCTTGTGCGATCGGGTGGCGGTGCTCAATCACGGCAAGCTGCTGGCGGTCGGCCCGATGCAGCAGGTGATGAGCGATCCGGAAGTGGTCAATGCCTATTTGGGGAAGCCCCATGCTTGAAGTCCAGCAGATCTCGGTCAATTACGGCGCTGCGCCGGCTCTCTGGGATGTCTCCATCCGCTGTGGCCAAAAGGAGCTGGTCTGTGTGGTCGGCCCTAACGGGGCTGGCAAGACCACCCTGATCAACGCGATCGCGGGGCTGCACGCGGTCAAGAGCGGCAGCCTTCTTTTCCGTGGTCAGGACGTGACTCGTCTGCCCAGCCATTTGTTCTGCCAGGCCGGTATTGCCATCGTGCCCGAGGGCCGCCGTCTGTTCACCCAGATGACCGTCATGGAGAACCTGGAGCTTGGGGGGTTCATCGCATCGGCCCGGCCGCACCGCGTGGCCCGACTCGAGCAGGTGCTCTCCCTGTTCCCAGCGCTCAAGGTTAAGTTGGGAAGCCCCGCCGGTTCGCTCTCCGGGGGCCAGCAGCAGATGGTGGCTATTGGGCGTGCGCTGATGGCGGGCCCCACGCTCTTGCTGCTTGATGAACCTTCGCTGGGCTTGGCCCCTTCCATCGTGCTGGACATGTTCGCGGCGATCCGTCGTATCAACGAGCAGGGAACGGCGGTGCTGCTGGTTGAACAGAATGTGTCCATGGCCCTGGAAACAGCCGACCGCGCCTATGTGATGGAGGAAGGGCGCATCGTGGCCGAAGGGCAGGCCCGGGAGATGATGAACCGGCCTGAAATCCAGAAGGCCTACCTGGGGATCGAGACGCACTGAGCAAACCTTTGGGCTGGGCAGATAATCTCATCCCTCATGACCTTGCCGCTGATCACCGACCCGTTTTTTTACGCGGTCGCCATCCCCTCAGTGCTGCTGATGGGGGTCAGCAAGAGTGGATTCGGCACCGGTTTTGGTTCGCTGGCAGTCCCTCTGATGGCTTTGGCGGTGACGGTGCCAGAGGCAGCGGCCATCATGATGCCGGTCTTGCTGTTGACCGACATCCTGGGCTTGGCTTTTCTGCGCCGCCATATGGACTGGCAGCTGCTGCGGTTTTTGGTGCCCTGCGGGCTGGTTGGCACGGTGCTGGGCTACTTCCTGTTTCGGGCTCTCAATCCTGGGGTGGTCGAAGCCCTGGTGGGCGGCTTTACCCTGCTGTTTTTGGCCCAGCGACTGCTCTTTCCGCCCAAACCTGACGCCGTGCCCCCCCCGCGCTGGGCGGGCGCCATCTTGACGGCCACCTCGGGCTTCACCAGTTTCATCGCGCACGCTGGCGGTCCGCCGATTACCGCTTATGTGATTCCACTCAGACTCAGCCCGCTGCTGTTCACCTCGACGATGGCGTTTTTCTTTTTTGTCATCAATCTTTCCAAGTGGATTCCCTATGGCATGCTGGGCTTGCTGGACCTGCGCAACATGCTGACCTCTCTGACGCTCTTGCCGCTGGTGCCGTTGGGCGTTTGGGTCGGCATACGCATGGCCCGGCGGATACAGCCCGACCTGTTCTACAAGTTTGTCTACCTTGGGATGTTTCTCACCGGACTGAAGTTGCTTTGGGACGGTTGGCGAGCCGCCGCTGGGTAGGCTTGAGGTCATCGCCCGTGGCGGTCGAGGTCGGATGCGAACAGGCTCAGGCCATCGGGCTGTCCGCAGTGGCAAAGCCGCACTGTCGCCAAGCTTCGTAGACCGCGACTGCCACCGCGTTGGAGAGGTTGAGGCTGCGTTGACCCGCTCGCATGGGCAGCCGCAACCGTCGTTCGGCTGAAAAACGCTCGCGCAACTCAAGGGGTAGACCTGCGGTCTCTGAGCCGAAAACGAGCCAGTCGCCCGCCTGAAACTGCACCTCGAAGGCCGGCCGTGACCCATGCGTGGTAAAGCCAAACAGCCGGTCGGTGACGGGTTGCTCAGCCTCGAGCAGGGCCGACCAGCTGGCGTGTCGTTTGATGCGGGCGTATTCGTGATAGTCCAATCCAGCCCGCCGCAACTGGCGATCCTCCATCGTAAAGCCCATCGGTTCGACCAGGTGCAACTGGCAGCCGGTGTTGGCCGACAGCCGGATCACATTGCCGGTGTTGGGCGGTATCTCGGGATGGACCAGGACGATATGGAACATGGTTGCGATTATCAGCAGCCGTCTGACCGGGCTTTCCTCAGGGCGGCGTCCGGGCCACCACCAGGGCCTCGACGCGCGATGCGCCGGCCTGCCTGAGGACCTTCGCGGCTGCGTTGAGCGATGCACCGCTGGTCATGACGTCATCGACCAGGACCACCGTGCGATCGCGAATCGCCTCCGCCCAGAGGGGCTCGACCATGAAGGCACCGCTGAGGTTTTTCAGACGCTGCTCGCGATTTAGCCGGGTTTGCGCTTCGGTGTGACGAATGCGGATCAGCAGGCGCGCTTGCAGGCCAGCTCGGCAGCCGCTGCTGCGGTGCAGGGCCCGCGCCAGTTCCCAAGCCTGATTGAAGCCACGCTCGGCCAGACGCTGCGCCGACAGGGGCAGGGGTAGCAGCCAATCCCGCGGACCCAGGTTGGCCAGCCGGTCGACCACCTGGGGGGTGCGAAGCAGCAATTGCGCCAGCAGATCGCTGTATCCCGACTGGCGTTCGAATTTGTAGCGACCGATCAACTCGGTCCAGGGAAAGTCGTAATCCACAGCAGCCCAGCAGGCTTGAAGGGCCCAGTCCTGACCGCGGCAATCCGGGCAGTCTGGCTGACCGTTTTCTGTCAGGGTGCGGGTCAGGGCGCATTGCGGGCACCTCACTGACTGCTCGGCAAAGCGCTGCAGACAGGGGCTGCACAGCTGCGAGCTGGGCCAGCTCTTGCACACGGCGCATTGGCTCGGGGGTCCAAAGGCGGAGATGAGTTTGGTGAACACAGGGCCATATACTCCTCGGCCAGGCCGGGCTTGTCCAGAGGGACATTTGCGAGGCACCGGTCCGACTTCTTGACCTCTTCCATTCCCGACTCTACGCCGCCCACCTACGATCGGCCCGCCGTGCTCCGATGGCAACGACAGATGGCGGTCTGTGCCACGCCCTGGCTGCATGAGGAGGCGGCTCGTCGCATGCTCGAACGGCTACAGTGGTTCCGAAGCAAGCCGAAGGATTGGACACATTTTTGCCCTGCGCTCAGCGGTGCGGCGGTCCATGCCAGCCTGATTCGACATTGTGGTCCGAAGGCGGTGCTGGTTGAACCGGAGCCGCAGCGACGCGCTCGCGTTGATCGCGAATTGGCGCTGCCCTGGTGGCAGTGGCGGCACTGGTGGGGCCCAGCGCCTTGCTGGCAGGAGCCGGCCGCGCAGTCCCAGGATATGGTTTGGGCCAATTTGTTGCTGCATGCCCATGCCGACCCGGCCGAACTGCTCAGGCGCTGGTATGGGTGGTTGCGCGTCGACGGGTTTGTCATGTTTTCCTGTCTCGGTCCTGATACAGCGATAGAGCTCAAGAGTCTTTACCAGGCCAGGGGCTGGCCGCCGCCGGCTGCTGATTTGACCGATATGCATGACTGGGGCGATATGCTGGTGCGCAGCGGATTTGCCGAGCCGGTCATGGACATGGAGCGCTTGACCCTCACGTTCACCAGCGCGCAGGCCCTGCTGGCAGAGCTGGGCCAGTGGGGGCGTAATGTGCATCGGCACCGTTTTGCCCGGTGTCGAGGCCGAGCCTGGCGCCAGGGGCTGCTCTCTGCCATCGAGCAGGATTGGCCCCGACAGCCCGATGGACGCCTGGGCCTGACGGTCGAGCTGGTCTACGGCCATGCCCTCAAGCCGGCGGCCCGCTGGAAGGCCGATCCTGTCAGCACGGTGGCTGTTGATGACTTGCGACGCTCGCTGCGTGCATCAAAGACCCGCTCATGATGCGGGCTGTAGGTCAGCGCTACACTTTCGCTGAGACGGTCGGGAGCTGTCCCCCTTGGGCCAGCAAGCCGGTCGCGGCACATCTCATTCCTGTGTCCTCTTACTCGACCGATTACCGCTTTGCCACCCCATGTCCAAGGCTCGACGGGGGTTCGGGCAGCGCCCTGCGTTGGATCCTGCGTCGCAATTGCAGCCTGGCCCCCAGCCAATTGGTGCGCTTCTACCTAGGGCTGTGCGCGGTTTCTTTGGCCATTGCCAGTGGCTTTTGGTTCATGGGAGCCACCCTGGTCATGCCCTTTGCGTGGCTCGAAATTGCCGTGCTGGGCCTGGCCTTGCTGGTCTATGCACGGCATGCACGCGATGGCGAGACCATTATTCTTGAGGGGCCGGTGCTGGTGGTCGAGCGTGACCACGGTGGGTCCACCGAGCGCACCGAATTTTCCAGGGACTGGGTACGCGTCGAGCCGAGTGGCGGTGACGGTTCCTTGATCGAGGTCTCTGGGCAAGGCCGTCGCGTGGTGGTGGGCCGTCACCTCAGACCTGAGCTCAGGCCCGCTCTGGCGCGGGAGATTCGGATGGCCCTGCGTGTGGCCTGATTCCTGTGCGCGCCTACCTGACGCCAAACTTTCACAGCCTCGATTTGATGCGCTTGCCTCTGCCTATAATCCCGAGGTTCTGTTGAAAACGAAACCTTTTCGAAAAGCAAAGACGATGAACGCGAGCAACTTACAGGGCCTCGGCAAGAAAAGCGCGCAGGCGCTCATGCAATCGGTGCACGATCCTGTGCTTTCGGCTTTTTCCAGAGCGTCCGCGTGGTTCGCTCTTGCGCTGGGCTTTGCAGCCTCGTCGGCGGCGGCTGCCTCCTACAACCTCCCCGGTGGCCCTCAGCCCTTCCAGTTGAATTTGCCTGAGCCTGCGACCCGCATCGCGGCTGAACAGAACTGGCTGCACTGGGCCATGATGATCATCTGTTTGGTCATCTTTGTGGCTGTTTTCGGTGTGATGTTCTATTCCATCTGGAAGCATCGCCGCTCGGTCGGTCACAAGCCCGCCAACTTCCATGAGTCCACTGCGGTCGAAATTGCCTGGACCGTGGTGCCCTTCATCATCGTCATTGGCATGGCACTCATGTCGACCAAGTTGCTGGTGGCGCAAAAAGACACCTCAAACGCCGACCTCACCATCAAGGTCACTGGCATTCAGTGGAAGTGGGGTTACGAATACATCAAGGGCGAGGGCGAGGGCATTGCTTTTGTCTCCACACTGGACGCAAGCCATCGGGCCATGTCTGATGCCGGAGGCCCCAAGAAGGGCGAAATCGTCAGCGACTACCTGCTCAAGGTGGACAACCCGCTGGTCGTGCCGGTGAATCAGAAAATCCGCATCATCACCACGGCCAACGATGTCATTCATGCTTTCGCAGTGCCGCAGTTCGGCATCAAGCAGGACGCCATTCCCGGCTTCGTGCGGGACACCTGGTTCCGCGCAGAGAAGACGGGCGATTTCTACGGCCAGTGCCAGGAACTGTGCGGCAAGGAACATGCTTATATGCCTATCCACGTCAGGGTGGTGACAGCCGAGCAGTATGCCCAGTGGGTACAGGGCAAGCTCAAGGAGGCCGCAGCCAAGGCCGATGACCCAAGCAAGGTCTGGCAGCAGGCTGATCTGCTCGCCCGTGGCGAGAAGGTTTATGCCGCCAACTGTGCGGCCTGCCATCAGGCCAGCGGCAAGGGTGCCGGCGCGATCAAGGCGCTCGATGGCTCGGCCATCGTGGTCGATGCCGACCCCCTCAAGACGATCAATATCCTGCTCAACGGTGCAGCCGGCGGGGCCATGCCATCCTGGAAGCAGCTCAATGACACCGAGATTGCTGCTGTCATCACCTACACCAAGAACAACTGGTCTAACAAGACCGGCCAATTGGTTCAGCCAGCCCAGGTACAGGCCGCACGCAAGTAATTTTTAGAGTCCGACGAGTTCGACAAACAAGGGTAGACCTATGAGCGCAGTCCTAGACCACCATTCGCACGATCACGATCACCATGCGCCCACCGGATGGCGTCGCTGGGTGCTGGCGACCAATCACAAGGATATCGGGACGCTGTACCTCCTTTTTGCCTTTGCGATGCTGATGGTCGGCGGTGTGCTGGCGCTGGGAATTCGGGCCGAACTGTTTCAGCCCGGGTTGCAGTTGGTCAACCCAGAGCTGTTCAATCAGCTCACCACCATGCATGGCTTGATCATGGTGTTCGGCGCCATCATGCCGGCCTTTGTAGGTTTTGCGAACTGGATGATTCCGTTGCAGATTGGCGCTTCGGATATGGCTTTCGCCCGGATGAATAACCTGAGCTTCTGGCTCATGATTCCGGCAGCGATCATGTTGGCCGGTTCGTTCTTCATGCCTGGCGGTGCGCCGGCTGCTGGCTGGACACTTTACGCGCCCCTGACCCTGCAGATGGGACCTTCCATGGACGCAGCGATCTTTGCGCTGCACATTCTGGGCGCTT
>CAYPSU010000024.1:15579-27524 GCA_964413475.1 uncultured Polaromonas sp. | reverse complement strand
GAGGGCGCGGCTCCTACATGCCCCGCATCGAGGCCCTATCGCCGCGAGGGCGCGGCTCCTACATGCCCCACATCGAGGCCTTATCGCCGCGAGGGTGTAACTTCTGCCAACCCGCTTTCCCTCAGCCCCAAAGGGTGGGAGCGCCGCCCTCGGCGCGATCGGGCCTTCCACATCCCGCCCGCTGACAAAACTTGCCGCCGGCATTCCTGTCGGAAAGTCGTCGTTTTGCCGCTGCGGCAGGGGAGCGGAAGGGTCTTGCCGCACTGGCACAAAGCTTGCACATCAGGCCACACCTGTCGAATTTGAGGTCACTGCATGAGCAACTCGCCGATTACCCAACAACTGTTATGGCTCGATCCTTTCAGGGCCCTGAGCGGTCCGGAGCAGGCGCAGCTGGCCAGCGCCGGCTTGGTGGCGCAGTCGGTGGCCACGCTGGATGAACTCAAGCTGCTTTGCCCGCATTCCGACCTGCTGGCGATTCGCTTGGAAGGCGGCACGTCGCTTCTGGCTGACGTGAAGGCTTTGCTTTCGGCTGAGGGTTCTTCCATTCCAATTGTTTGCCGTGTTGAACGACGCGATCTCGAGCTGGCTGTAGCTGCCATGCGTGATGGGGCCACCCATGTGATTGCGGCCGATGAGTTTTCTGCTTCTGCATGGCAGGCAGCCAGCCCGCGGTCCAGGGCTGCACCGGCGGCAGCGCAGGTGCTGGCCAAGGTGTCTGCGCCACGCACGGTGGTGTATGTCGATCCGGTCAGCCGTCATTTGCTGGCGCTCGCGCAGCGCGTGGCCAAGGCGCCAGTCAGTGTGCTGATTGAAGGGCCCACCGGTGCCGGCAAGGAGGTGCTGGCGCGGGTGGTGCATGAATCGTCGGACCGGGCACGTGGACCTTTCGTCGCGCTAAATTGCGCTGCGCTGCCCGACCATCTGATTGAGGACATGCTCTTCGGTCATGAGAAGGGCGCCTTTACCGGTGCGGTGAAAGATCACCGAGGCCTGTTTGAACAGGCCCAGGGTGGCACCATCTTCCTCGATGAAATGGCCGAGATGCCGATGCACCTGCAGACCAAGTTGCTTCGGGTGCTGCAGGAGCGCCAATTGGTTCGTCTGGGCGGTGAGCGTGCCATAGACCTGGATGTGCGCGTACTGGCGGCCACCAACAAGGATTTGCGTCAAGCCATGGCCAGGCGCGAGTTTCGCGAAGACCTGTATTTCCGCCTTTCTACCTTCAAGCTGCGGGTGCCGCCGCTGCGTGAGCGGCCGGGCGATATCTTGCCGCTGGTGGCCCGCCTGCTGGCCCGCCACGCCCACGATGGGCGCGTGCCCAGCGTCAGCCCCGAGGCGCAGACTTGCCTGCAGGCCCACAGTTGGCCAGGCAATGTGCGTGAGCTGGAGAACGTGGTGCTGCGCGCCGTCGTGCTGTGCACCGGCGACGAGATAACACCAGCGCATCTGATGTTCGACGAGCCGGCCACCCTAGATGTTGCTCCGGCTGCTGCACGTACGGCCACTGAGCCTTTCGACTCCGGCACGGGAAGCCCGGCCTCTGCGATGCCGGTTGCCCCTGGCTACCCTGGCGCTTATCACCCGCCGACTTCTATTGCGCCGCCTGGCGATGCGGCGATGGCTGAGTCCTCTGCCCTTGAATCTGCAGGTGGAGTTTCTGAGCCTGCCAGTCTGCAGCAGGCGGTCCAGTTGAACGAGCATCAGCTGATCATGGCGGCCATACAAAGCACGCTCAGCCGCATGGATGCGGCGCGCAAGCTCGGTATCAGTCCCCGGACGCTGCGCTACAAGATTGCCAAGCTGCGCGAGAGCGGGCTGGCCTTTAATGCCTGACCCTCGGAGATGAGCCATGATTGAAAAAGTCAACTCCAATGCGAATATTCAGTCCATGCTGGCCACCCTGCGTGCGCATCAGGCGCAGGCTGCCGGCGGCGCAGCAGCCCTGGAGGCGCCGGCGGTCGAGAAACCCGACTTCGGCGAGTCGGTCAAGAGTCTGCTCAACCAGGTCAATGATGCACAGATGAATTCGCGTCGCATGGCCGAGGCCTACGAGCGTGGCGAAGAGGTGCCCTTGACCGACGTCGTGCTGGCGATGCAAAAGTCGTCCCTGAGCTTTGAAGCGACCTTGCAGGTGCGCAACAAGGTGCTCAAGGCCTATGAAGAAATCATGAACATGCCGGTATGACCGCGCCCGTTCTCAACCCTATACCCTGATTCATCATGGCCACATCCGCGACCGCTACCGCCCCAGTGCCAGGCATGGCTGCGCCCGCCGCAACGGGCGGCGCGCTGACGACGACCAACCCGGCTGGGATGGCCGAAGCACCGCCGGCCCAGACGGGCTTGCTGGCAAAGTTGTTCGCTGTCGATGGGCCTTTTGGTCCCTTGCGCCAGGTTTATGAGCAGCCAGCGGTCAAGAAGGCCGTGCCCTTCATGCTGGTGGCTCTTGTCCTCATGTTTTTTGCCTCCATCTACATGGCTGTCAATGCGCCGACCTACCGTTCGGTCACTGCCGGTATGAGCGAGGCCGATACGCAGGCGGCCATGGAGGCCCTGAAGGCTACGGACTTCAAGCCGAAGATCGATTCGGGTACAGGCCAAATTACCGTGCCCAGCCAGCGTTACCACGAGGCGCGGATTTTTCTGGCTTCCAAGGGCATTCCAAAATCTCCGCCCACTGGCCTGGAGTCGCTCAAGGAGCAATCGGCCATGACCACCAGCCAGTTCATGGAGCAGGTGCGCTATGTGGCCGCCTTGGAGCAAGAGCTCGCTCGCAGTATTCTGGCTATTCAGGCGGTGCAGGCTGCCCGGGTCCACCTTGCCATGCCCAAACAGTCGGCCTTTGTGCGCGACCGTACCCCACCCAAGGCTTCAGTGGTGATCACGCCCCATCCTGGCCGCATCATGACGCCGCAGCAGGTACAAGCCATCGTCAACTTGGTCGCCTCCAGCGTGCCCCTGTTGACCACGGAAAACATTTCTGTCGTCGACAACCAGGGCAAGCTGATCACGGAATCGTCAGAATTGCGACCCCTGGGCCTGACCTCAGCCCAGGCCGAGCACAAAAGCAAGATGGAAGAGCTGCTGCGTCAGCGGGTCAATGACTTGCTGGCGCCAATCGCTGGCGAGACCAATGTGCGATCGCAGGTCAACTTGGCGTTGGACTTCAGTCAATCGGAAACCACGACTGAAAATTTTGACAACCGGGACAAGGGCCCCAAGACCCGTTCAGAGATCCTCGCCGAAGAACGCAACTCGGCGCGTGAGGCCCTGGGTGTGCCTGGCGCGCTCTCCAATACGCCGCCGCCCCCACCCTCGGCCAGCACCAACACCTCGGTGGGCGGTACGCCCGCGGCGGGTGACCGCAGCCTGACCTCCCAGCGGCAGACCCGCAACTACGAGCTCGATCGCTCGGTTCGGCATGTGCGCAGCGCCACCGGCACCGTTGAACGTCTGACCGTTGCGGTGGTGATCAACGAAAGGCCGCCCATTGTGGGGCCCAAGAATGACAAGGGTGAAGCTCCTGAGCCCCAGCCCAACCCCTACAAGCCTGAGGAATTGGAGCGCATGCAAAATCTGGTGCGCAGTGTGGTGGGCTACAACGAGCAGCGCGGTGACGTGGTCACTGTGGTGGCGGCCAAGTTTGAGCCCGAGGTGTTACCCGACCTGAGCGTACCCTGGTATAAGGACGAGAGCATCATGAGCAACCTCAAGAGCGGTCTGCTGGGGCTGGCCTTTCTGGCCTTCCTGCTCCTGGTGGTTCGGCCTGCAGTCATGCATGCCATCAAGGGTGATAAAGAGGCCCAAGAAGCCGCTGCCCTGGCTCTGGCCAAGCCCCTGCCTGACGGCGAGCTAACCCCCGACGAGATCAACGCGATTCAGCTGGGCGAGGGAGAGACGCTGGAGCAGCTCAAGGCCAAGCTCAAACCCAAGAAATCGACCATTTCCATGGAGATGCTCGATACCGCCAATTCTTATGACGACAAGGTGGCCTTGGTTCGCATGATCGTGGCCGAAGATTCGTCGCGCGTGGCCAGCGTGCTCAAGAAAATGATCAACGCGGGCTGATACCCGTAGCAAAGGACGGAGATCACCATGGCAGACGAGGTCAAGGACGCCAAGGCGCAGGAAATGCAGCTGGCTCTCGAGCGCGAGATGTCCGAGCTTAGCGGTACTCAGCGCGCTGCGGTCATCATGCTTTTGCTCGGTGAGCAACAGGCATCGGAAATTATCCGATTTCTCAATCCGAAAGAAGTGCAGGCACTTGGCGGTGCCATGGTGTCGGTCGCCGATCTGTCACAGGAGGCGGTCAACGCGGTGCTCGATGAATTCGTGGCGACCATCAAAAAGCAAACTTCTTTGGGTCTGGGTACCACCGACTATGTGGAGAAGGTGCTCAAGCGTGCTCTGGGTGACGACAAGGCCGCATCGGTGCTCAATCGCATCATGCCTGGCCAGAGTACCAAGGGCCTGGATATCCTGGCCTGGATGGACCCGCGCTCGATCGCCGACATGATTTATGGCGAACATCCCCAGGTGATTGCCATCATTTTGTCGGTTCTCGAGCATCAGGTTGCGGCTGACGTTCTGACTTACCTGCCCGACGAGTCCCGGCCAGAGATCATGCAGAGGGTGGCCAGCCTCGATACGGTGCAGCCGTCGGCCATGAGCGAACTCGAAGCCATCATGAAGAAGCAGTTTGCCACCAATTCCTCTACCAAGTCCTCAAGCTTTGGTGGTGTGAAGGCTGCTGCACGCATCATGAACCTGACCAAGACCGAGCTGGAAGCTTCGGTGATTTTGGGCCTGACCAAGCTCGATCCAGACTTGACCCTCCGCATTCAGGACAATATGTACACGTTTGACAATCTGACCACCATGGATAACCGTGGCATTCAGACGCTCATGCGCAATATTGACACCGATCAGCTGATGATTGCCTTGAAGGGCGCCACTGATGAGGTCAAGGACAAGTTCTTCGGCAATATGTCTGAACGTGCGCGCAGCATGTTCAAAGACGATATGGACGCCAAGGGTCCGATGCGTATCACCGACGTGGAAGATGCGCAGAAGAAAATTATGCGTACTGCCCGTAAGCTTGCTGATGCAGGCGAACTGATGCTGGGCGGAGGGGCTGACTTTGTCTGATCCGCGGGCCATGGGTCAAACCGAGGAGCGCACGGCGCGTGTCTGGCAGCCGGCTGACTACCTGAGTTCTCAAACGGTCGGTCAGGCCTTCGAGGTCAGCCCTTGGGCGATGGGTCGTCTGGTTTCTTTCGTGGTGCCCAGCCTCGGCCCGCCCCCCCAGGAGGAAGTGGCTGAGGAGCTCGACGAGATCGCCGCTTTGGGCTACGAGGCGGCTCGGGTGGAGCCTGAGCCTGCGGTGGCGGCCCAGGCTATAGAGCCGGCGGTTCACAGTGAGAGCGAGCTGGAAAGAGTGCGCTTGCAGGCCCTGGAGGAGGGGCGTCAGCAAGGTCTGCGCGAGGCCGCCGATGACATGTCCGCCCAGGCTGCTGCGTGGCGGGAACAGGCAGCGAGCCGACTCGATGCCTTGGAGCGGGGTGTCCGCGAGTTGATGGAGACGCCCGATCAATTGCATGAGCCGCTCAAGCGGCTGGCCCTGCATTTGGCCGAGCAATTGGTGATCGGCGAACTGTCGATTTCGCCGCAGGCCGTGGATCGTCTGGTGCGTCGTTGCGTGGAGGAGCTTGATGCCCAGCGCGGTGTGCCGGTTCGGGTCGAAGTGCACCCCGACGATCTGGGACCGCTGCAAGAAATGCTCAATGGTTTGACCTCGGAGGGTGGCGAGGCAAGCCCAAACAAGTCCCTGCCGTGGGTTTTGCAGGCCAATGCCTCCGTATTGCCCGGCAGTGTTCGCGCCAGTGCCAACGACGCCACCGTCTTCGATCTGATCGAGCACCGTCTGGAAGCGCTGGCCGCTCAGCTGCTTCGAGTGCCGGCTGCAGCGCGGCAACAGTCGGCCTTTAAGCCCGAACGCCTGGCCGCTCGCAAGGCCGAGGTTTCGCAAGTGCTTGATGCTCAGCCCCGCATGTCCGAGCCGGCTCGAGGAGGGCGTTTTGCGCCGGTGATCGAGGCCGAAGCATCGTCGGTCCAGGATACCGATCCGGATCAGGTCGGGCTGGAGAATGCACCGGCCCGACCTGACCCTGGGGAGCCGCTGTCATGAAAGGCTGGCTCGATCGCCGTGACGGTACGGCTTTCACATCGCCTCAAAGGCCTGTTTCCTTGGCCTCTCGGACCTTGCGGGAGCGCCGCTCCTGGCCCGATCTACCTTCTTCTGCAGGAGCGGCACCCTCAGCGCGATCTGCCCGTGTTTGCAGGAGCACCGACCTCGGCGCGATCAGACCTGCCCCCACTTCACCCGGACGGCCTGCATGATTGCCTTTGCGGAAGAAGTCGACCGAAGCCTGCCCAAGATCCGGGTGCCGGAGCCACAACGCTGCGGCACTTTGGTGCGTCTGGTGGGCTTGCGTCTGGAGGCGCGCGGCATCATGGCGCCGGTGGGAACTTGCTGTGAGGTGATTGGACGCGACAACCACCGCCTGGAAGCGGAGGTGGTGGGTTTTCAGGACCAGACTCTGTTTCTGATGCCCTATACCGAGCCGGTTGGTATTGGTCCGGGCGCTTCGGTGCGCATCGTGCCTAGCGCGGGGCAGGTGTGTCTGGGTGATGAATTGCTGGGACGGGTCATCGACGGTCGAGGCCTGCCCCTGGACGGGCTTGCAGCGCCGCGCTGCGACAGCCACCTGTCTATGCTGGGGCTGCCTGTCAATCCGATGGAGCGCGGCCCGATCAACCGGGTTTTGGATGTGGGGGTCAAGGCCATCAATGGCTTGCTGACCATCGGTCGCGGCCAGCGCATAGGCTTGGTTGCCGGCTCGGGTGTTGGCAAGAGTGTGCTGATGGGCATGCTGACCCGTTTTACCGCAGCTGACGTGGTCGTCATCGGTCTGATCGGCGAGCGCGGCCGTGAGGTACAGGCTTTTATCCAGGAGACCCTGGGTGCTGAAGGACTGGCTAAATCGGTGGTGGTGGCTTCGCCGGCCAATGTGTCCCCTGTGCTGCGTTTGAAGGCGGCTCAGATGACCCACTTGATTGCAGAGTATTTCCGCGATCAGGGCCGTGATGTGCTGATGCTGGTCGACAGCCTGACCCGCGTGGCGCATGCGCAGCGCGAAGTGGGTCTGGCCATCGGCGAGCCCCCAACGGCCAAGGGTTACCCCCCTTCAGTTTTTGGCTTGCTGCCCAGCTTGATTGAGCGCGCCGGACCGGGTCGCCATGGACGTGGCTCCATAACGGGTATCTACACCGTGCTGGCTGAGGGTGACGACGCGCAGGATCCGATTGTCGATATAGCGCGTGCCTCACTCGATGGGCAGGTCATGCTCTCGCGCAAGCTGGCAGATGCCGCGCACTATCCGGCCATTGATTTGAATGGATCGATTTCCCGTTTGATGCAGTCCCTGCTGGGACCCGAAGACCTCAAGCTGGCCAACCGATTCAGGCGGCTGTGGTCGCTTTATCAGCAAAACCTGGACCTGATTCAGGTTGGCGCCTATGAGGCGGGCACCAACCCCGATCTCGATGAGGCCATTGCCCTTAGGCCAGCCATGGAAAATTTTCTGCGTCAGGACATGCACCTGGGTGAGCCCGAACCGGTCACCCGAGACGGCTTGCGTCGCCTGATGACCGGCTCATGAGTGATCACGTGTCGAGAAGGATGGCATCATGAATCAGCCCCGGTCCTGTTGGAGTGTGCTTTTGACAAAAGCCCAAGAAGACGTGGCTCGCATCCACCTCGAGTTGGGTGAGCTGCGGGAGCGTGTGGACTCGCTCAAGGCCAGCCGTCAACGGTTGCTGCTACTGCATGAGGACTATGTCCGCGCACCCCAGGCCGGTACGGTCAGCGCTGGCATGATGGAGACGCTCAATCGGCGCCAGTTTGCAGATCAGCTGCTCACGTTGGTGGCGCGGGTGGATAAAGACCTTCAGCAAGTCGAGCAGACGTTGGCAGGGGCGCGGGCGCGCCTTTTGGTCGCCGAACGTGAGCGTCTCAAGATGCAGTCCCTGCAGGAGCATGATGAGAGACAGGTTCGTGAGGACCTGGCGCAGCGCGAGCGTCGTCAACTCGATGAAGTGGGAACCTTTCGCCACAACTATGGAGCCGGTCTATGAGCCCCCACCGCGACGGGCCCAAGTCCGCAGTACCCGTCTTGGGGCTGGCGGGGTTGGTTTGTACACCACCTGAATTTTGCTTTGACCATGCGCTTTAAAGACCTTTGCCTTGTCAGCTCTGTGGCCGTCATGATGGGCGCGCTGATGTTTCGCCCGGCGGCCCTGGATTCGGCCTTGGCCCTGTCTGACCGGTGGGCCGCAGCCGGTGGTTCACCCGCCGCTGCGGGGTCGTGCGATTCAGCCTGTACAGACGGGGCTGCATTCAAGTTTCATGAGCTGGGGTCGACTCCTCGATACCGATCGGTTTTTCCATCATGAAACGCACTTTTTTCGATCTACTTCTGGTCATTGCCCTGGGTGCCTTGGGTGCACTGGGCTGGATGCGTTACCAGGCCGGTGCGGTGGTGGCTGCCCAGGCGGCTGAGGTGGCGCCGCAGGCGGCGGCGGCCTTGACCAAACTCAATGAGTCCGAAGACATCCAGAAAGCCCTGCAGGCGGACTTGACCCCCTTGCGCCAGCAATCCGAGCAGCTCGCGGCTTATCGGTCTGCCTTTGCCAACGGAGAGATCTTGCGCGACCTGGAGGCGGCCTATCGCAAGGAAAAGGCCCCGCTCAGTCCGGAGCGTCAACTGGGGCTGGGAGCCGTTCGCATGTTGACCAAAGGCGGGGCCGATCCGGCTGCTGTCGAAGCTTTTCGCAAGGCGCTGGATTCGGCTGATTGGGGCACCCGCAAGAACCTGATCTGCGCCGCCCAAAATGCGCTGGCTTCGGCCGGGCAAAAGGTTGAGGTGCTGTCGAGCTGTCTGCAAAATCAGGCGCAGTCTGAGCCCAGTGTCGCCAAGTCTGGCCAGACCACCGAGCCTGCCAAGGCGCCCGAGGCTGGCGCTTCTGATTCGGCCAAAGGTGCCGACGCGCCCAAGTCCCAGGCGGATCGTCGTTTGGAGGAGGCCACCCGAAAACCCGAGCCCAAGGGTGGCGCATTGCCGCCCTGGTCTTACGAGGGTGATTTGGGTCCCGACTTTTGGGGTGAGAGGTTTGCGATGTGCGCGCGCGGTCGCAATCAGTCCCCGATCAATATCGCCGGCCCGGTGTTGCGGGTGAAGTACGAATTGATCCACGACTATCGATCGGGTCCGTTGGCAATCGTCAACGATGGCCGCACTTTGCAGGTCAATGTTCAGCCTGGCAGCCGTATGCGCATTGACAGCCTGCCCTATGAGTTGATCAGCTTGACCTTTCAGCGCCCCGCGGGCGAGCAGATTGATGGCAAGACCTTCCCGATGGGCATTCATTTCCTGCACCGCGATCTCACCGGCAAGCTGGTCACGGTGGTGGTGCTGCTGCGAGAAGGCAATGAAAACCCGGGGATCAAGCAGATCTGGAACAGCGCCCCCAAGGCTGAGGGGCCAGAGGTCAAACCCGACGGTGTGACCTTCAATGCTGCCAATTTGTTGCCGCGTGACATGAAGTTTTTTATGTATGACGGCTCACTGACCACACCGCCCTGCACCGAGAACATGCGCTACTACATCTTGCGCGAGCCGATTAACATTTCGCGCGATCAGATTCTGCAGTTTCCGTTCAAACTCAGTGCTCGGCCCGTGCAACCGCAGAACGGCCGGCCGATTTCGGCCAACTGAGGGGAGTGCCTGCCATGAAGCGACTGTTTTTTGAGGTACTTTTGCTGATCGGTCTGGCCGCAGCAGGGCCTTATGTCTGGTACCTGCACAACAAGGTTGAGGCTGACACCACGAAGGTTCAGACGATGACCGAACGTGGCGCCGAGGCCGAGAAAAAGCTTGAAGAGGTCACGCAATCGGTCCAGGCTGCGCAAACTGAGCTCGAGCCGCTGCGGCTACAGGCACAGCAACTGCAGGCTTTACGGGCCTCGCTGGCCTCGGGCCAGACCCTGCGCGACCTTGAGGCCGCCTATGCCAAGGAAAAGAGCTTCAGCCCCGAGCGGCATCTGGGCTTGGGTGTTTTGCAGATCATGTCCACCGGCCAGGCCAATGATGCAGCGGTCGATTCGCTCAAGAAGGCCATGACGGCCTCCGACTGGGGCAGCCGAAAGCAGATTATTTGTGCAGCCCAAAATGCGCTGTCTTATGCCGGGCAGGCTGTCGAGGTGCTGGCCGAGTGCAAGCCCCAGGTGGCCAAACCAGGCCCGGCCGAGCCGGCCGAAAAGAAGGCCGGCGGCTGAAGGTTCTTCGCAAGCGCCGCCTTGCGCCAGGGCTGTACGCCCACACCCTCTAGACCTTCAAGGACTTTCCTCCCTCGGGAGCCGCGCCTTATCGGCGATGCACGATCTCTGTGTGTGAGCCGCTGCCTTGCGCCGACGAGGCGCCAAACTGACCCTCGAAACGCTTGCCTCTGCGGGTATCCTTGCATCCTGGACTGCCAGGAGGACTTATGAGTTGGCCGGTGATGGTGTTTGATATCGAGTCCATTCCCGATATCGCGGGCATGCGGGCTCTGGGCTTGATCGAGGGCGATGACGACGATCAGGGCTATGCCGATTGGGCTGCCAAGCGGGTGGCTGAAGGAAAGAGCGACTTTGTGCCCTTGCATTTGCAGCGGGTGCTGGTGATTTCCTGCGTCTTTCGCAACGCCGAGGGCTTGCGGGTTCATTCCTTTGTCGATCGCGAGCCTGAAGGGCAGAGTCAGGAAGGCCGGATCATCCAGACCTTCTTCAGCACGGTGGAAAAGCATGTCCCGCAACTGGTCAGCTGGAACGGGGGGGGCTTTGACCTGCCGGTGCTGCACTACCGCGGCCTCAAGCATGGCGTGGTGGCTAGCAAGTATTGGGACATGGGCGAGGGCGGCGATCACGACAGTCGCGAGTTCAAATGGAACAACTACATCAGCCGGTACCACATGCGCCACCTGGATCTGATGGACTTGCTGGCCATGTACAGCCCGCGCAGCAACGCGCCTCTGGATGCGCTGGCCAAGCTCTGCGGCTTTCCCGGTAAGCTCGGCATGGACGGCTCGGCGGTCTACTCGGCCTATCGAAAAGGTCAGCTCGAGGACATCCGGCGGTACTGCGAAACCGATGTCATGAATACTTATTTGCTGTATTGTCGATTTCAGAAAATGCGCGCCGGTCTGATGGAGGCCGAATACGCTCAGGAGATTGATTTCGTCAAATCTCGATTGGCAGAACTGGCTCCGACCGAGCCCCATTGGGGCGAGTATCTGGCCGCCTGGCGCTAAGCTCGAGCAGTCTCAATCCGTCATAAGCCTTCGGGCTGAGACAATCGGCCCATGAGTGAAACGTTTTTGCAGCCTGCACGGTCGACGCCGCTGCCAGCGCCCCCCAGCCTTGATGTGCTTGCGATTGAATCGCTGGATATGGAGGCGCAGGGCATTGCCCATCGGCCCGATGGCAAGGTGGTGTTCGTCGAGGGGGCCTTGCCCTCTGAGCGCGTGACCGCGCGGGTGACGCGCAGCAAGAGCAGTTTTGACAAGGCCACGGTTGAACAGGTCTTGCATGAGTCGTCCCAGCGGGTGCAGCCGCAATGCGCGCACTTCGGCTTGCACCAGGGTGCTTGCGGGGGCTGCAAGATGCAGCATCTGCACCGCAGTGCTCAGGTGGCGGTCAAGCAGCGGGTCCTGGAGGACAACTTTTCTCACCTGGGCAAGATCCGTGCGGAGCGCTTGATGCGTCCGATCGAGGGGCCGGCCTGGCATTACCGGTTCAGGGCGCGGTTGTCGGTGCGCTATGTGCGCAAGAAAGACACGGTTCT
>CAYPSU010000024.1:0-15569 GCA_964413475.1 uncultured Polaromonas sp. | reverse complement strand
GGGGCTTCCACGAGCGCAAGAGCCAGTACGTGGCTGACATACGGCAATGCCCGGTGTTGCCTGCCAACGTCAGCCAGATGCTGGTGCCCTTGCGCGAGTTGATGGGCTCGCTGCAGGCGCGCGAGACCTGCCCGCAGATCGAATTGGCCTGTGGCTTGGTCGAGGGCCAGCAGCTTACCGCCTTGGTGCTACGGCACTTGGAGCCGCTGAGCCCGGCTGATATGGAGCGCCTGCGAGAGTTTGCCAAGCGGTGGCCTGGCGTTCAATGGTGGCTGCAGCCCAAGGGCCCCGATACGGTCCATCGCTTGGATGAGGACGTGCCGCCCCTGGCCTACGAATTGCCCGAGTTCGGCCTGCTCATGCCCTTCAGGCCAACGGACTTCACGCAGGTCAACCCCCACATCAACCGGGTGTTGGTGCAGCGCGCGCTGCAGTGGCTCGATGTGCGGCCCGAGGAGCGGGTGATTGACTGGTTTTGTGGCCTGGGCAACTTCACTCTGCCGCTGGCGACCAGAGCGCGTCAGGTGCTGGGCATTGAAGGCAGCGCATCGCTGGTCCAGCGCTCGCTCGAGAATCTGCGCTTTAACGCTCAGCTTCGGCTGAACAAGGGTCTGCCTCCCCTGTGCCCGACCGAGTTTGCAGCCCGCAATCTTTTCGAGATGACTCCGCAGCAACTCGCCATGGACCCGTCGGCTGACAAATGGTTGGTCGATCCGCCCCGAGAGGGAGCTTTTGAACTGTTCAAGTCCTTGGCCGCTTTGCATCCGAAGGGTCAGGAGCGCTCACGCGTCAACCGGGACGGGCAAAAGACGGATGAATTTGTCATCGCTGCCGTCGAGCCCCCGGTGGGCTGGCAGGCTCCACGGCGCATTGTTTATGTGAGTTGCAATCCAGCCACTTTGGCGCGCGATGCATCCCTGCTGGTGCGGGAGGCGGGCTACCGTTGTGTGGCTGCCGGCGTGGTCAATATGTTTCCGCATACCGCCCATGTGGAGAGTCTGGCCGTGTTTGATCGCTCATGAAAAAAGGGACCCGCAGGTCCCTTTTTGAGTTTGTTCAAAACGATTATTCGCGGTCGCCGCCAAAAATACCCAGCAGCGACAGCAGACTCTGGAAGACGTTGAACAGGCTCAGGTAGATGCCCAGCGTGGCGGTGATGTAGTTGGTCTCTCCGCCGTCAACGATGCGCTTGAGGTCGTAGAGGATGAAGGCCGAGAAGATACCTACGGCCATCATGCTGATCACGATCATGCCGGTGGATGAGCCCACAAACACGTTGATGATGGCCCCGACCATCAAGACCAGCGCCCCGACCATCAGCCATTTGCCCATGCCCGAAAGGTCACGCTTGATCACGGTGGAGAGGCTGGCCATCAGCACGAATACGCCAGCGGTACCGCCGAAGGCGGTCATGATGAGGTCGGCGCCGTTTTTCATGCCCAGCACCATGGCCAGCAGGCGCGAGAGCATCAGGCCCATGAAGAAGGTGAAGGCCAGCAGAACCGGCACACCCGCCGCAGAGTTCTTGGTTTTTTCGATGGCGAACATGAAGCCGAAAGCGCCACCCAGGAACACCAGCAGGCCCACGATACCGCCCAGAGAGGCGGTAATGCCTGTGGCCACACCCAGCCAGGCCCCCAGCACAGTAGGTGCCATGCTCAAGGCCAGGAGCCAGTAGGTGTTACGAAGCACGCGGTTGCGTTCTGCCGCCGAGGGCAGGGAGCCGGCGTAATCAACGGTTTGGTAGGGATGGTTCATGTGGATCTCCTTGAAATCCGGACCAGGGAAACGGGGTGCGTCTGAAGGCGCTACACCGGTCTGACCGTGAGCGTGATTTTAGGGACAGGGCGCCTTTGTCAAGGCCCGTCCTACTTTTTGTGCGGTTTTTGGGGGCACTTGGCGGCGGGCTCTTCGGTGGGATGCGCCGTACGCATCGGTCGCGGCGCTAAACTGCCGAGCGTTTTTTTCCGACTTTTTGGGTGTGAATCATGAAAACCAAACCTTTTCTAGAAATGGCCGACGTCAAGAAGATGGCCGCTGCCGCTGAGTCAGAAGCCTTGAAGAACCATTGGGCGGTCACGATTGCCATCGTTGACGATGGCGGACACCTGCTGCATCTGAGCCGTCTCGACGGAGCGCCTGCGGTTTCCTCGTATATCGGACCTGCCAAGGCACGGACCTCGGCCCTGGGTCGGCGAGACAGCAAGGTCTACGAGGAGGTGATCAACGGGGGGCGGATTTCCTTCCTCAGTGCGCCGGAGATTGAGGGCTTGCTCGAGGGCGGCGTGGCCATCATCAAGGACGGCCATTGCCTTGGGGCGGTGGGCGTCAGCGGAGTCAAGTCCAGCGAGGACGCGCAAATCGCGCGCGCCGGCATTTCAGCTCTGGGGCTGTGAGGCGGCTCTGTCGCACCGAGGGCGGCGCTCTCTTGCCGCCTGTGACTGGCCTGCCTTGAGTCTGTCGGGGGCCGCGCCCCGCGTGTCAATGCGCTTACCTCAATCCCACCCGGTCTAGCATTTGCTGCACCCGAACCTGGTTCATGCCCAGGGTGCTGACGGGGATGGTTTCGCTCTTGAATGAGCCACCGCTCATGGCCTTGAGGGCCGGGTTCTCGATGGTGATCCCCTTGGCTGCTGGCCACTCGTTGTTGCCGTTGGCGAAATGGTTCTGAGCGGCGGCGCTGGCCAGGTATTCGAGAAAACGGATGGCGTTGTCGGGGTTCTTGGTGTGTCGGGCCACCGCCCCTCCGGCGATGTTGACATGGGTACCGGTCGACGACTGATTGGGAAAGACCACGCCCAGTTTCTCGATCACGGCCCGGTCCGCCGTTTGTTCCGATCTCATCAGACGTGCCAGGTAGTAGGTGTTGGTCACCGCGACCGCACATTCGCCGGCCGCCACAGCGCGGATTTGGTCGGTGTCGCCGCCCTTGGGCGTGCGAGCCATGTTTTCGACCAGGCCTTTGAGCCAATTTTCTGTTTTTTGTGGCCCCAGGTGTTCGAGCATGGCTCCGAAAAGACTGAGGTTGTAGGGGTGTGAGCCCGAGCGCATGCAGAGCTGGCCGCGCAGCTTGGGTTCGGCCAGCTTCTCGTAGGCGTCCACATCGGCGGCACTCAGTCGGGCTTTGTTGTAGACAATGACCCGCGCTCGGGTGGACAGGCCAAACCAAGCGCTGCCCTCCGGGGTGGGGTTGGCGCGAAGCGTGGCGGGAATGGCCGCCTCCAAAGTAGCCGACTTGATGGGTTTGAACAGTCCGTCGACCTCGGCTCGCCAGAGGCGGGCGGCATCAACCAGAAGGATCACATCGGCCGGTGAGGCCGCGCCCTCAGCCCGCAGCCGCGCCAGAATGCCCGCATCGTCTGCATCGATGCGCTGAATGCGGATGCCAGTGGCTCGGCTGAAATTGCTGTACAGCGCCTCATCGGTCGGGTAGTGACGGGCCGAGTAAATGTTGAGCACCTTGTCCTGCGCGACAGCGCCCAGGGCCAGACTAAAGGGGAGTACCAGTGCAGCGATAGCGCGCCAGAGTTTGGGACGGGAGTGAAATCTGAAAACCATCTTCGCAGTATATCGCAAATGCGAATCGTTCTCAATATCACCGCCTCGCTTTCCTCAAGGACTTGTCAGTGCGGGCCATTTCCCCTCGGAACTCAGTACACAAGGCGTTCGGGTCGAACTTCCTGCAAGATGGTGGTGGCGATTTCCTCGATCGATTTGGTGGTGGTCGAGAGCCAGCGTATGCCTTCACGGCGCATCATGGCCTCGGCCTCATGAATCTCCCGTCGGCAGTTCTCCAGGCTGGCGTAGTGCGAGTTCGGCCGGCGCTCGTTACGGATCTGGGCCAGTCGCTGCGGATCAATGGTCAGGCCAAAAATTTTCTTGCGGTGGGGCAAGAGGGCGGTCGGCAGTTGCCGTCGATCAAAGTCTTCGGGAATCAGCGGGTAGTTTGAAGCCTTCAACCCATACTGCATGGCCAGATACAAGGAGGTCGGCGTCTTGCCACTGCGGCTGACGCCCACCAGAATCACGTCGGACTGCTGCAGGTCGGCATGGCTCTGACCGTCGTCATGGGCCAGCGAGAAATTGATGGCTTCGATACGGTCGTCGTACTCCTTGCTTTTGGAGGCATCGGAGAAACGGCCGACCCGGTGGTTGGATTTGAGGCCCAGCTCGGATTCCAGTGGCTCCACGAAGATGCCGAACATGTCCAGCAGCATGCCGTTGCTCTGACCGATGACCGAGAGCACATCCATGTTGACCAGGGTGGTGAATACGATGGGGCGCTTGCCCTCGGTCTCTGCGGTGTGGTTGATCTGTCGCAAGGCCTGATGCGCCTTGTCGACTGTGTCCACGAAGGGCAGGCGCACATGCCGGGGCTTGATTTCAAACTGCGCCAGGATGGCATTGCCGAAGGTCTCGGCGGTGATGCCGGTGCCGTCAGAGATGAAGAACACGGTGCGTGTGGCCATAAGTGGGGTCCTTGCCGCGATGGGGCCGGGTGAGGGCGCCTCTACAATCGTTCCATTATCGAACCGCGTTCCATGGCCCGCCCTACAGAATTCGAACAAGGCTTGCAGCCGCCCATGGCGTTCGTCCCGGTTTTAAAACCTCCTGGAGTCTTGTCATGTCCCCCCTGTTTGAGGCGACCGCCTTGGTCGTACCGTTTGAGAACCTGAGAATGAGCGATGTCGAGGCGGTTGGCGGCAAGAACGCCAGCCTCGGCGAGATGATTTCGCAGTTGCCCACAGGGGTGCGTGTGCCGACCGGTTTTGCCACCACCGCCTATGCATTTCGGCAATTCTTGGCGCATGAGGGTTTGGACCGGCGCATCGCTGATCGCTTGGCCAATCTCAACACCGAGGACGTCAATGCGCTGGCGGCCGCCGGGGCGCAAATTCGTCAATGGGTCGAGGCCCAGCCGTTTCCCGCCGGCCTGGAGCAGGCCATTGAGCGGGCCTTTGCCAAGCTCAGCGAGGGGTCTGAGCAGGCCAGCTTTGCGGTGCGCTCCTCAGCCACGGCTGAGGATCTGCCCGATGCCTCTTTTGCTGGCCAGCAAGAAACCTTCTTGAATGTGGTGGGACTCACCGAGGTCCTGCACAAGATCAAGGAGGTGTTTGCTTCGCTCTACAACGACCGGGCCATCAGTTATCGGGTGCACAAGGGTTTCGCCCATGCCGAGGTGGCCCTGTCGGCTGGGGTGCAACGCATGGTTCGTTCGGACATCGGTGCGGCTGGGGTCATGTTCACCCTGGACACCGAAAGTGGGTTTGAAGATGTGGTGTTCATCACCGCCAGCTACGGTCTGGGCGAGACGGTGGTGCAGGGTGCGGTCAATCCCGATGAGTTCTATGTGCACAAGCCGATGTTGCGCGCCGGCAACCGTGCCTTGATTCGCCGCAATCTGGGCTCAAAGTTGATTCAGATGGAGTTTGCGACCCCCGCGGAAAAGCGGGCCTCTGGCAAGCTTGTCAAGACCACCGATGTGCCGGTGGAGATGCGCAACCGATACTGTCTCAGCGATGAGGAGGTGGAGCAGCTGGCCCGCTATGCCCTGGTGATCGAGCAGCATTACGGGCGACCCATGGACATTGAATGGGGCAAGGACGGCGCCGATGGTCTGATTTACATCCTGCAGGCCCGGCCCGAGACGGTCAAGAGCCAGTCCCGCGGTCAGGCCGAGCTGCGCTACAAGCTCAAGGGCTCGGGAACTGTTCTCACCTCGGGACGGGCGATTGGTCAGAAGATCGGCACCGGGCCTGTGCGCCGAGTGGCGCATGTGGGCGAGATGGATCAGGTGCAGCCCGGCGATGTGCTGGTGACCGATATGACCGACCCCAATTGGGAGCCGGTTATGAAGAGGGCCAGCGCTATCGTCACCAATCGCGGCGGACGCACCTGTCATGCAGCCATCATTGCGCGCGAGTTGGGCATTCCAGCGGTGGTTGGGTGTGGGGATGCAACCGAGAAGCTCTCCAGCGGCATGCTGGTGACGGTCAGCTGCGCCGAGGGGGATACGGGCCACGTTTATGACGGGCTGATCGAGACCGAAGTCACCGAGGTCCAGCGCGGGCAGATGCCCGACATCAAGCTCAAAGTCATGATGAATGTGGGCAATCCGCAGCTGGCGTTTGACTTTGCGCTCATTCCCAACCATGGGGTGGGTCTGGCACGGCTCGAATTCATCATCAACAACAACATTGGGGTGCACCCCAAGGCCATCCTGGACTATCCGGCCGTCGATTCCGACCTGAAAAAGGCGGTGGAGAGCGTGGCCCGTGGGCACGCTTCGCCCAGAGCCTTTTATGTGGACAAGGTCGCTGAGGGCGTGGCCACGATCGCCTCAGCGTTCTGGCCCCGGCCGGTCATCGTTCGCCTGTCAGACTTCAAGTCCAATGAGTACCGCAAGCTCATCGGCGGGTCGCGTTATGAGCCCGAAGAGGAAAATCCGATGCTTGGTTTCCGGGGTGCGGCGCGCTATCTGAGTGCCGACTTTGCGCAAGCCTTTGCCATGGAGTGCGAGGCGCTGCGTCGCGTGCGCGATGAGATGGGGCTGGTCAACGTCGAGGTGATGGTTCCCTTCGTGCGCACGCTAGGCCAGGCGCGTGATGTCACCGACTTGTTGGCCCGCCAGGGGCTGGCCCGTGGTCAAAACGGGTTGCGACTGATCATGATGTGCGAGGTGCCCAGCAATGCGGTACTGGCTGACCGGTTCCTGGAGTTTTTCGACGGTTTTTCCATCGGATCGAACGACTTGACACAACTGACGCTGGGACTAGACCGCGATTCCGGCCTGGATATTCTGGCCAAAGACTTTGACGAGCGCGACCCCGCCGTCAAGACCCTGCTCTCCATGGCCATTAACGCTTGCAAGCGCCAGGGCAAATATGTGGGCATCTGCGGGCAAGGCCCGAGCGACCACCCCGACCTGGCCCAGTGGTTGCAGCAGGAGGGTATTGATTCGCTGTCCCTCAACCCGGACACGGTGATCGACACTTGGAAGCGCTTGACCGAGGGGTGAACCTCAGAGAGAGCGCCGCCCCCAGAGCGATTGGGCGGACCTTCAGGGCCGATAAGCCGGGTCGGCCACTCGGTGAGCTGCGCTGTGAGGGTTCGCACTTGCCCGGCCCGAGAGCGGGCGGCCAACACCGGTTATACTAGCGGGCTTTCCTTGCTGCACCCCCAACCGATGACGCGGGGGGCAGCTTTCAACCCATAAGGAGTTTGCATGCGTCACTATGAAATTGTCTTGCTCATCCATCCGGATCAGAGCGAACAGGTTCCAGCCATGCTGGAGCGCTACAAGGGCATGATCACCGCCGGTGGTGGCAAGGTGCATCGGGTCGAGGACTGGGGCCGTCGCCAGCTCACCTATCTGATCCAGAAGATGGGCAAGGCCCATTACATCTGCATCAATATCGAGGCCAGCCAGGCCGTGATAGACGAAATCGAGCACGCCTTCAAGTTCAATGATGCGGTGCTGCGTCATTTGACCGTTCTCAAGAAGAAAGCGGAGACAGGCCCTTCGGTCATGATGCGAAGCGTCGAGCGCGAGGAAGCGCGCAAGGCCCAGCAGCAGGAGGCCGCTTAAAGCCGCCCACCGATAGATGCCCTTGCTCGGGGCGTTTGTGCGGGTAGTGCCTTGAACCAAATCGACTTGTCGGCGCGCATAGCAGAGATCGCTGTTCTGCGTTACACGCCAGCCGGTCTGCCAGCCCTGAACCTGGTGCTCGAACACGAGTCCGAGCAAATGGAGGCAGGTAGCATCCGGCAAGTCAAGGTTTCGATCCGGGCTGTGGCCTTCGGGACGCAGGCTGAGCAGCTGGCCCTTCTTGAATTGGGCCGCAGCTTTGGTTTCAGGGGCTTTCTTGCCAGCGCTCGCGCCAATAAGAGCCTCGTATTTCATATCCAGGAATTCACCTCTCTCTAAGGAGTCCACCATGCCCGGTCCAAAACGTTTTTCCAAGGACAAGCGCCCCAAGCGCAACACCCAGTCGCTGCTGTTCAAGCGCAAGCGCTTTTGCCGTTTCACCGTCGCTGGCGTTGAAGAAATCGACTACAAGGACGTCGATGTCCTGCGCGATTTCATCGCCGAGAACGGCAAGATCATCCCTGCGCGACTGACCGGCACTCGTGCCATTTATCAGCGGCAGCTCAACACGGCCATCAAGCGCGCCCGCTTTCTGGCCATGCTGCCCTACAGCGACCAGCATCGCACCCTCTGAAGGAGCCCCGAATATGCAAGTCATCCTGCTTGACAAAGTCGTCAACCTCGGGGGCCTCGGTGAGGTCGTTAAGGTCAAGGACGGATACGCCCGCAATTTCCTGATCCCCTCGGGTCGTGCCCGTCGCGCCACCGCGACAGCGATCAAGGAATTTGAAACCAAGCGTGCCGAACTGGAGAAGGCAGCGGCGGCCAAGCTGGCCGAGGCCCAGGCGCAAGGCGAGAAGATCGCCGGCTCCACCATCAAGCTAACCCAGAAGGCCGGTGTTGACGGTCGTCTGTTCGGATCGGTCACCAATGCGGATATCGCCGCTGAACTCAGCCGGGCCGGTACCACGGTGCTCAAATCGCAGATCCGCATGCCCAATGGCCCGATCAAGGTGGTGGGCGACCATCCGGTCAGCGTCTCCTTGCACACCGATGTGGCGGTGGATATCACGGTGACGGTCTACGGCGAAACGGCCTGAAGATTTGCGACCGTTGCAACAGAAGCCGCCCCTGGGCGGCTTCTGTGCTTTTGAGCGTATCCACAGGCTCTGGCCGGATCTCCCCCGCCTTTGCACTGCTTATCCACAGCTTTTTCCATACCGCAGCGATCGCATGGCGCTACCATGCTCAGCCCGTCGAGGAATTCCATGTCTGCCTTACCTTCAGAGCCCGATAGCGGCTATAGCGTCGACCCGCAGATCACCCAACTGCGCATTCCCCCGCATTCGATCGAGGCTGAGTCGAGCGTGCTGGGGGGGCTGCTGCTGGATAACGGGGCCTGGGACCGGGTAGGGGATCTGCTGGTCAACATGGACTTTTACCGTCACGAACATCAGTTGATCTACGCCGCGATCGGTGCCTTGATCAATGCCAGCAAGCCGGCCGATGTGGTGACCGTCTTTGAGCAGTTGCAAAGCCAGGGCAAGGCCGATGCGGTGGGTGGACTGCCCTACCTCAATGCGCTCGCTCAGTATGTGCCCAGTGCCGCCAATGTCAGGCGCTATGCTGAAATCGTGCGCGAGCGCTCGATCCTGCGCAAACTGGTGGCGACCAGTGACGAGATTGCCACCCGGGCATTCAATCCACAGGGCCAGCCTGTTTCGGTGATCCTCGATGAGGCCGAGCAGAAGATTCTGCATATTGGCGAGCAGGGCTCGCGCATGAAGCAGGGCTTTCAGAGCATGGAAAATCTGGTGGTGGCGCTTCTCGACCGCGTGGAGGAGATGTCGCGCAACCCGAATGACATCACCGGCGTTCCCACCGGCTTTATCGACCTTGACCGGCAGACCTCGGGTCTGCAGGCGGGTGACTTGATCGTTCTGGCCGCACGGCCCAGTATGGGCAAGACCGCCCTGGCCATCAACATTGCCGAGCATGTGGCCTTGAATGAACAATTACCGGTGGCGGTGTTCTCGATGGAGATGGGGGCCGCGCAGTTGGCGGTGCGGATGGTCGGCTCGATTGGTCGCATCGACCAGGGTCGGCTGCGGACGGGACGTCTGAGCGAGGAGGAGTGGCCGCGGCTGACCGAGGCGATTGAGCGGCTGCGTAATGTGGCCTTGCATATTGATGAGACCCCGGGCCTGACGGTCAGCGAGCTCAGGGCCAATGCGAGGCGCCTTGCCCGCCAGTGTGGCAAGCTGGGTCTGATCGTGGTGGATTACCTGCAGCTCATGAGCGTCTCCAGCGGCATGAGTGATGAAAACCGTGCCACGGCCATCGGTGAGATTTCGCGGGGCTTGAAGATGCTGGCCAAGGAACTGCAATGCCCGGTGATTGCCCTTTCCCAGCTGTCCCGGGGGGTGGAGTCCAGAACCGACAAGCGCCCAATGATGAGCGACCTGCGCGAGTCGGGCGCCATCGAACAGGATGCCGATGTGGTGATGTTCATTTATCGCGATGAGTACTACACGAAGGAGGCTTGCAAGGAGCCGGGTGTGGCTGAGGTGATCATCAGCAAACAGCGTAACGGACCGACCGGAACGACCAAGCTGACCTTTGTGGCCAAGCACACCAAGTTTGAGAATCTCGCCATCGGTGACATGTAGGCCAACAGCCTGGATAGGCTGCGCGGGGAGGGCCTCGGCTGCGATATGCTGCTGCCTATGAAGCTCTACAACTACTTTCGCTCCTCGGCCTCCTTTCGCGTGCGGATTGCGCTGGCGCTCAAGCAACTGCCCTTCGACTATGTCCCGGTGCACCTGCTCAAGGGCGAGCACAAGAAGCCTGAATTTGCGGCCCTTTCGGCAGACACCTTTGTACCCGTACTGGACGATGGCGGTCATCAGTTGTCGCAGTCACTGGCCATCATTGAGTATCTCGATGAGGTCTACCCAGAACCGCCCCTGCTGCCAGCCGATCCGCTCGGGCGCGCGCGGGTGCGCGCCTTGGCGCTATCGGTGGCTTGTGATATCCATCCGCTCAATAATTTGCGAGTCCTCAAGTATTTGGTGCGCGAGCTCAAGGTCAGCGAAGACGACAAAAACGCGTGGTACCGCCATTGGTGCCGCGAGGGACTGCTGGCCTTCGAGCGTCAATTGGTTCGGGGGGATGCCGCCCGCTATTGCGTGGGTGACACACCCAGTCTGGCTGACTGCTGCCTGGTACCGCAGGTCTTCAATGCCCGCCGCTTTGAGGTCAGTCTCGATGAGATGCCTCGTGTAAGGGCCATCTTCGACCTGTGCATGCAGCATCCAGCCTTTCAGGCGGCCGACCCATCTGGCTGCCCGGACGCTGAATAGAGTTGTGCCCCGGTATTCATGGGTCTGCATCCGAACTGGCTGATTCCTCAGTGGCCTGCGCCGGCGCGGGTGAGGGCCGTCTGCACCACCCGCTCTGGCGGTTTTTCTCGGGGTCCGTTCGCCAGCATGAACCTGGGCGACCATGTAGGTGATGCGCCAGGCCATGTGGCGGCCAATCGGGCGGCGCTCAGCGCAGCCATGCAGGCTCGACCGGTGTTCATGCAGCAGCTCCATGGCACGAGGGTGCTGTGGGCGGGCACCGATTCCGACCCCCTGCAGCCGGCCGATGCCGCCATGACCGAGCAAGCCGGTCAGGCCTGCACCGTGATGGTGGCCGATTGTCTACCCATCCTGCTGGCGCATCAGAGCCTGCCCCTGGTGGCGGCCTTGCATGCGGGCTGGCGGGGCCTGGCCGGCACCTGCGAAGGGGAGAGCGCCGAAGGGCAGGGGATTGTGGAGATCGCCCTGGCCGAAATGGCCGTCCGGGCTGGCTGCCCAGTGGAGCAATTGGCGTCCGGCCTTTTGGCCTGGCTCGGGCCCTGCATTGGGCCTGAGTCCTTCGAGGTCGGTCCTGAGGTGCATCGCGCTTACACGGTGGTCGACGCGAGCGCTGAGGCCTGCTTTTGCGCTGCTGGCCCTGGCAAGTTTCTGGCGGATCTGGCGGCCTTGGCGCGACTGCGGCTCCGTCGTGCGGGGGTAAGCCGCTGCTATGGCAATGATGGCGGCGATGACTGGTGCACGGTGCGAAATTCAGAATTTTTCTCGCACCGGGCCAGCCTCAGGCGGCACGGCGTGACCGGTGGCCGCATGGCCGCCTGCATCTGGCTGATCTGAGCTTGCCGCGATCGGAGCGCCGGCCGCCTCCGCGGCTTGCTGCGCTTGGCGCAGTCGCCGCCGAGCCGGCGTGCCCATGATGTAGAGAACCACGCCCAGGGGGAGCAAGCCGTAGAACAGCAAGGTGCTCAGCGCACCGAGCAGCGTGCCCTGGGGACTGGCCAGCTCGACCGCAGTCATCATGAGCACGACATAGATCCAGGCGATGGCGGTCAGGTGCATGGCAGGGTTGGCTTTTAGAGGTGCGCGCCCAATTTCTGTAGAGATCAGAGCTGGCTTCAGACGCACAATCTTGCCAGCTTTGGCTGCCGATGAGCTGTCGCAGTTGAAAAGCCCATACCTACAATCGGACTCCAGGAGATAGGCATCATGAATGCGGAAAGTACTTGGATCAAAGCTGCCGAGCAGTTCCAGAAGAATTTCCAAGGCCAGTTCCAGCAGGCCTTGTCGGCGTTTTTGCCCGGACACGCGCCGGCCGCCCCGAGCTTTTTAACCCAGGCCATGCCGTCGACGGAAGGTCTGGCTGGCGTTCACATCGATCCAGCCCGTTTGCTGGAAATCCAGCAGGACTATCTTCGCGAGGCCAGTGCCTTGTGGAACAGCACGGTCACGCCCGGTGCCAAGGCGGCTGCCCTGAAGGATCGCCGCTTTGCTTCTGAAGCCTGGAGCGTCAACCCGCTGGCCAGCTTTGCTGCCGCCTCTTACCTGGTCAACGCCAAGGCGTTGTCTGCGCTGGCCGATGCGGTCGAGGGCGATGCCAAGACCCGCGCGCGGGTGCGTTTTGCCGTCGACCAGTGGTTGGCGGCCTCGGCACCGAGCAACTTTTTGGTGCTCAATGCCGATGCACAGAAGAAGGCCCTGGAGACCCAGGGTCAGAGTCTGAGCCAGGGACTGCAAAATTTGATGGGTGACATTCGCCAGGGCCATCTTTCGATGACTGACGAGAGCGTGTTTGAGGTGGGCAGAAATGTCGCCACCACTGAGGGGGCGGTGGTTTTCGAGAACGAGTTTTTCCAGTTGCTCGAGTACAAGCCGCTGACGGCCAAGGTCTACGAGCGGCCCTTTCTGTTTGTGCCGCCCTGCATCAACAAGTACTACATCCTGGATCTGCAGCCTGACAACTCGCTGATTCGATATCTGGTTGAGCAGGGGCACCGCACCTTTGTGGTCAGCTGGCGCAACCCGGATGAGTCCATGAAGGACAAAACATGGGACGATTACATTGAGCATGCGGCCATCAAAGCCATTGATGTCGTGCGAGAAATTTCGGGCGTTGACCGGATCAACGCGCTGGGTTTTTGCGTGGGGGGCACCATCCTCGGCACGGCTCTGGCGGTGCTTGCCGGTCGCGGACGAAAAGTGGTCAACAGTGTCACTTTTTTGACCGCCTTGCTCGATTTCAGGGATACCGGGGTGCTCGATGTCTTCATCGACGAGCATGCCGTGCGTCTGCGTGAGTCGCAGATGGGGCACCAGGGCTTGCTCCGGGGCCAGGACTTGGCCTCCACCTTCAGCTTTCTGCGGCCCAACGATTTGGTCTGGAACTATGTGGTCGAGAATTACCTCAAAGGCGAAAAGCCACCAGCCTTCGACCTGCTCTACTGGAATAGCGATTCGACCAATCTGCCCGGGCCGTTTTATGCCTGGTACCTGCGCAACACGTACCACGAAAACAATCTGGCACAGCCAGGCAAGGTCAAGGTCTGCGGTCAGAAGATTGACTTGCGCAAAATCGATGTTCCGGCCTACATCTATGGCTCGCGAGAGGACCATATCGTGCCGGTGGCTGGGGCCTATGCCACCACGCAGATCCTGCCAGGCAAGAAGCGCTTTGTGATGGGGGCCTCCGGTCATATCGCTGGCGTGATCAATCCACCCACCAAAAACAAGCGCTCGTATTGGACCCACGACGCATTGCCTGCCTCCCATGAGCAATGGCTGAAGTCGGCGGTCGAGCATCCGGGCTCCTGGTGGCCCGATTGGAGCCGCTGGCTCAAGGCCCATGCGGGCAAGCAGTTGGCGGCACCCAGGTCCTACGGCAGCCGCAAGTACAGGGTGATTGAGCCGGCGCCGGGCCGCTATGTCAAGGCCAAGGCCTGATTGTTCAAGCCTCCACTTGGCGCAGCGGTGCGACGGTGGCAAGCTGGCAAAACCAAGCGCAAACCCCTATCCATTTTCGAACACACTTCCTGAGGAAAAGACATGCAAGACATCGTGATCGTGGCGGCTGCACGGACCGCCGTAGGCCGCTTCGGTGGCACGCTGGCCAAGACCCCAGCCACTGACTTGGGGGCGGCGGTCATTTCTGCTCTGCTCGCGCGCTCGGGCCTGGCTGCCGAGCAAGTTGGCGAGGTGATCATGGGCCAGGTTCTGGCAGCCGGCTCTGGTCAAAATCCTGCCAGGCAGGCTCTGATGAAGGCCGGCCTGCCCAAGGAGGTGCCCGGCCTGACTATCAATGCGGTTTGCGGTTCGGGCCTGAAGGCGGTCATGCTGGCTGCACAGGCGGTGGCCTGGGGTGACAGTGAGATCGTGATTGCCGGAGGGCAAGAGAACATGAGTGCCTCGCCACATGTGTTGCCCGCCTCGCGAGATGGCCAACGCATGGGCGACTGGAAGATGGTTGACACCATGATCGTCGACGGTCTGTGGGATGTGTACAACCAGTACCACATGGGCATTACTGCAGAGAACGTAGCCAAGGCCCATGGCATCACCCGTGACATGCAGGACGCGCTGGCCCTAGCCAGCCAGCAGAAGGCCGCAGCGGCGCAGGCGGCCGGTCGCTTCAAGGATGAGATCGTGCCCTTCTCGATTGCGCAGAAAAAGGGCGATCCGATCGTCTTTGCCGATGATGAGTACATCAACAAAAAAACCAGTGCCGAAGCTCTGGCCGGTCTGCGTCCGGCCTTCGACAAGGCGGGCACGGTCACGGCCGGTAACGCTTCAGGCATCAACGATGGCGCTGCTGCGGTGATGGTCATGAGTGCCAAGAAGGCGGCCAGTCTGGGCCTCAAGCCTTTGGCGCGGATTGCCTCTTTTGCCACCTCGGGCCTGGATCCGGCCACCATGGGGATGGGGCCGGTGCCTGCCTCGCAGAAGGCCTTGGCGCGCGCGGGCTGGAAGGCCTCCGATGTGGATCTGTTCGAGCTCAACGAGGCTTTTGCAGCCCAGGCCTGCGCAGTCAACAAGGCGCTGGATATCGATCCGGCCCGGGTCAATGTCAACGGAGGGGCGATTGCGATCGGTCATCCCATTGGGGCTTCGGGGTGTCGCGTGCTGGTCACGCTCTTGCACGAAATGCAGCGCACCCAGGCCAAGAAGGGTCTGGCTGCCTTGTGCATCGGCGGCGGAATGGGTGTGTCCCTGGCCGTGGAGTGCTGATTTCGATCGAGCCGCTGTTTGTCAGCGGCTCGGGTGGTTTGATTCAAAAGGAGTAGGTATGTCTCAGAAGATTGCGTATGTGACGGGTGGTATGGGTGGCATTGGGACGGCGATCTGTCAGCGTTTGGCCAAGGACGGCTGTAAGGTCATTGCCGGCTGTGGTCCCACACGGGATTACAACAAGTGGCTCGATGAGCAGAAGGCCCAAGGCTTTACCTTTTATGCTTCGGTGGGCAATGTGGCCGATTGGCAGTCGACGGTTGAAGCGTTCAGCAAGGCCAAGGCTGAGCACGGCCCCATTGATGTGCTGGTCAATAACGCCGGCATCACCCGCGACCGCATGTTCCTCAAGATGACGCGCGAAGACTGGGATGCGGTGATCGAGACCAACCTGAACTCCATGT
>CAYPSU010000023.1:26879-27843 GCA_964413475.1 uncultured Polaromonas sp. | reverse complement strand
ACGACATTCGCGGCGCCGACGGCGCGCTCATCGGTGACGGCCGCCTGTATGTCTTTACCACCCGCGCCGACACCATCATGGGCGTGACCTTCTGTGCGGTGGCTCCCGAGCATCCTCTGGCTCAGCATGCGGCCGCCGGCGATCCGGTGCTCGCTGCTTTTCTTCAGGAGTGCAAGGCTGGCGGCACCACTGAGGCTGAATTGGCGCTCAAGGACAAGGTGGGGCGGCCCACCGGGCTGCAGGTCACGCATCCGCTGAACGGGCAGAGCCTGCCGCTGTGGGTCGGCAACTATGTGCTCATGGGTTATGGCGATGGTGCGGTGATGGGGGTGCCGGCGCACGATGAGCGCGACTTTGCATTTGCCCTGAAGTACCAACTGCCCATTCGACAGGTCATTGCCGTGGCCGGCCAGACCTTCGATGACCGCCAGTGGCACGACAGCTATGCCGACAAGCACGGCGGCGTGTGCATCAATTCTGGTGCGCTCGACGGCCTGGCCTTTAAGGAGGCGGTCGATCGTGTGGCCGACCAACTGGCCCAGCTCGGTTTAGGCGAGAAGAAGATCACCTGGCGTTTGCGTGACTGGGGCATCAGCCGGCAGCGCTACTGGGGCACGCCCATTCCCATCATCCATTGCGAGGTGCATGGTGCGGTGCCGGTGCCCGAAAAAGATCTGCCGGTGATCCTGCCTCAGGACTGCATCCCGGATGGCTCGGGCAATCCGCTGAACAAGCATGAAAGCTTTCATGCCGGTGTGGCCTGCCCGGTCTGCGGACGCAGCGCACGGCGCGAGACCGACACCATGGACACCTTTGTCGATTCGTCCTGGTACTTCATGCGTTATTGCGATCCGACACACGCCACAAAGATGGTCGCGCAGGGCACGGATTACTGGATGCCGATGGACCAGTACATCGGCGGTATCGAGCATGCCATTCTTCACCTGCTCTATGCGCGGTTCTG
>CAYPSU010000023.1:0-26869 GCA_964413475.1 uncultured Polaromonas sp. | reverse complement strand
CAAGGTCATGCGCGACCTGGGCCTGGTCAAGGTCGATGAACCCTTTACCCGTCTGTTGACCCAGGGTATGGTGCTCAACCATATTTACTCGCGCAAAGGGGAGAAAGGCGGGATCGAATATTTCTGGCCGCATGAGGTGCAAGACCAGCACGATGCGAGCGGCAAGATCATCGGCGCTGTGCTCAGGCAGGCCAAGGGCGACCTGCCCGCTGGAACCCCCATCGTCTACGAAGGCGTGGGGACCATGAGCAAGAGCAAGAACAATGGGGTTGATCCGCAAGATCTGATCGAAAAGTACGGCGCTGACACGGCGCGCCTGTACACCATGTTCACCGCGCCGCCGGAGGCCACGCTCGAATGGAACGATGCAGCGGTGGAGGGCAGCTACCGCTTTCTGCGGCGGGTCTGGAATTTTGCCGTGCGCTTGGCCGCCTTGCCCGCCGGCCCGCTCGACGCCTCTGGCCTGCAGCCCGCCGCCAAGACGCTGCGCCGCGAGATCCACACCGTGCTCAAGCAAGTGGACTACGACTACCAGCGCATGCAGTACAACACCGTAGTCTCTGGTGCCATGAAGATGCTCAATGCGCTGGAGGACTTCAAACCCGCGCCCGGACAGGCTGAAGATGCCGCTGTATTGCGCGAAGGCTTTGATATTTTGCTGCGCTGTCTCTACCCAGCCACGCCCCACCTGGCCTATGTGTTGTGGCAAGACCTGGGTTTTGACCGCGTGCATGGACCGCTGCTTGATGCGCCCTGGCCTCAGGTGGATCCGAAGGCGCTGGAGCAGGCCGAGGTGGAGTTGGTGCTGCAGATCAACGGCAAGCTACGCGGTTCGGTCAAGGTACCCGCCAGCGCCGATCGCGCGCAGATCGAGGCCGCGGCACTGGCCAGCGAGGCCTTCCAGCGCCAAGCCGCCGGTCAAACACCGCGCAAGGTGGTGGTGGTGCCGGGCCGCCTGGTCAATCTGGTGGTTTGAGGTGATGCAGCGACGCACAGGGCTTGTATCGGGTGCAGCCGCCCTGGTGCTGGCCGGATGTGGATTTGCGCTGCGCAAGCCGCCGCAGTTTGCCTTCAAAACCCTCTACCTGCAGATGCCGCCCGGTAGCACCCTGGGGCCTTTGATCGTTCGCGCATTGCAGTTCAATCCGCAGCTTCGTGTGCTCACCGGAGCCGCCGACCGGGCTTCGGCCGACGCGATTTTGGAGGTCCGCTCCGAGCAGCGCGAGAAGGTGGTGGTGGCCCTCAACGCCGCCGGGCAGGTGCGGGAATTCGACCTGCGCTTGCGGCTGCGTTTTCGCCTGATCACGCCGCAGGGCCGTGAGTTGATCCCCGAGGCCGAACTCTTGCTCTCGCGCGAGATCGGGTTTGTGGAGACCGCGGTGTTGGCCAAGGAAGAAGAAGAGGCCCTGCTCTATCGCGACATGCGAAACGATATGGTGCAGCAGTTGATGCGGCGCCTGTCGGCGGTCAACCGGCTCGATGCGGGCGCGGCGCCCCCTGTTCGATAGAGGACATCCTTTTTACAATCTGCCCCATGCAGCTGGCCCCCACCCAACTGGCCGACCATCTCGCGCGCGGCATGCGCAGCCTGTATGTGCTGCATGGCGATGAGCCGCTGTTGGTGCAGGAAGCGGCCGATGTCATTCGCAGCTTCGCGCGCGAGCGCGGCTATACCGAGCGCAGCGTGCATACCGTGGCCGGCGCTCACTTCGACTGGAGTGCCGTGGTGGCCGCCTGCGGCGCCATGAGCCTGTTTGCCGACCGCCAGCTCATCGAGTTGCGTATTCCTGGCGGTAAGCCCGGCAAGGACGGCGCTGTGGCCCTGGTGGCCATGGTCGAGGCCTTGCAGGATCAGGACGCGGTGCTCGGTCTGATCACCCTGCCTCGATTGGACCGGCAGACCCGCAGCAGCGCCTGGTTCACCGCTCTGGAGAACGGTGCGGTTTGCATGCAGATTGATGCGGTCGAGCGTAGCGCGCTGCCGCAGTGGATTGCCCAGCGGCTGGCCCTGCAGGGTCAGCGAGTGGCCCCCGGTGTGCCGGGGCAGCAGGCCCTGAGTTTTTTTGCCGACCGGGTCGAGGGCAATTTACTGGCCGCCCATCAGGAAATTCAGAAGTTGGGATTGCTCTATCCCGCTGGTGAACTTTCTTTGGAGCAGGTCGAGGCGGCGGTGCTCAATGTGGCCCGCTACGATGTCTTCAAGCTCTCCGAGGCGGTGCTTGCCGGTCAGGCCCTGCGGGTGCAGCGCATGATCGATGGCCTGCGCGCTGAGGGCGAATCGGAGGTCTTGGTGCACTGGGCCCTGTCGGAGGACATTCGCAGCCTCAAGCGTGTCAAGGACGCGATCGGCGAGGGCCGGCCCATGCCGGTGGCGCTGCGTGAAAACCGCGTCTGGGGTTTGAAGGAGCGCCTTTTCGAGCGAGTGCTGCCGCATCTGCCGGCCGGTACCCTGGCCAGTTTGCTGGAGGCGGCGCACAAGGTCGACGGCATCGTCAAGGGGCTGCGTCAGCCTGACTGGCCGGCCGACGGTTGGCAGGCGCTGCACCGGCTGGCCCTGCAACTGTGCCAACACTGCGCCCAGGGTGTGCGGCCGGCTCGTTCGGCGCGCCCGGCCTCCTGAGCCGATTGCCCATGCCAGACCTCGCGCTCAATTTGGCGCCTGGCGCTCGGCCGCTGGCGATTCTCAGCGCTTTGGTCGATGAACAGCGGGGGCTGGTCGACCGACTGGAAGGTGCGCACCGTGTCGATCATGCAGGGCGACATTTCTGGCTGGGCCGCTTGCATGACCTGCCGGTGGTGCTGACCGTCTCGCGCATTGGCAAGGTGTCGGCGGCCCTGACCGCAGCCACCCTGATCGAGCGCTTTGGTGTAGGCGCCATCGTCTTTACCGGCGTGGCCGGCGCGATGGACGAATCGCTGCAGGTCGGTGATGTGGTGGTGGCTCACGACTTTTTGCAGCACGATCTGGATGTCTCCCCCCTGTTCCCGCCTTACGAGTTGCCGGCCTACGGTCGAGCGCGGCTGGACTGTCACCCGCAGCTGTCGGACTTCCTGGCCCGCGCGGCCGAGCAGGCTCTGGCGCAGGACTTTCCTTTGGCCCGCGTGCATCGGGGGCTGGTGGCCAGCGGCGATCGCTTTGTCAGCAGCGCGCAGGAGGTTGGGCAGTTGCGCAAGCGCCTGCGGCAGGCTGGGCATCCGGCGCTGGCGGTTGAAATGGAGGGCGCGGCCGTGGCTCAGGTTTGCGTTGATCATGGGCTGCCGTACGCGGCCATGCGCACCATTTCAGACCGCGCAGATGACCAGGCCCATCATGATTTCGCAAGCTTTGTTTCGCAAGTGGCCAGCCGTTACGCGCAGGCGATCGTCCAGCGGCTGCTGCAAGATCTGGCGGCTCAACGGCGCTGAGCGCGGGCGCGACCCTGCCAGGCCAGCGACGCTTGGTTCAGGGCTCAGGCCGCCAGCGCTGCCTGAATATCGGCGCCCAGCGACTCGGGCTTGTCCATGGACCCGTAGCGCCGTAGCACCTGTCCGTCCTTGCCCACCAGAAACTTGGTGAAGTTCCATTTGATGGCCTGTGTGCCCAGCACGCCCGGAGCGCTGCGGGTGAGCCACTGGAACAGCGGATGCGCGCTCGCGCCATTGACGTCGACCTTGCCCATCATCGGAAAGCTCACGCCGTAGTTCTTCTGACAAAAGCTCAGGATCTGCGCTTCGGGATTTGGATCCTGCCCGCCGAACTGGTTACAGGGAAAGCCGATGACCGTCAGTCCCTGCGCGCCGTACTTTTGGTGCAACTGCTCCAGGCCAGCGAATTGAGGCGTGAAGCCACAGGCGCTGGCCGTGTTGACCACCAGCACCACCCGACCTTGTAAATCTCTGAGGTCCCAGTCCTGGCCGTCGATGCGTCGTGCGGTGAAATCGTACAGGCTGCTCATGGTCAAACTCCCAGTCTTAAAGGCCAGATTGTGCGAGTCTGGCAATAAGCCTGTGCTGGAGTGGGTTCGCCGCGGGGTTTTCGCCGCCATAGCTGGGGTAGACGCGGCCGTCGGCCGGCTCAGGCCTGGGTCTGGCGCGCCGATCCGGTGGCCGCCATCAGCGCCGCCAGGACGATCAGACCGCCGCCCAGCAGCGTGCGGGTGTCGATTTGCGCCGCATCCATCAGCGAGGACGAAACGCTGGCAAACAGGATTTCGGTGAGCATGATCAGGGCGGTGGTGCTGGCGGCCAGGCGCGCGGCTCCGTACTGCAGGGCCAGATTGCTCACCAGGAAGGCCAGGCAGAGCCCCAAGGCGATGGGCAGGCCCTCGACCGGCAGGGCCGGTGTAGCCACAAGACCCAGACCAGTGCCCAGCAGACCGGCTGCGCCGGCCATGAGCGCCCCTCCGCCGAACATGGCCAGCATGCGGCCTTCACTGGGGGTGTGGCTGTAGCGGCGCAGCAGGATATTGGTCAGGGCAAAGAAAAAGCCGCCCACCACAGCCAGCGCATCGGCGGCATCCTGCGGCAGCGGCCAGGGTGAGGCCGGCGTTTTCAGCACGATCACCACGCCGGTCAAGGCCAGCAGCAGCCGCAGCAGCGCAGCTGGCGTCGGTCGCTCGCCCAGTATGGGCCAGGCCAGCACGATGGACCAGGCGGGCATGAGGTAGAACAGCAGCACCACCCGCACCACATCGCCCACACTGACGGCCCAGTTGAAGCCCACATTGGTCATGCCTGCCGCCAACAGCAAGAACCACAGCGGCCGGTGCCTGAGCAGCGCCCGCCAGGATTGAGGTCGCCACAGCAGGATCAAGACCAGGGCACCCGCATAGACAAAGGCGGTCGACCACAGCGGGTGCAGGCCCAGGTTCTGCAGCTGACGGAAAGGCCACCAGGACAAGCCCCAGACCAGCGCGTTGATCAGCAGAGCGCCTGCAGCCAGCCAGGATGCGGTGGTCGAAGGGGAGTTCGGATCGCGCATCGGTGACATCAGGCGGCTTTAGCCTGGCCCCAGCGGCAAGCTGACGATGGCAAGGTATTCAGTGCGATTTGTCGCTGCGCGCAATGGCGAGCAAGGCTTGCACTTCGTCGGCGTGGTGGATCAGATTGCTCTGGTGCCAGCGCTTGATCAGCCACATCACCGCCGCCACGACCATGCCGAAGGCGGTGATGGCGCCGAAGGCCGACAGACCCAGGCCGGTTGACAGGGCGTAGAAGGCCCCCAGACCCAGAATGCAGGCCTGCTCGTTGAAATTCTGCACCGCGATCGATCGCCCCGCCCCCATCAGGTTGTGCCCGCGGTGCTGCAGCAGCGCATTCATGGGGACGACCAGAAACCCGCCCAAGCCCCCCAGGAGGATCAGGAAGGGCGCGGCGACCCAGACCTTGTCGATGAAGATCATCAGGATCACCAGCAGCCCCATGCCTATGCCCAGCCAGATCAGGCTGGTGGCCTGATCCAGTCGGGTGCGGGTGGAGGCAATCACTGCGCCCACCCCCGTGCCTATGGCCACCACGCCGACCAGCGTGGAGGCCTGGGTGGTGTTGTAACCCAGGGCAGCGGCGGCCCAGGCCAGGACGATGTAGCGCAGATTGCCCGCAACACCCCAGAAAAGTGTGGTGGTGGCCAGAGAAATCTGACCGAGCTTGTCGCGCCACAGGGCGCGGTTGCAGACCCGGAAGTCCGGCAGCAGATGGAGCAGATTGGCTGGCATGGGCCTCATCTCCACGCCGGTGTTGGGGATACGCGTGTTGAACCAGGCGGCCAGCGCGTAGACCCCCATGAGGGTGAGCAACGCCGCCTCGGGCGGCGTGTCGATACCGGTGTCGAAGGCCGGGACGTCAAAGCCCAGCAAGGCGCCCGAGATTTGCGGCCCCACCAATTGGCCGCCAAGCAGGACGCCGAGGATGATGGAGGCGATCGTCAGGCCCTCGATCCACCCATTGGCCTTGACCAACTGCGAGGCAGGCAGCAATTCGGTGAGGATGCCGTACTTGGCCGGAGAGTAAGCTGCCGCACCCAAACCTACGATGGCGTAGGCCAGCAAGGGATGGGCAGAAAACAGCATGGCCACGCAGCCGACGACCTTGATGGCGTTGCTGACGAACATCACCTGCCCCTTAGGCCTGGAGTCGGCAAACGCGCCCACGAAGGGTGCCAGCACCACATAAAAAAAGGCAAACATGGGCACCAGCGCCGCCGGCTGCCATTTGGGCGCACCGCCAGAGCGCAGCAGCTCAACGGCGACCACGAACAGCGCGTTATCAGCCAGTGAGCTGAAAAACTGCGCTGCCATGATGGTGTAGAAGCCGCGTTTCATGTGGGGAGCTTGGACAGAGATCTGGCGCGCCAGACCGGTCGCTGGCATCAGGGGGCCTGATGAAGGTGAAAAAAAAGAGCCTGAAGCTCAAGGTCAGGGTTTATAGCACGGCCGCTGGTGCCAAAATCCCTTGGATTGCCTTGCAAATGCGCTGGATTTGCCCCGCCGGGGCCTTGCCCGGCCCTGGACTCAATTTGCGGCCCACACCAACCTGACCATGCCCCGCCCGATACTGGCCACCATCGAACCGCAGCATTTGCGCCATAACTTGAACCGCATCCGTGCTTTGGCCGGCCAGGCCAAGGTCTGGGCAGTGGTCAAGGCCGACGCTTATGGGCACGGCATCGAGCGCGTCTTCGAGGCCTTTCGGAGCGCCGATGGCTTTGCCCTGCTGGACCTTTCGGAGGCCCAGCGTCTGCGCACGCTGGGCTGGCGCGGACCGATTTTGCTGCTCGAAGGGTGTTTCGAGCCCAGGGATCTGGAGTCCTGCTCACGCCTGGGCCTGTGGCATGTGGTGCACTGCACGGAACAGATAGACATGCTGGCCGCCCACAAGACGCAGCAAGCGCATCGGGTATTCCTGAAGATGAACTCGGGCATGAACCGGCTGGGCTTCAAGCCCGAGCGCTATCGGACGGCTTGGGCCCGCTTGCAGGCCCTGCCTCAGGTTGAGGATGTCGCGCTGATGACCCATTTCAGTGATGCTGATGGCCCCAAGGGCATACAGGCGCAGATGGACATTTTCGAGCGCGTGACGGCCGACCTGCCGGGCGAGCGCTCGCTGAGCAACAGCGCGGCCAGCTTGCGGCATGCCCGGACGCTGCAGGCGCGTACCGATTGGGTTCGGCCTGGCATCGCGTTGTACGGCGGGGCGCCTGACTTTCTAGCCCCCGATGCCGGCGCCTGGGACCTGCGGCCCGGCATGAGCCTACAGGCACGGGTCATTGCCACCCAGGACCTGCAGCCTGGCGATACCGTCGGTTACGGATCGACCTTCGTGGCCGATCGTCCGATGCGGCTGGGTGTGGTCGCTTGCGGCTATGCCGACGGTTACCCCCGCCACGCTCCGAGCGGCACCCCTGTTCTGGTGGCCGGTCGACGCAGCCGCGTGCTCGGTCGCGTCAGCATGGACATGCTGTCGGTGGACCTGACCGAACTGCCTGCCTGTGGGTCCGGCAGTGAGGTGACCTTGTGGGGGCAGGCCAGCACCGGGGAGTGCTTGCCCATCGACGAGGTGGCCGCAGCTGCCGGAACCATTGCTTACGAGTTGATGTGCGCTCTGGCCCCGCGGGTGCCCGTGGTGGTGCGCGATGCAGCCTGAATCGCCGCCGCTGTGTCGCCGGCGCGGGGCAGGGATAGCCCGCTTGCATGGATGCGCGTTGTCTCCCACAGTGAGGCTTTGTCGGTTTCCGATCTTTGGGCCTGGCCCGCATGCCGCACTTTTTTTGACCGCACCATGAACCGTCGCCTCTCTTTTTTTTCTACCCTCGCCCTTGTACTTGCAGCGACGACAGGAATGCGGCCGGCTATGGCGCAAGCCTTCCCCAGCAAGCCCATTCGCATCGTTGTCCCCTTTGGCGCGGGGGGCGTGGCCGATCTGACCGCCCGCACCGTGGCCGGCCGGCTGGCCGAGCAGCTGGGGCAGTCGGTGGTCATCGAGAACAAGCCCGGCGCAGGGGGCATCGCGGCGGCTGAAACCGTGCTCAAGGCCGAGCCCGATGGCCATACCTTGCTGCTGATGTCCAATGGCACCGCCGTCAGCGCCGGTTTGTTCAAGTCTCTGCCCTTTGACACCCTCAAGGACTTGGCGCCGATTTCAACGCTGGGCTATTTTGATATCGCCATCGTGGCCCCGGCCGAGTCCCGTTTCAAGTCGCTGGCGGAGATGCTCGCCTTTGCGCGTGGCCAGCCGGGCAAGCTCAATATCGGCAGCATCAACATCGGCAGCACACAAAATCTGGCCGCCGAGCTGTTCAAGTCCACCGCCCAGATCGATGTGCAGATCGTGCCCTTTAATGGGACGCCAGCCGTGGTTACCGCACTGCGAGGCGGTCAGATCGATGCGGCGGTGGAGATCCTGGGGCCCATCATGTCGCAGGTCAATGCCCGTGCCTTGCGGGTGCTGGCGGTCACCGGCGAGAAGCGTGCGGCCGCCCTGCCCGATGTGCCCACCGCGCGGGAGAGCGGTCTGGGCGGCTTCGTGGCCTCCAGCTGGAATGGCTTGGCCGCGCCCGCGCGCACCCCCCGGCCCGTGATCGAGCGTTTGCACCGCGAGGTGGTGGCGGCCCTTAACCACCCCGAGGTACGCCGTCGGCTGGCTGAACTGAATGTGGACGCGCAGTCCAGCTCACCGGAGCAGGCCTCGGCCCTGCTGGCCAGCGAGGTCAAGCGCTGGGGCGAGGTGATTTTGCGGGCCCGTATCGCGCAGCAGTAGCGCCAGCCTTTGGCCGGGCCTTCATGTACAGCTGTGATCTCGGACGACACTTTTCATGAGCGCTGCTGAAACCCTTGCCTGCATCTGCTCCATGGCGCCGCGCCCGGTGCTCGAGCAGTGGGCTGCAGACGGCCGCAGTCGCCAGGCGGTACATCTGCAGGCCCTGGGCGGTGTTGAGGTCGCCCGGCGCGTGGCGCAGGGCGAGGCCGTCGATGTGGTGGTTCTGGCCCGCGATGCCATTGAATCCCTGATCGGACAGGGGCATCTGCAGGCTGACTCATGCCGGGACCTGATGCGATCTCTGGTGGCAGTGGCCTGGCCCGTGGGTCGATCCAGGCCTGACCTGTCGAGCCTGCAGGCCCTGCAGCAGGCCGTCTTGGCGGCGCGCTCGATCGCTTATTCCACCGGGCCCAGCGGCTCGGCTTTGATGGATCGTCTCGACCAGTGGGGTGTTCTCGACCAAGTTCGGTCCCGATTGGTGCAGGCGCCCCCGGGCGTGCCGGTGGGCCAATTGCTGGCTCAGGGGCAAGCCGAACTGGGTTTTCAGCAGCGCAGCGAATTGATGAACCAGCCCGGCATCGACTGGGCCTTGCTGCCGTCAACGGCGCAGATTGTCACCGTCTTCAGCGGTGCCGTGACCACGCTCTGCAAGCAGCCGCAGGCGGCCCGGCGGTGGCTTGAGTTTTGCGCCGGTGCAGCGGCCCCGGCCGATCTGCAGACCCACGGCATGGAAGCACCCTGAAGGCGCTCGGCCTGTCGAAAGTCTTTCCCATGGAGTTGTCCTCATGATCATCGATTGCCACGGGCATTTCACCACCGCGCCCAAAGCACTGGAGGAGTGGCGCAACCGACAGATTGCAGCCCTGGCCGATGCCTCGCTCATGCCGCGAGCAAGCGACCTGAGAATCAGTGACGACGATCTGCGCGAAGCGATAGAGGGCAATCAGCTCAGGCTCATGAAGGAACGCGGCAGCGACCTGACGCTGTTTTCTCCGCGCGCGAGCTTCATGGCGCACCACATTGGCGACTTCAAGGTGTCCTCGGCTTGGGCGGCGATCTGCAATGAACTGGTGTTTCGGGTCAGCCGCCTGTTCCCAACGCATTTCGTGCCTGTGGCCATGCTGCCGCAGTCCCCCGGGGTCGATCCGGCCACCTGCATCCCCGAGCTGGAGACCTGCGTCAAGGATTACGGCGCAGTGGGGATCAACCTCAACCCCGATCCTTCCGGCGGGCACTGGACCAGCCCACCCCTGACCGACCGTCACTGGTACCCGATCTATGAAAAGATGGTTGAGTACGATTTGCCGGCCATGATTCATGTCAGCACCAGTTGCAACGCCTGCTTTCACACCACCGGCGCGCATTACCTCAATGCCGACACCACGGCCTTCATGCAGCTGATCCAGGGCGATTTGTTCAAGGACTTTCCCACCCTCAAGTTCCTCATACCGCACGGTGGCGGCGCGGTGCCTTATCACTGGGGCCGCTTTCGGGGTCTGGCGCAGGAGATGAAAAAGCCGCTGCTCGGCGAGCATTTGCTCAACAATGTCTACTTTGACACCTGCGTCTATCACCAGCCCGGCATCGACTTGCTCCATACGGTGATTCCGGTCAAGAACGTCCTGTTTGCCTCCGAGATGATCGGCGCAGTGCGCGGCATCGATCCGTCCACCGGCTACCCTTATGACGACACCAAACGCTATATCGAGGCCTGCACCCGGCTCAGTGCCCAGGACCGGCATCAGATCTACGAAGCCAATGCGCGCCGCGTATTCTCGCGGCTGGACCAGCGCCTGAAGGCCGCTGGGCACTGAAGGCCGCCCTGTAGAAAATCTGGCCATAAAGCAGACCTTGATCCGATGGATGGGAGATTGACCATGTACGAACTGGGTGTGGTGTACCGGCGCATCGAGCGCGCTGACCGTGCGCAAACCGAGGCCTTGGCTGCGCTCGGTTCAGCCACGGTGCATGAGGCGATGGGCCGCGTTGGCCTGATGAAGCCTTATCTGCGGCCCATCTACGCCGGGGCCCAGGTTTCGGGAACTGCGGTCACTGTGCTGCTGCACCCGGGCGATAACTGGATGCTGCATGTGGTGGCCGAGCAAATCCAGAGCGGCGATATCGTGGTGGCAGCCCTGAGCTCCGAATGCACCGACGGCTATTTTGGCGATCTTCTGGCTACCAGCTTCAAGGCGCGTGGTGCGCGCGCACTGGTGATCGATGCGGGGGTGCGCGATGTCAAAACCCTCACCGAGATGCAGTTCCCGGTCTGGAGCCGGGCCATCAGCGCCCAGGGCACCATCAAGGCCACCCTGGGCTCGGTCAATATCCCGGTGGTCTGCGCCGGCCTGTGCGTGCACCCTGGCGACGCCATCGTGGCTGATGACGATGGTGTGGTCTGTGTGCCGCGGGCTCGGCTGGCCCAGACCTTGACCGCTGCTCGCACTCGCGAGGCGAACGAAGGCGACAAGCGCAAGCAGCTCGCCCAGGGCGTTTTGGGTCTGGACATGTACAAGATGCGCGAGCCCCTGCAGAAGGCAGGGCTGCGCTACATCGACTAGGCCCGCCGGTGGAGCCGCGCCCGACGACCGGACCCTTTGCCAAGACGGCCGGCTGGCTGGATTGGTGCCCGGATCCCTCCCGCCCCCGTCTGGCCTTGCCACCGGGCAGCGTGGATGCCCACTGCCATGTATTCGGTCCGGGCGATGTTTTTCCTTACGCGCCTGAGCGCAAATACACGCCTTGCGATGCGAGCGCTGAACAGTTGTTCGCCCTGCGAGACCATCTGGGTTTTGCGCGCAATGTGATCGTGCAGGCCACTTGCCATGGCCGTGACAACCGGGCCCTGGTCGACGCGTTGTGCAAGGCTGGCGGACGCGCCCGAGGCGTGGCCACGGTCGGCCGCGATATCAGCCACAGTCAGCTGGCCGAGTTGCACGCCGCCGGTGTGCGCGGCGTGCGCTTTAACTTCGTCAGGCGACTGGTTGACTTCACGCCGCGCGATGAGTTGATGGAGATTGCCAGCCGCATTGCCGAGCTGGGCTGGCATGTGGTGGTTTATTTCGAAGCGGTCGACCTGCCTGAGCTGTGGGATTTTTTCACCACCTTGCCCACGCAGGTGGTGGTCGATCACATGGGGCGACCTGACGTCGGCCAGCCGATCGACAGCCCGCCGTTTGAGCTCTTTCTGCGCCTCATGCGCGAGCATGAAAATGTCTGGAGCAAGGTCAGCTGCCCCGAGCGCCTGAGTCAAAGTGGCCCGCCGGCCTTGCCGGGTGAGGCAGCGCCTTATCGCGATGTGGTGCCCTTTGCTCGCCGGGTGGTTGAACAGTTCCCCGATCGCGTGTTGTGGGGCAGCGACTGGCCGCACCCCAATCTGAAGGACCACATGCCCGATGACGGGCTGTTGGTCGATTTCATCGAGCAGATCGCGCCGACCGAGGCCTTGCGGCACAAGCTGTTGGTTGACAACCCGATGCGCTTGTATTGGCCCTGAGTGCACTCAGCGTTTGCGCAGGCCCAGGCCCATCACCACCGCCACCACGATCAGGCCACCGGCAATCTGCATCGCAGCGATCGACTGGCCCAGTACCAGCCAGGCCAGCACCAGCGCCACCACCGGTTCGACGTTGAGGATGGGGGAATTGCCAGCCACGCCCAGCCGCGGCAGTACCGCCAGCAAGACGGTGATGCCGCTGCCGTAAAGCACAGTCAGCAGCGCCAGGCCCAGCCATCCGGCTTGGGTCTGCGGCAGTTGCCAACTGCCCTGCACCATGCACAGCGCTGTCGCCACTGCGCAGGCCAGTGCCATGGTGAAGGCGGTGCGCAGCCGTGCGTCGACTTCGGCTGTCTCATGCTGGGTCAGGACCAGCATCAGCGCAAAACTGGCTGCCGCCACCAACGCGAAGGCCAGGCCTTCTCCAATGCGCTGCCATTGCCCCTGCAGGCCCAGGCCGGATGCAGCGCCCAGCACATCGAGGGCCAGGGCCAGGCCTGCAATCAGGATCGGCATGGCCAGCAGCAGGGCGCGTGATGGCCTCTGGCGGTAGAAAGCCCAGCCCCACAGGCCCACAAAGATGGGAAAGGTGTTGAAGGCCAGCAGCGCCAGCGCCACCGGCAGGCGGGCCACCGACGCGTAGAGGCTCAGGCTCTGCAGGCCCACCAGCAGGCCGGCGCCGATGAGGATCCTCCACTGCCGCGGGTTGGGCCATTTCGAGGGCCCTTGCCAACGCAGCAGCAAGCCCAGAACCAGCGCGGTGATGCCGCTTCGAACCACCACCGCCGTGCCGACATCTGTGCCATTGTTGAAGGCCACGCGGGCGGCCACATGGTTGGCCCCCATCACGCTGGCAATGGCCAGCAGCGTCAGGAAGGCGGTGGTGCTCAAGGCACGCTGACTCACCGCGGGGCCTCTGATGGCCAGGGGTACAGGCCCTTGATGCGCGCCTGCAAGCGGGCCATGCCCAGCAGGGCATCGATCAGCGGCGTGGGTACGCCGGTGCGCCGCCCCAGTTCGTGCACCACGGTCAGCAGGGCATCGAGCTCGATGGCCTTGCCGGCCTCCACATCTTGCAGCATCGAGGTCTTGAAACGACCGAGCTTGCGGGTGACCACGTGCCGATCCTCCGGGTCCAGGGTGATGGGGGCGCCGATCCGTGCGCCGATCTCACGCGCCTCGAGCATCATGCCGGATATAGCTGTGCGCAGCAGATCATCGTCCATGATCAGATCGGTGGTCGCGCCGGTCAGCGCACTGATCGGATTGACAGTCATATTGCCCCACAGCTTGAACCAGATGTCGCGCTGTATGCAGTCGGACGCCTCGGTCTCAAAGCCCGCCTGCTCCAGCAGGGCCACCAGCGCCTGCAGCCGTTGGCTGATGCCGCCGGCGGGCTCGCCCACCACCAGGCGGTTGCCGAAATGATGTCGGGCCAGCCCGGGCTCGGCCACCGAGCAACTGGCATGAACCACCGCGCCGATCACCCGCCCAAGGGGCAGCGCGCGGGCGATGGCGCCCTGCGGGTCGATCGATTGCAGGGGACGGCCCGACTGCGCGCCGCCAAAGCCTTCAAAGAACCACCAGGGCACGCCATTCATCGCCGTCATCACCAGGGTCTGCGGCCCGATCATCGGGGCCAGGGTGGGAGCCACCTCGGCCAGAGCCGGGGCTTTGAGGGCAATCACCACCAGGTCTTGCACGCCCAGCTCGCTCGCCTGGTCACTGGCTTGTGCGGCGGCGCTGATCGACGGGCTGCTGCCCGACTGCAGCCGCATGCCTTGCTGGCGCAGCGCGGCCAGGGTGGCACCGCGGGCCAGTGCGCTGACCGGGCATCCGGCTTGCGCCAGCCTGGCGCCCATCCACAGACCGATGGCACCCGCCCCCACGATGGCCACGCGGGTGCGTTTGGGGTTCTCAGCAGAGGCAGTCATGCGCGCAGTCTAACCGTCCGACCGCGCGGGCTTGATGCCTTAAAGCACGGCCAGCTGGCCCCCGGTCAACAGGTGGCTGAGGACCTCACCAAGCACCAGGTCGCCTGAGTTGTGGCTGATGAAATGATTGTTGACCACCAACTTGGCGCTGCTTTCGTTGACTATGACGTTGTCAAACACCAGCGTGGCGGTGGGGGTGAAGGTGCCGCTGTTGTCGATGGTGCCGTTGTGGTCGATCGCGAGATTCAGCTTGCCATCCGTGCCTCTGACCGCCTTGACAAAATTGGCCAGCACGCTGCTGCTGCTGTAGCCATCGAGCAGCTGGCTCAAGTCCAGCAGGTCGGCCTCCAAGCTGCCTTGCAGGCTGCCTGAACCCGTTTTGAAGCCGAAGTCCTTGATCGTCTGGGTGAAACCGCCCGGCCCGCCAGCGCCGGAGTCTGGCCAGACGAAATGATCGGCCCCGCCCTTGCCCTCGAGGGAATCGTTGCCGGCGCTGCCCAGAAAGTAATCGACCTGTCCGGCCTGGCCCACCAGGGTATCGGCACCGGCGGTGCCGGTGATGATCTGGCCAAAGGACGGGTTGCTGAAACTGGACATCAGCTTGCCGTTGGCGTCTTTAAGGGGGTTGGTGCCGGGCTGGGCATAGCTCACCTGCAGGGATCCAGCCGTGGTGATGGGGCTGGTCAACTCCAGCACCAAATCTTGCCCTGAGCGGCTGATGCTGCTGATGGCCTGTGTGCTGCTGCCAACCTTGACCGTGAAGGCGCTGGCGGCAGGCAAGGGGTCAGCTGCCGCCACGTTCAGAGAAATCACCACCCGGTCCAGAGCCGCCGCATGGGAGTCGAGCAGCAGCTGCGTGACGGCCGGCAAGGCGGCATTGGTGACGGCCTGACCGGTGCCCAGGTTGCCGAGCGAGGCCGCGTCATTGCCGCTGCTGTCTTGAATGGCCGCGTTGGTCACGCTGATGTTAGAGGTCGGCGCCACATAAAACACGCTGGCGGTTTCGTTGGGCAAGAGGGCGTTGGCCAAGTTCAGCCGCACCTGGGTGCCAGAAATCTCGACGCTGCTGATCGTGACCTCCGCGCCATTGCCCTTGAACGCCTTGAAGGCGCTGGTGCTGATGGCCGGAATCACGGGGTTGCCGTTGCTGTCGGCGCTGAGCAGGGTTTCGTTGTAATTGAGGATGATCTGCAGGCCGCTGGTGTTGGTGGTGGCCGTCAGCAGAGTTGGTGCGGTGGTGTCAGGGGCGCGGGAAAAAGTGGCGCTGTCGTTGCCGGTGCTGTCTTGCAAAGCCAGGTTGAGCACTGTTGGGTCATTGGCAGGTGCGGTATAGGTGAGCGTCGCGGGCTGGCCGGTCTGGATGGCCGTGTCAAAGTTCAGCGTCAGGATCCGACCTGAGAGGGTGCTGGAGGTGGGCTTGAGCACCGCGCCGCCATTGGCGCTCAGGCTCCAGACGCTCTTGTCCGGCCCCAGGCTACCCAGGGTTTCGTCAAAGGTCAGCTCTAACTGGGTGTTGGAGGTAAATCGGCTGGACACCAGGGTGGGCGGCACCCCTTCGACTCGAGTCACGCTGCGGTCGAAGGTCGTAATCACGTTGCCGGCCCAGTCTTGCAGGGCTTGAGTTGCTGGCGGGCTATAACGAACCCGCAAGCCTGCCGTTGTGTCGGTGACGGCTTCGGCCAGCGTCAGCTCGAGCATGGCGCCGCTGACCTTGACGGCGCTGATGCCGACGCTGCGCGTGCCGTCAACGCTGAGCAGGTCCACCGCCAGGCTTGAGGCGGCGGGCACGGAGCTGGCGTCGAGCACTTCGGAGAAGTTCAAGCGAATTTGCCGGGGTTGGCGGCCCACATCGACTGCGGTCAACAGGGTCGGCGGGGTGCTGTCCAGGCTGTGGCTGACCGTGATGCCGCCGGCCGTATCGATGGCGGCGGCCCGATGGCCGACCGCGTCTTGTACCGCCCGGGTGGAGTCCGTGGGTTGGGCGTAGCTGAGCCGGACGATGGGGCTGGCGGTGTTGATCTTGGTGCCCAGGCTCAAGCGGACGGAGTCGCCCAGCACATCAACCGCAGTCACGGTTTGGTCCACACCGTCGACCTTGACCTGGAACTGGCTGGCCTCAGGCCGGCCGCTGGCCCGCAGATCTTCCGAGTAACGCAGCACGATCACCGAGCTGCTGGCATTGGTGATGGCCGTCTGGCTGATCAAAGTGGGTGCGGTCTTGTCGGTGACCGTGACCGACTGGTCGCGGAAGGTGGCCGCCACATTGCCGCTGCTGTCTCTGACCTGGCTGCCGTCGCCCAGACTGACCTTGACCGTCTTCGGGCTGGTCACGGCCGTGCCTAGGGTCAGCACCACCGTCTTGAGGTCGCTGCCACGGGCCACGCTGCGGACGCTGGTGCTGCTGCCGTCGACCAGCACCTGAAAGGCGCTGGCTGCCGGCAGGGTGCTGCTCAGATTTTCGTCATAGGTCAGCACCAGCTGGGTGCCGCCGACGTTGCTGATTTCGGCCGATTGCAGCACCGGCGCGCGGGTATCGGCTGGGACGCTGGAGGCTGAGCTGCTGGAGCTGCTGCTGCCGCCGCCGCCTCCCGCCAAGGCCGCCAGGGCCAGAAGCGCGCCGGTGCCGGCCGCGCCAGTGGGCGCGGCGCCGAACCAGCTGGCCGACGCCCAGGACGCGTTCTGGGTCAGCGGCGTGAGCAGTTTGCTCTGGACGGTCGCCGGACCCGCTGCAGGACTGGGAGCCGGGTTGGGCGTGGCGTCGCGGACCGTCGCTGGTGCGCCCGAGTCACTGGGGGCCTGCGCGAGCAGCAGGCCCGGCTCGCTGGCTCCCAGTGCGGACTCGACGGCCATCGGGTCGGCCAGATGGGTCTGGGGCTTGGGCTCGCCGGCCTGCGCCTGGGCCGCCGGCTCGTCCTCGTCTGCCCGGCGCGGCTTGAGCGGCCAGGGCAGGGGGGCCGTGTCAAGCACCTTGCGCGCGCTGGGCTGCGCTGGGTGGGTCAGGGGCTTGCTGCGCTTGCTGGCGGGCAACTCAGGCCGCTCGGTCGATGCAGCGGCGTTTGGCAATGCGCTGGAGGCCGGGGAGGTGGGTGCAGTCATGGCCTGGGCCTCATTGAATTTGATAGGCCCAGCGCAGATGTTGCACGGGGGTGCTGGGCTTGGTCACTTCGCCTGTGCTGGCCACCGCCGAGTTCAGCAAAGTCGTCCAACTGTTTTGACCGTAAACGATATGGCCAAACACCGCGTAGCCATTGCGGGTGGTCGTGCTATCGAAGCCGCGGTTAGTGTCCGTGTTGACAAAAAAACCGGATGTGGCCGAGTCCGGATCGTTTGTGCGTGCCATCGCAATGGTGCCGGCGGTATTGCTTAGGCCGGTGCTGACAGGCGACTCGAGCACGATGGCCGGCAAGGTGCTGACCTTGTCGACATATTTGTTGGCACCGGTCTGAGAGGCGTCGTAGGTGTAGCCCCCGCCTTGAACAAAATTGAGGTCGCCCCTCCAAAACCGGTGAAACACCGTCTGGTCGTAAAAGCCCTGATTCACATAGCGCAGGAAGTTGGCCACGGTGATTGGCGCTTTGGCCGACTCGAGCAAGAGCACCGACTCGCCCGAGCTGGTGATGATGCATACCGCAGGCAAAGTCGATGAGGCTATGGCGTTGTAGGCGCCAGCGCTGCAGGTCTTGCCCGGTGCGCTCACGCTGGCGTGGTGGCTGACGACGCTGCCAGTGAGCAGCCAGGCGGTGAAGATCACTCGCTCGGTGTCTGAAGGGGTAAGGGCCTTGTCCTGCACCAGCAAGGTCGAGTCGCTGTCGGTGAAGCAGGAGTCACCGGCCAAGGGCTGGACGGTGCCCTGACGGATACAGTACCGGCTGGCCTGGCTGCCCACGCCCGAGAGCGTCAAGCGGATCTTGTGATCGGGTAAGGCCTTGGCGCTGAGGCCGGCGGTAGTGGCCGGCGTCGGGGTTGGGGCCGGTGCTGGTTCCGGGGCCGGGGTGGCGCCACTGCTGCTGTCCAGGGGCTTGCCATCGCCGCCGCCCCCGCAGGCCCACAAGGACAGGGCGAGGGCGGCGCTGATCAAAGAAGTGCGCATAAGCAAACTATTGTATTCATTGGCTTGGGGCCGATAGCCTGCGCGCCCGGCTCGCGTCCTTGGTGCTTAACGCGACCCGCCTACACTCCGCCGGTGTCCAAAACAGTTTTTCATTGCAGTCAGTGCGGCGGCACCAGCGCCAAGTGGCTGGGCCAGTGCCCCCACTGCCGCGCCTGGAACAGTCTGGTCGAGACGGTGGCTGAATCCGCCGGAGGCGGCCGGAACCGTTTCAGTTCCCGGCCTGGGCTGGCCCCCGCCTCGCCCCTGATGACGCTGGCTCTTATTGAGGCCAGCGATTTCGAGCGAACGCCCACCGGGCTCGAAGAACTGGACCGGGTGCTCGGCGGCGGTATGGTCGAGGGTGGCGTGGTGCTGATCGGCGGGGATCCGGGAGTCGGCAAGTCAACTTTATTGCTACAGGCGCTCGACGCGCTGCAGCGGCGCGGCCAGAAAACCCTCTACATCACCGGCGAGGAGAGCGGCGCCCAGGTGGCGCTGCGGGCGCAGCGTCTGGGGCTGGAGGGCTCGCAGGTGCAGGTGCTGGCTGAAACCGAGCTTGAAACCATGCTGAGCACTCTGCACAGCCAGCGGCCTGATGTGGCGGTGATCGACTCGATACAAACGGTTTATTCCAACCAGTTGACCAGCGCGCCCGGCTCGGTGGCCCAGGTGCGCGAATGTGCGGCCCATCTGACGCGGGCGGCCAAGGGCGAAGGGGTGAGCATTGTGCTGGTCGGCCATGTCACCAAGGAGGGGGCGCTCGCCGGCCCGCGTGTGCTTGAGCACATGGTCGATACCGTGCTGTACTTCGAGGGCGATACCCATTCGAGCTTTCGCTTGGTTCGCGCGATCAAGAACCGCTTTGGCGCGGTCAATGAGATCGGCGTCTTTGCCATGACCGAAAAGGGCTTGAAGGGGGTGAGCAATCCCAGCGCCATCTTTCTGTCACAGCACACCGTGCCGGTGCCGGGCAGCTGCGTCATGGTGACGCTGGAGGGCACGCGGCCACTGCTGGTGGAGATCCAGGCACTGGTTGATTCCGGTGGACCCAGCCCGCGCCGCCTGTCGGTCGGTCTGGACCGTGATCGCCCGGCCAGGCTGCTGCCGGTGCTGCACCGCCATGCGGGGGTGGCCTGCATGGATCAGGATGTGTTTGTCAACGCGGTGGGCGGCGTGCGCATTGGCGAGCCCGCCGCCGACCTGGCGGTGCTGCTGGCCATCACCTCGAGCCTGCGTGCTCGGCCCCTGCCCAAGGGCTTTCTGGCGTTCGGGGAGGTGGGCCTGGCCGGTGAGGTGCGGCCTGCCCCGCGCGGTCAGGAGCGCTTGAAAGAGGCGGCCAAGCTGGGCTTTTCGGTGGCTGTGGTGCCCAAGGCCAATATGCCCAAGAAAGCCCTGGAGGGGTTGACCCTTCATCCGGTCGAGCGCATCGAGCAGGTGATTGAGGTCGTTCGCGCAATGTGAGCGCGCAGCAGCCCTTGCACACGACGCTCCTGGGGTCAGATACCGATTGATGACGACTTCGATTTCGCAGGCCCGTCTGGCCGCCGGCATCGGCTTTGCTTTGGCCGCTGGCCTTGCCTGGGGGCTGGTGTTTGTGGCGCCAGTTTTGCTGCCCGACTATTCGCCGGCTCTGCTGACCTTCGGGCGATATCTGGCTTTCGGTTTGATTGCCCTGCCCCTGGCCTGGCGCGACCGGACCGCGCTTTTGCGTTTGAGCCAGGCCGATTGGATCGAGGCGCTGAAGCTGGCTGCGGTGGGGAACGTGCTCTACTACCTGGCGTTGTCGTGGGCGATTCAAAGCGCCGGCTTACCGGTGCCCACCATGATCATCGGGACCCTGCCGGTGGTGATTGCGATCTGTGCCAATTTGTCGCGGCGCGAGATCGCATGGCGGCCCCTGGTGGGGCCGCTGCTGCTGATCGCCGCCGGTATCGCCTGTGTGAATGCCTCCGAAATGCGGCACACGGGTGAAGATGCACGCAGCCTCCCCGAAACGCTGGGCGGCCTGTTGTTAGCCCTGGCCGCTCTCGCGTGCTGGACCTGGTACCCGATTCGCAATGCAGCTTGGGTCCGGCGCAATCCAGAGGTGGGTTCGGGCACCTGGGCCACCGCCCAGGGTATCGCCACCTTGCCGCTGGCGGTCATCGGCATGGGGGTTTACATGGCGATAAGCGGCGCCTGGGCCAGCGAGATGCCCTGGGGCCCGCGGCCCTGGACCTATGCCGGCCTGATGCTGGCCATCGGCTTGCTCGCCTCCTGGCTGGGCACCCTGTGCTGGAACCGGGCCAGCCTACTCTTGCCCACTTCCTTGGCCGGTCAACTCATCGTCTTCGAGACGCTGGCTGCATTGAGCTACGGTTTCCTCTATCGAGGCCGACTGCCCGAGTTTTGGACGTGGCTCGGCATCGCCTTGCTGGTGGCCGGCGTGGTCGCGGGCACGCGGGTTTTTGCCCGGCCGGCGCCCTCGGCTGCCTAGAGCCGTTGGGCGCTTGAGTCCGGATCGCCTTGGAGGCCGAGCCGGGCCCATACATCGTCGAGAACCAGGGGGGCCCTTCTCAGCTCGATGTGCGCTCTGGCCGGCACATGAACATTGCGCGCGCCAAGCAGCGTTGCATGGCTGGCCGGGAACACCACGTTGTCGCAGACACTCCAGTAGCAGGTAAATCTCTGCAGGCGACTTTCGGTTTCGCAGCGCATGAGCTCTTGCAGCAGCGGACTTTGCAAGCGCATCTGCCGCGCCGCTTCTGACATCCCCAGGCTCGCCAGTGCTGTGCCGTGATGGGGCGATCCCAGGGTGATGACCTCCTGTTGCAGGGCAAATGCTTCTGGCTGCTTGGACAGCCAGCGCCGGATCAGCAGGCCGCCCATGCTGTGCCCCACCATCAGGGGCGTCACACCGGTGCTCGTCTTCAGGCGCTGCCAGGCTGCATCGAGGCCCTGCATCTGTTCATCGAGGCCGGCTCGCGGCGGCCCCAGGGAAACGGCGACAAAAGGTATACCCGCGGCGCGCAGGCGACGCATCCAGGGATTCCAGAAGCCACGGTTACACAGATAACCATGCACCAGCAACACGCCGCGCCGGCCTTCCCGTGGCAGATGATCGGCCTGCCAACGGTGGGCCCAGGGCTGTTGCCAGCCAAACACCCGAATCCCTTCGGCCGTCTCGCGGGCCCAGGCGTAGACCCACTGCCGCAAACCGGGGAGGGGTTCGACGGCGGACAGGAGTCCACCCTTTTCCAGCCGCGCCGAGCTCTGCCGGGCCAGCAAGCCCGCCCAGATCATCTCCAGGGCCAGGAAGGGAGCGTGCGGCAGCAGGGCCAGCCCCGCCCAGCAGGCCTGGACCCGCTGGCCCTCTTGCCCCAGCCAGTACAGGGCCCAGCCCGCTGCCAGGGTTGCCAAAATCAGGGTGTTTGCTTGCTGGAGTCGGGCGTTGCTCATGGCGGACCTGCCCTCAGAGGATACCCGCTGGCGGGGGGCCGATTGCAAACCGGTTCTTGGGCCCGGCTGCGCTGCGACAATCGCCGCATGAGTTTGCAACGCATTTTGATCCCGGCTCTGGCCCTGACCGCGCTGATTCTGGGCTATCGCTATTACGGCTGGATGGGGGTGGCCACCGCCGGTGGCATGTTGGTGATGTGGGTGCTGCTGCATTTCACCCGTCTGATGCACATTCTGCGGCGCGCGGCGCAGCGCCCGATGGGCTACCTCGACAGCGCGGTCATGCTTAACGCCAAGCTCAAGCCGGGCATGACCCTGATGCATGTCATTGCCATGACCCGCTCGCTCGGGCAGTTGCAAACCGAACGCGATGCACAGCCCGAAGTCTTTCGCTGGACCGACCCGAGCCAGTCCTGGGTGGAGTGCACCTTTGTGGAGGGCCGCTTGCGCAGTCACATCATGCACAGGCCACCACCCGAGCGGGCCAGCGAGCCAGCGACGGACGCGGCAAAGTCCGATACCGTCCCTGTATGAGCGAAGCTGCGCGGCCCTACGCTGGAATCCGGGTGCTTGAATTCACCCATATGGTGATGGGGCCGACCTGCGGCATGATGCTGGCCGATCTGGGCGCCGAGGTGATCAAAGTCGAGTCGGTCGGCCAGGGGCGGCAGGGCGATGCCACCCGTTACCTGCTGGGTTCCGGGGCTGGCTTTTTTGCGATGTTCAACCGCAACAAGAAAAGCCTGGCGCTTGATCTGCAAAGCCAGGCCGGCCTCGAGGCGGTGCTGCGTCTGGTCACCGGCGCTGACATCCTGATTGAAAACTTCAAGCCCGGCACCATGGACACCTTGGGCCTGGACTACGCGCGCTTGAAGCGGCTCAATCCGCGGCTGATTTATGTCAGCCTCAAGGGTTTCTTGCCCGGTCCCTACGAAAAACGCACGGCCCTGGACGAAGTGGTGCAGATGATGGGAGGCCTGGCCTACATGACCGGCCGGCCGGGCGATCCGCTGCGCGCCGGCACCAGCATCAATGACATCATGGGCGGCATGTTTGGCGCCATGGGTGCCATGGCGGCCCTGGCTGCACGCGAGCGGACCGGGGTGGGCCAGGAGGTGCAGAGCGCCCTCTTTGAGAACAATGTGCTGCTGGTGGCGCAGCACATCATGCAGTACGCGGTGACCGGTCAGCCGGCCGCCCCCATGCCGGCCCGTATCTCGGCCTGGGGCATCTACGATGTGTTCAAGGTGCGGGACGAGGAACAGATCTTTCTGGCGGTGGTCACCGACACCGCCTGGAAAATTTTTTGCGAGGCGTTTGACTTTGCCGACCTGCAGGCCGATGTGCGCCTGGCCACCAATAACGACCGGGTTCGACAGCGTGAGTGGTTGATCCCGCTGCTGCGCGAGCGCCTGGCCGGTTTTTCAGCGGCTGAGCTGGCCCGCCTTTTTGAGGCCCACGGCCTGCCTTTCGCGCCGATCACGCGGCCGCAAGATTTGCTGCAGGATCCGCACCTCCTGGCCACTGGGGGCCTGGCGCCCATGCAGCTGCCCGACGGCCGCGATACGCTGACGGCTTTGCTGCCGATCACACTGGGCGGGTACAGGCCTGGGGTTCGGCTGTCTCCGCCGCAATTGGGTGAGCACAATGATGCGATCTTGGCTGAGTTGGGCTACTCGCCGGCGCAGATCGAGGACTTGAGCCGGCGCGCCCTTTGAAGGCGCTCCGGCCAGCGTTGTGTTCTGGACGTCTGCCCGTGCCCGTCAGGCGCTCCCGGCAGGCCGACGGGCAAGCGCCTGCGCCCCCTAAAATGCCCGATTCGCCGGCGACCCTGTACCTGCGCCGCAAACCCATCGGTTCGACTGCTGAAAAAGGACTTCACTCATGGCTACCCTTCCCGCCTCCATGGACGACCGCGACGGCAAAATCTGGATGGATGGCCAGATGGTCGATTGGCGCGATGCCAAGATTCATGTGCTTTCACACACCCTGCACTACGGCTGTGGCGCTTTCGAGGGCGTGCGGGCTTACAAGACCTCCCAGGGCACGGCCATCTACCGCCTGAAGGAACACACGCAGCGTTTGTTCAACAGTGCCAAGATTTTGCGCATGAACATTCCCTTCAGCCTCGAGCAGGTGATGCAGGCGCAAATCGATGTGGTGCGTGAAAACAAGCTCGAGAGCTGCTATCTGCGGCCGCTGACCTGGATCGGCTCGCAAAAGCTCGGCGTCTCGCCCAAGGGCAACAAAATCCACATCATGGTGGCGGCCTGGGCCTGGGGTGCTTATCTCGGCGAGGAGGGGCTCAAGCGCGGCATTCGCGTCAAGACCTCCAGCTACACCCGTCACCATGTCAACATCACCATGACCCAGGCCAAGGCGGTGAGCAACTACACCAATTCCATTCTGGCCAATATGGAGGCTCTCGATGAGGGCTACGACGAAGCCCTGCTGCTCGATGCTTCGGGCTTCGTCAGCGAAGGCGCGGGCGAGAACATCTTCGTCATCAAGGATGGGGTGGTCTACACCCCCGATCTTTCGGCCGGTGCGCTCAACGGCATCACCCGCAACACCATCTTCCACATCTGCAAAGACTTGGGCATCGAACTGGTGCAAAAGCGCATCACCCGCGATGAGATCTACATCTGCGACGAGGCCTTCTTCACGGGCACCGCGGCCGAGGTCACGCCCATTCGCGAGCTCGACCGGGTGCAGATCGGCGCCGGCAGCCGTGGGCCGATCACCGAGAAAATCCAGACGGCCTTCTTTGACATCGTTGGCGGTCGCAATCCCAAGTACGCGGCCTGGCTGAGCCCGGTCTGAGCATCGCCGCAGACTCACCACAAGGCAGAGGCATCCCCATGCAAACCAAGGAACAAGGACGGTCGGTTCAATTGCTGGCCAGCGACCTCAATGCCCAGGGCGGCGTGTTCTGTCCTAATCCTGCCATGGCGCTGTGGAGTGGGCATCCGCGGGTCTACCTGAATGTGGCCGAGACCGGCTCGGCCCGTTGTCCTTATTGCGGCACCGTCTACCAACTCAAGGACGGCGAGCATTTCCACGCTGGGCATTGAGCGGACCGCCGGCTGCGGCGGTTCGAGAGTCGCTGCAAGGTCATGAGCGCCTCGCTGGTCATCGCCCCGCAATGGATCGGTGATGCGGTCATGACCGAGCCGCTGCTGCGCCGATTGAATGCGCGAGGTGAGCGCCTCACCGTCGCCGCCCTGCCCTGGGTGGCGCCGGTCTACCGTGCGATGCCGCAGGTATCGCAGATTTTGGAGCTGCCTTTTGCCCATGGGGGCCTGCAATGGCGGGCGAGGCGCCAACTGGCGCGAGAGCTCCAGGGCCGATTTGACACCGCCTATGTGCTGCCCAATTCGCTCAAGAGCGCGCTGGTTCCGTTATGGGCTGGCATACCCAGGCGCGTGGGTTATTTGGGCGAGGCGCGGGTGGGTCTGCTCACCCACCGTCTGAAGAATCCGCCCAAGGGCAAGCGCGCTTCCATGGTGGCCCTGTATTCGGCTTTGAGCGGCGAGTCCGGGTTCGAGCAAGACCGGCCGCAGTTGCACTGGCCCGAGGCCGAGCGGGCGCGAACGCTGGCACGGCTCAATCTGCTGGCGGGCGCTCATGTGGTGTTGGCTCCGGGTGCCGAGTACGGTCCGGCCAAGCGCTGGCCGGCGCGGCATTTCGCGGCCTTGGCCGCCTCACTTGATGCGACAGTGCTGCTGCTCGGTTCGGGCAAGGAGCAGGCCTTGTGCGAGGAGATCGTCGCCGAGGCGGCCTCGCCGCAGGTGCGCAATCTGGCTGGCCAGACCTCGCTGCTGGAGGCCATCGGCCTGATCGCCACGGCCCGCGCCGTCGTGAGCAACGACTCGGGCCTGATGCATGTGGCCGCCGGTCTGGGCGTGCCGCAGGTGGCGGTGTTTGGATCTTCCAGCCCCGACCACACCCCACCCCTGAGCGATCGTGCGCAGGTGATCTGGCTCAAGCGCGATCCGAGCTACCAGCCCCCGCTCGATTGCGCGCCCTGCTTTGAGCGCGAATGTCCGCTGGGGCACACGCGTTGTCTGGTGGATGTGTCTGCGCAGCGGGTGCGGGCGAGCCTGGCGCTGCTATCGGCAACCTGAGGCCGCAGCCGCACTGCGCCTCAGACCTTCACCCACCGCTGCGCCGCCCGAAGCGAGCCCACCAGATCGTGCTGGGCTTCAAAGCCCAGGTCCTCGCGGGCGCGGCTGACATCGAAAGCCACTTCGCGCGGGTGAGCAAACCCGGCAAATCCGGTGGCAGGCAGGGGGGCGTGGCTGATGCGCAGCCCCGGGCTGACCTGGCGGGCGGCCTCGATGAAGTCCGCAAAGCGGGCCATGCGGCCGCTGGCGATGGTGTAGACCGATGAGGGGAGCGTGGCGGCATCGAGAGCGGCCACATTGGCCCGCGCCACCTCGTGGGCATCGATAAAGTCTTCGCCGCCGCTCCACATCAGGAGGGGATCGCTGACATGGACCCGCCCATCGCAGGCGCCCTGGCCCAGCAACTGGGCCATCAGCCGGCCCGGTACCGAATGGTTGGGCCCGGCCCACAGCCCCAGCACCGCGCTGTAGCGCAGAATGGCCACGCTCAGGCCAAACGATTGTGCATAGTGCTGGGCGAAAAACTCACCGGCGAGCTTGCTGGCGGCATAAAGACTGCCGGGTCGCTCGCTGACGCTGTGGAAGGCGAAGTCTTCACCGATGGGCTGGCTGTGGGGGCGGTGGAAGATGGGGTAGTACACCGTGGTCGAGGAGGCGCAGACGATACGCCTGAGCTTGAACTCTCGTGCAGCCTCCAACACATTGACGGTACCGATAAGGTTGACATCAGCCGCCAGTGTCGGCTCGCCCCGAATGGCCGTGCTCAGTGCGGCGGCGGTGTGTACCACCTGGGTCACATCATGGCGCTTGAAGAGGTCGGTCAGTCCGGCGCGGTCCGTGATGTCGCCAGCTTCAATCTGCACCGCCCCCGTCGGCACCACGCAGGCCATGAAGGTCGATGGCGGTGACTTGTCCAGCAGCACCACCCGCTCTCCCCGTGCAAGCAATAGCGCCGCAGTCTGGCAGCCGATCAAACCGGCACCCGTGATCAGCGTGCTCATGATCGCGGCGCTGCAGCCCCCTCCTCGCTGAAGACCAGGTGATACACCCG
>CAYPSU010000022.1:26974-28031 GCA_964413475.1 uncultured Polaromonas sp. | reverse complement strand
AGGCGCCCTGACCCACCGGCAACTTGGCTCGCACTTCCACATAGGCATTGGGGCCGACGTCCGGGACCGACTTCAGTCGTGCAGAGGTGATGCTGCTGCCAGTCTTGTCAGCGGCAATGTACAGCGCCCCGTTCTGCAAATAGGCGTTATTGATCGAGTTGGTGTACTCCTGGGACTCGCCATTACCCCAGCCCCCAGCACCCAGGTCTCTGCCCCATTTAGACGAGTCAACCGCCGTCTTGCTCGCACCGGTCACACTGGCCAGATCGCCACCAAACTCATCGCTCCAAGCCAAGGTGTAACCGGTTGGAATGGCAGGGGCCATCTCAATCGCAATAGCCGCAGGCGCATCGCCTGGGGTGGACGTGAAGTAGCCCAGCTTGTCAAAGTAATAAGTCTGATCCGCACTCTTGGACTGGCCCAGATCAAAAAAGACGTTGAGCATGTCATAGGTGACACCGCCTTTGAGAGTGGTGGTTTTGAGCTGGGCACCACCCTCGCCCTCTTCAACATAACGCTCGATAGGCTTTGAAAAATCAAAGCTCACATAGTCCCAGCCTGCTTTGGTGGTGACCCCACGAGCAGCTACAAAATTCCCGTCATTAGGCCAGCCGCCGCGAGCCGAATCTCCAACCTCGAGGGTCACGGTGGTCCCCGCTCTGGCCGAGTTGACCCACATGCCCAATTTGGGCTCGGATATCAGGTCCAAGGCCGGCAGCGTATTCAAGGTGGCGGTCCCCACCGTCTCGGTTCCGGTCGAGACGGTCAGTCCCGAGGCGTTGAACTGATCGGCAGCGCCAGCGGGCTTGATCACCTTGACCACCGTATTTCCTGACGAAACTTGCACCGTCGCTGTCGCCCCATTGAAGGCCGACAAAGTGATGCCCTCCGAGGCCTCAAACCCCAGTGTCTTGAAGGTTTGCACGGTGACCTTGGCCTTACTCACCGCATCGGCCAAATCAAGGTTGGTCAAATTGCTCACGCTGGAGGGCGTCTGAGCGACCGTCTTGACCAAATCAGAAAGGGTCGACTGCGCCACTTTCTCGACCTTGGCCAT
>CAYPSU010000022.1:0-26874 GCA_964413475.1 uncultured Polaromonas sp. | reverse complement strand
ACCGGGTTGAAATCGAGCAGGTCCACGCTGGCATCGATACCAAAAGCCGTCTTGAGCTGTGCCTCGGTCAGGCCGGTCTTGCTGCCAGCCTCGAGCAAGGTTGACATTGGGGAAATCACAGTCGCGCCCTCAGGCGCCTTGAAAACGTTCGTGACCTCCAGGCCGGTTGATTTATCGACGGTGTCAGCAGTAGGTTGAGCGATCAGTGAGCCCCCTCCGGCCACCGCCCCGACCAGGTTGAAGCGGCCGAAGGCATCAGTCAGTGCGTACGGCTCTTCGCCGGGCTCGAGGAAAGCATCGCGGTCGTTGTCGAGTACACCGTCTCCATCAAAATCCTGAAAGACTTCAGCCTTTTCAATGTAGCCGTTGACCAACCGCCCCTGAAGGGCAGCCTCATAAGTACCGGCAAAGTACAGATTGTCAAAGTAGAAGTCGGTAACGGTGCCGACAGCGCCTCCGCTGCGGAAAAGCAGTCGGATGATTTTTTCCAGATCGACGCCATCAAACTGCGCCAGATTGATGTCAAAGCTGTTCCACCCAGCCACGCCGGAGAGACTGACGCCGTCTTCCTGTTCAGCTGCAGCACCGTCCTTGGAGACCAGGTTGAGCGTCACGGATCCGGCCTGCTCAAGCCAGATGTCAATGTGCAGATAGCCCTTTCCCGAGACGTCCAAAACGCCAGAGACTGGGACCTGATTGGCATTGAGCGTGGCAATTTCAACCGGCTGATAGCTTGACTCCAGCAGGGAGCCTAACTGAGTGACCCGCTTGATTCCGTTGCCATTGATGGCCGGACCATCGGAAAGATCGCCGGTTTGCCAATCCCAACCGGGGTTCCAATTCTTGACCGGCACATTGGTGTAGCTGTCACTAAATAGCGAGATCACGGCACCCGACGGCACGGTGGGTACTGGCGCAGCCGTCGTGGGCCCGATCTGCACCACCGGCGTGGACGATCCTGCCGACTTGCCCCCACCGCCACCACCGGCGGCCATGCCCAGGCCAGCGGCGGCACCAAAGACGCCTCCCAAACTGCCCAAGCCGCCCGCAGCTGCGCTGGAGGCCGCTCCTGAGGAGGCGGCACCCGCTGAACCCGAGGGCGTCGGCAAGGTCGGCAATTCAAGCTGCGCCAGTTGCAAGGGCTGATCGGCGATGGAACCCACAGCATCGTCCAGGCTCGGCAGGGATCCGCCGGCTTGTGCCCACTGCACGCCCTCTTCGCGCGAGATCACCGCATCCAGGACATCGCTGCCTGGGTCCTCGGCAAGACGGCTCTGCTCAAGGTCAGACTCCTCACCCCTCTTGCGGCCCGCGCCCTTAACATCAACGCCCTTTTTCAACGTATCGGTCGGCACATTCAACGCCTTGGCCTTGAGGGCCGGGCCGACCGCCTGCTTGACAACAGTTGCTGCCTTAGGGTCGACAGGAAGGTCCAATTGAAGTTGTTGGGTCCGGGCCATGGGAGTCCTTGAAAAGAATAGAGGCAGTGTGTCCGTCAACATGCGGATTCGTCAAAATGGCACTGGGCATTGACGAAGCTGCTTGAAAGCGATTTCAAAGACGACACGATAAGTGCCCAAATCTGATCCTTCTATTGGCGTTTTCCCTAGAAGATCTGAAACCCCTGTCCCCTGGCAGATGCTTGTCAGTTTGAACCTTGTTGAACAAGTCCTTCAGCACCCACTGGCTCCGCGCACGCCCCCCGCTTGCTCGGAAGATCGGTCTATATGGGCGGTGCAAGAGTCGAGGGTTTTCTCTAGGCGAGGCCCTCATGCCGACAGTTGACGATGGCTCCTGCTCGTAGGACACTCTGGCATGAAAGGGCTTTCACGAAATCGGCGGCCCTCGACCTCACCTGATATTTCTTCCTGATTGGCACCGATCCATGAAATCCACGCCCCCTCTAACGCTCGCCCTGTTGCTGGCTGCGCCGGCGCATCTGACTGCTGCCACCTTTGACACGCCCGATGGCAGTAAGTTTGAAATCATCGGATTCACAAAGCACGAGTGGACGAGGGCGATCACGCCGGTGCATGTGGTTCCCAACGATCAGTCGCTCTACTCCATTGACAGCCGCAACGTGCTGTCCAAGCCAGCCGAAAGCCAAACGACCCGGGGGCCGCGCAATTCGGAGCTGAGCATGCAGCAGCTCTCGCTCGGTTGGTCGCGCGAGACCGCCGGCGCGGTCAGTCTGGAAGCAAAGCTCACCTATCGCTGGCGGTCCGACGGTGCGGCCAAGATATTCAAGCAGCCCGATGTGGACTACCGCGTGGACGGCAGCAGTCCTCTGGCGCTCGACTACACCGAACGCTTTGTTGGTATCGGTCGGCCCGATCTGGGCAGCGTGAAATTCGGCACCCAGCTCTCGCGCTCCTGGTCGCGATCAGACGGTTTTAGCTTTCCGGTGGGGCAATCGGGCGCCTGGGCCGACTCGGGTGCGGGCTTCGGCATTTTCCCGACTGCCTTGCGACTGACTTCGCCACTGCGCGAAGATGGATCGGGCAAGCTGACTGCCGAGGTGACATTGGCCACGAATGAGAAAAGTACCTTCATGGTGGATCAAAGTCGCACCACCCGGTCACCCAACCGGTCCACCGCGCCGGGCACGGCCTTCTCCCCCAACCCGACCACGCCCAAGGCAATCGAGCTGTTTCTGCAGTTCTCCAACAGCAAAAACCTGATCGAAATGGTAGTTCAGTCGGCCAGCGGAGCCAAGCAGACGGCTTTCGGCAAGTCGCCGCTGGTGGGCTGGATCGGCGACCCGGACACTCTGGCCTACGACACGGCAACCCCCAGAAGGGCGGCCAAGCCCAGCCAAAGCGTGGTCATCCTGCAGGGCAACCATTGGCCCAACCCTCAAAACATGTACACCTGGGGACTGCGGCGCAGCCAGTGGTCAGGCTCGGCCGCCTCTTGCAACTACAACGTCGCAGAAGCGAAATGCATTTTTGGCCTAGATCCCGGCTTCAACTACGGGCCAGCCAGCGAGTCCTACCTTGGCTACAAGGCCGCCACCTTCGATGCGATGCTGGGCTGGAGCCACTATCAGGGCCCTTACACCTATACGGTCAGCGGGGTGTACTTTGGCCGCGCGTCTTCCAAAAACCCCATCGAGTGGGGCCAGAGCAATTCGGCCGTTCACCTGAACCTTGGCATCGCCCGCAAGGTGCCGGAAATTCACAAAGGCTTGACCGTGACGGCAGGAGTGGGCAGCACGCATTTCTCAAAGATTGGGCCGGCGCCGGTGAGCATGCCCAACAACAACTTTCTGGCAGCCAATCCGCTTTATAAGCGCAGCGGCCACAGCGCCACAGCGGGTCTGACCTGGGTGTTCTGAGCATGCCGAGTCCATGGATCAGGCGGCACAGTCTGGCCGCAATGCTCGCTGGCGTCTGCATGATGATGGCCCATGCTCAGGGGCAGCCCCAGCCCCAACTCGCCCCGGTTGGGGCGGGCGGTATTTGGCTGGCACCCAAGACCGGCGAGTCGGTCCGTCCCAAGCCCGCTCCCTTTCGGTCCGGCGACATGCTCAAGCGCGCCGTGGCGACCAACACCTGGTATTCGTCGCTCATGTACGGGCAGTGGTCGGACGTGCTGCACGCGCATCCGCTGACCTTCAAGGCCACGGCCCAAGGCATGGAGATGGGTTTGCCGCAAGCACGAAGCGGTCCGATCTCTCTGCTGAAAAACTGGGCCCAAGGCAGTACCGGTCAGTATGCCGTTGTCTTTCCTCATGCGGCCGATTTAAGAATTTCTCCGACAGGCTTCAAGCCTGTCGACGCGCGTCTGCAAAATGCCGGGGACTGGAATATCACCGTAGAGATGCGCCAGGATCAGGCCTATCTGCGCACGCATATCCTGCACGGAAGTCCGCTGGCCTATTTCGAGCTAACTTCAGGCGGCGCTGAAATTTCCCTGGATGCGCATGTTCAGGCCGCATCGCGAGGGCCTGAAACCCTGGCGGGCAAGCAAGTTCACTACCTGCAGTCAAGAGGCCGGCTTTATGCCATCTACACGCCTCCGGGATCGCAGATCAAGACTGAGGCCGGCAAACTCAACCTGGAGCTGCCACAGCAGGCCCGATATTTCTCAATAGGACTGCTGACTCAGGATGACGAAGCCACTCGCGCGATCTACGCACGGTCGGCCTTTGCATTTGTGGATAACACCGAGGTGCAGTGGAACTACGACGAGTCCAACAGTCGTGTGTTGACGCGCTACCTGACGCAAACCCGCGCTATGGATGGCACGCAGGCGCCAGCCTTGATCGGGCTCTATCCGCACCATATGCAGGCGCTCAAGCCCGGGCAGCTTTCCCCTATTGGCACCCTGCCCTCGGTTCGCGGACCGATCACTGTTGCAGCCTCTCATGAATTCGAGACCGAGTTGCGCTTCAATGGGCTGATGCCTTTGTGGCCCAAACTGGCTGACCCCTCCTCGGCTCAATTGACTGAATTGTTGGTCGGAGACCGCAGACGCGCCAACAGTCTGTTCGGAAAAATGGGCAATGGCACTTATTGGACCGGAAAGGCCCTCGGGGCTGTGGCCCAACTGATGAATATTGCTGAACAGCAAGGCGATGCGGCTACTGCGGCTGAGTTGGAAAAAATTCTCAAGCAGCGAATGGAAACCTGGTTTTCGGGCAAGGGCCTGAGTTACTTCGCGCACGATGCAGGCATAGGAACTGTTCTTGGCTATCCGGAGGAGTACTTCAGCGTCTCCGCCATGAACGATCACCATTTCCACTACGGTTACTGGATCATGGCGGCTGCCCAGGTGGCTCGACGCGATCCGAACTGGGCCTCGGGCTCTCAATGGGGAGGCATGGTCAATCTCTTGGTGCGCGATATCGCAACGACGCAGAGAAAGCGGGTGGACTTTCCCTTCCTGCGTAACTTTGATGTGTATGAAGGCCACTCGTGGGCTCGCGGAAATAGCGAGTTTTTTGGCCTGGGCAATGACCAGGAATCATCGTCCGAGGCGATTCATGCCTGGGCCGCAGTTGCTTTGTGGGGCGAGGTCACTCGGCAACCTGCCCTCAAGGCTCTGGGCGTGTACCTTTATGCCACCGAGGTCTCGTCGGTCCTGCACTACTGGTTTAACGCGGGCGGCAACATTTTTCACCCTGACTACCGCAAGCCCCTGGCCAGCATGGTTTTTGGTGGAGGCTATGGCTACAGCACCTGGTGGACCGAGGAGCCGCGACAGATTCTGGGCATTAATCTCTTGCCGATTACGCCAGCATCGACCTATCTGGCCCAACTGCCTACCGCCTGGGTGGAAGCGCTGGATACGCAGGCGGTTCAGGAGCGCCAAGCGTATGACAAGTCAGGTCAGTCCGACGGCACGCCCAGAGATATCTGGCAGGACGTCTTTGCATCGGTACTGGCGGTCAAAAACCCGGACAAGGCCCTGACGCAATGGAATCCGCGTGGCTCCGTTGAACTGGGAGAAACCAAATCACACACTTACTTCTGGCTGCATGCGCTGGCAGACATGGGCGCACCAGACACCAGCGTTTGGGCCAACACCATGAACCATACGGTTTTTCGCAGGTCCTCTGACGGACGGAAAACTTATGTTGCTTACAATTTTGGCGATCAAGCTCTGGATGTCAAATTCTCCGACGGATTTCAGATGACCGTTCCTCCCCGCCAGCTGAGCCGGATCAGCCCGCCCACTTCCCCGAGCACCGCGTCGCGCTGAAGCGGCTCTAGAAATCATGGATACGCCGGTCACCGATCAGAAGATCCGCCCGCCCCTTGCGGGACGAAAAGCCACCTTGGGCATGGTGGCCGAACTCGCGGGCGTCTCACCCAGCACGGTCTCTCGCATCCTCAACGGAACCGCGAGGGTCAGTGCCGCCAAAATGGCAGCGGTCAACGATGCCATCGACATGTTGCAGTTCCGGCCTGATCCGGCTGCGCGCAGCCTGGCCGGCGGCCGCACCATGAGCGTGGGGGTGCTGACCCAGTTCATCGACAGTCCGTACTATGGCGAGGCTTTGCGAGGAATCGAGGATGTCTTGCGCGAACACCAGTACGTTCCGCTGTTTGCCAGCGGGCGTTGGAATGAAGTGGAAGAGGCTGAGCGTCTGTCCTTGCTGCAGGAGCGCAAGGTCGACGGTCTGATCGTCCTTTCAGGTCGACTGCCTGACCAGGCGCTGGTGGAGATGTCGGAAGAATTGCCCATCGTGGTGATGGGGCGCAGCGTGCGCGGGCCACAGCTCTTCAGTATCGACATCGATAACTTCGAGGGCTCTCGTATTGCCACGCGGCACCTGATCAGCCTGGGACACAGGAATATCGCCTACATCTCGGGCCCCTTGGACCACAGCGATGCGAAGAAGCGTCTCGATGGCTTCAAGACGGAGCTTGGTGAGCGAAAGCTGCCCTTTGATCCGGCTCTTTTGGCGGAAGGCGATTTTCAGGAGTCCGGGGGCTTCAAAGCCATGAATCGGCTGCTGCAAAGCGGAAAAATATTTTCTGCGGTCATTGCTGCGAATGATCAGATGGCTTACGGAGCGCGTCTGGCTCTCAGCAATGCCGGTTTTCGGGTGCCCGAAGACATCTCGCTGGTGGGTTTTGACGATCTACCTCATTCGGCTTTCACCATTCCCCCGCTGACCACCGTTCGGCAGTCGGTCTACGAGATCGGTGTTCTGGCGGCAAACGCCATGATTCGCCTGCTCAGCAGGGAGGCACCAGATGCGGTAACTGTATCGGCCAAGCTGGTGGCCCGCGAGTCAACGCGGGTGGCCCGAGTCTGATCCGAACCTGTCAGCACAGTGCCTTTTAGTGGCTGATAACCGTGCCATCGGCACCAAAAACCAGCAGGCGGGCAGAGTCAAAACGAAGCTGGACCGATTGCCCGATCTGTAAGGGTGCCGTGGCCTGTGTCAACTTGGCCACCACAGGCTGACCCTGGTTGGCCAAACGCAGATAAACATTCATCGAATCGCCCAGTCGCTCGGTGAACTCCACTTGAGCGGTCACCCCAGGCCCCACCGCTTCGATGGAAACACCTTCGGGCCGAATGCCCAATCGCTCGCCCCGGGAGAGCCTATCGGCCTGTAATCCGACCTCAGTCAGTGGCAGATACGAAGCAGGCCCCAGAACCAGCGACTGTTGGGCGGCATCGTAAGAGTAGGTCAACAGATTGATTTTGGGTGTGCCCAGAAATTCGGCGACAAAAGCATTGCTGGGGGATTCGTACAAAGCCATTGGCGCGCCCACCTGTTCGATTCGCCCTTTGTTGAAGACGGCGATCCGTGACCCCAGCGTCATGGCTTCTGTCTGATCGTGGGTCACATAAATCATGGTGGTACCCAACTCGGCATGCAAGCGTGCAAGTTCGATACGCATCTGAACACGCAGCGAAGCGTCGAGGTTGGAGAGGGGCTCATCAAATAAGAATACGCGGGGCCGGCGAACAATGGCTCGCCCAATGGCGACCCGCTGTCTCTGTCCTCCCGAGAGCTGTTTGGGGTAGCGCTCGAGCAGTTCCGTCAACTGCAGCTTTTCGGCTGTCTGCGCCACCAAGGCCTGTCGCTCGGCTTTGCTACGCCCGGACATGCGCAAGGAAAATCCCATGTTTTCCGCAACGGTCATGTGCGGATACAAGGCGTAGTTCTGGAACACCATGGCCGCCCCGCGCTGGGCGGCCTCAACCTCATTGACCCTCTGACCATCGAAGAGCACACTGCCTGAGGAAATGGGTTCTAGGCCCGCAAGCATTCGCAGCAGCGTGGATTTTCCGCAGCCCGACGGCCCCACGAAGACCATGAATTCACCCTCCTCGACCGTCAGATCCAGGTTGGCGATCACCTCTTGAGAGCCATAAGACTTCGATACCTTTGACAGTTCAATGCGCGCCATAGCTCAAGCCCTGAGGAACTGTTGATACCACAAGGCGCTGCGCTTGGGCGTGCGTTTAAGCGTCTGATAATCCACATGCACCAGACCAAAACGCTTTTCGTAACCGCTGGCCCACTCAAAATTGTCCATCAAGCTCCAGGCGAAGTAGGCATCAACCGGTACCCCGGCATCCAGAGCTCGTCGAGTCGCCAGGATGTGCTGGATCAGGTAGGCCTCTCGACGGTCATCGTCGATCCGGCCGTCGACCATATGATCCTTGAAGGCCGCGCCGTTTTCAGTGACTCTAAGCCGAGGGATGGCGTAGTCACGATGAAGCCGACACAGCAGTTCGGTCAACCCCTGGGGGTAGACCTCCCATCCCATATCGGTGACCTCATTGCCCGTGCTGCTGACGTCCCATGGGTTGCCGCTCGATGAAAAGTTGCGGGTGTAGTAGTTCACCCCCAAATAGTCCAGCGGCTGTGCAATGGCGCGCATGTCTGCATCGCTGAAGCTCGGCACATCGGCACCCAGATGCTCAAGGATGTCACTCGGGTAATTGCCGTGCACCAGAGCGTCGAGATACCAACGCGCAATCAGGCCATCATCGGTACGGGCTTTACGAATATCTTCCGGGCTGTCCGATGCTGGATAGATCGGCGACAGGTTCAGGACAATGCCCATCTCGGTACTCAGCCCGCTGTCTCGTAGCGCGCGAACGGCCAGACCGTGACTGAGCAGCAAATGATGCGCCACCTGCATGGCAGTGGCGCGGGATTTGAGGCCTGGCGCAAACACTCCGAGTTCGTGTCCGAGCACGGCAATCACCCAGGGTTCATTGTGAGTACAGATACTGGCGCAGTGAGCGCCAAAGCGACGTCCGACTTCAAGGGCGTAGCGAACAAAGAGATCGCAGACGCGTCGATCCAGCCAGCCGCCCTGCTCCTGCAGGGCTTGCGGTAAATCCCAGTGGTTGAGCGTCAGGTGCGCCTGTATGCCGCGGGCGCTCAGACCTTCGAGCAACCTCTGGTAGAAGGCAAATCCCTGCTCATTCCAGGCCCCCTGCCCCGCCGGTTGCACCCGGGGCCAACTGATCGAAAAACGATAGGCTCTTACGCCAAGGCTGGCAATCAAATCCAAATCTTCATCCAGGCGGTGGTAGTGGTCACAAGCTACTGCGCCACTGCTGCCGTCGGCGATCGTGCCCTTTTGCTTGCAAAAGACATCCCAGATTGAGGCGCCCCGGCCGTCTTTGTCATGAGCCCCTTCGATCTGGTAGGACGACGTAGCCACACCCCAGATGAAGTGGGCGGGAAATTGAGCCTTAGAAGGCATAGGCTGAGGGTTGGCTTGCATCAACATATCGGTTCAACTCTTGACGGCGCCTGCGGTCAAGCCAGCAATAAGTCGTCTGGAAGAAAAAATAAAGATCACCAGAAGCGGCAGCACCGCGACAACGGATCCAGCCATCAGCGCTCCCCATTCGGTATCGACTGGGCTTTGCACACTGCGCAGCGCCAGAGGAAAGGTGTACATCTCCACCGAGCGCATCACAACCAGGGGACCCATGAAATTATTCCAAGAGGCGATAAAGGTGATCAGACCCAGTGTGCCGAAAGCAGGTCCGAGCAGCGGCACCACGATACGCCAGTAAATTCCGAATTCGCCGCAACCGTCCATGCGCGCCGCCTCCAGAAGATCTCGGGGAATGGCCGATTCGATGTATTGGCGCATCAAGAAAATTCCCATCGCCGGGGCGGCCGCGGGAATGTACAGGGCGCGTGGCTGATCAATCCATCCCAGCAGATCCATGATCATGAAACTTGGGATCATCCCCAGGAACGAAGGAATCAGCATCGTGGCCATCACCAGTCCAAACAGCGCCTTCTTGAGCCGGAAGTCGTAGGCAGCGAAAGCAAAGCCGGCCATGGAGCAAAACAACAAGGTCAGGCCGGTGCTAAGCAGGCCGACATACACAGACCAACCCAGATTGCGCCAAAAAGGAATCTTGGCCATAAGAATCTTGAGGTTGTCTAGGAAGTGATCGCCAAACCAAAGCGGCGGCGGTACGCTGAAAATGTCGGATCTGAGGTGCGTCGAGAAAACGAACATGGCGTAGAACGGCGCTAGCATGGCCAGCCCACCCAGGACCAGAAACACCCAACCCACCGGTCCAAGCGCAGCGCTGCTGTCACGATCGTGGCTCATGATCTATTGGCCCTTGACCTTGAAGGCCCGATTGGTCAGAACCGTCAGCACCACGATCACAGCAAACAAGAGCCAAGAAATGGCACTGGCCAGACCGAAGTCGCCAAATTCGAAGGCGGTCCGATACATGTACATGGCTGTGGTCATGCCAGCGTATTCGATCCCACCCTTGCCTCCGGTCAGGATGAACGGCTCTTCAAAGAGCTGCAGGCCGCCAATGACCGTCAGGGTGACGCCGAAATACATCATGGGTTTGAGCTGCGGCAACGTGATGTGCCAAAAAACCCGCCACCCGCTGGCACCATCGAGCCGTGCAGCCTCGTACAAGTCGCGGGGAATGCTCTGCATCGCCGCTACATACAAGATGGTGTTGAAGCCTACGTAGCGCCAAAAAACCACCAGGGCTACAACCGGCTTGATGGTTTCAGGTTGACCCATCCAATCAATGTTCTGAGCCGGGAGCCACTGCGTCAGTCCGGGTATTTGAGCCAATGCCCCCAGCATGGCATTGACAGCCCCGTAGTCGGTTGAAAACAGGGTGCCAAACATGATGGCAATGGCCACCGTGGAGGTGATGTAGGGCAGGAAGTAAACCCCCATGGCCGCATTGCGCCAGGCGCCCAGCTTTTCGTTGATCAGATAAGCCAGGGGTATGGCCACCAGATGTTGCGGCAGACCGGAGGCCAGCGCCAACCACAAAGTGTTTTCCAGGGACGTCCAGACCAGAGGGTCATCCAAGGCGAACGACAGGTTTTCCAGCCCGACAGCCTTCATGGAGCTCACCCCCTGAACCGGATCCCAGGAGTGGAACATCAGCACGAAGGAGAAAATGATCGGGAACAGTCCGAATACCAGAAACAACACCACAAAGGGCGCCACCATCAGGTAAGGCGCCCAGGCCTGTCCGCCAGGCCCCTGGCTCATCTTTGCGCTCTCCGCTGGATCAACCGGTGTGCATCTGCAATCGCGCTATCGATGGATTTACCCTTGGTTAGCACGAGATCGAGCTCAGCGTTGACGATTTCCTCTGCAATCGGGTCATTACGGAAGACACGGGTAGCAGCAATTTTCTGGGCGGTTTCGCGCCACTGCACGCGAGCCTTTTGACCACCCAGGAAAGCCACTGGCTGCTCGAAATAGGCGCCCGATTGCGCCTCCAACAAGGCCGGGAAGGCATTGAAACGTTCGAATGCATTTTGCTGCTGGGACTTATCAAGCGTGAGATGCTGAATCAGATCCCAGGCCAGCGCTTTCTGTCCCGACTTCTTGGGAATGGCGTAAAAGGTGCCTCCCCAGGAAGTGGTGGTGCGCTCAGGCAAAGGGCCGCTGCGCCATAAGCCCGCCGTGTTGGGAGCCAGCCAATTTTGCAGATGCCCGCCCAGCCAGGCCCCCATCATCTGTACCGTGACATGGCCTCGCTTGAGGGACTCCCCCCACTCATTGGACCAGGCATTGACCTTGGCATCCAATCCAGCCTCACGCGTTCGCTTGGCCAACTCAAAACCACGACGGAATCTGGGCGAACTGCCCACCAAGGACTGGCCCTGAGCGTCATAGTAAATGCCCTCCCCGGTCTGTAAGCCTGAACGAATCACGATGTCTTTGACATCACGAGCGTGAGCCACCATGAAAGCTCCTGAGCGCTCCTTGACGGCCTTGCCAGCGGCCAGGAAACCGTCCCAATCGCCCGAGAGCTGCTCCGGCTTGACACCCGCCTTTTGCAGGATGTCCGAGCGATAAAACATCACCCCTGGCCCGATATCGGTGGGCAAGGCGGTTTGCCCAAAATGATCGGTCTGGGCCTGCGCCCAGGCATAGGCCACGAAACGGGACTGATATTGCTTGACCCCGTAGGGTTGCAGTTCCAGATTCTCCAATCCACCGCTCAGCGAGAACCGGCCGAGGTAGCCGTACTCAATGGTCATCACATCGGGCAAGCCCGACGAAGCCGCCAGAGCCGTGGTCATGGCCGTGTGGTGGTCGGCGAACTCTCGGGATACCACTTTGACCTGCACGCTGGGATGCCTCTTCTGCCAGGCCGGCAAAGCCGCCCGGATGATGTCGTCCACGGACGGGAAGGCAGCAACGGTAAGCACGGTCTGCGCATGAGAGGCGGCTACCGACACCGAAAACAGCACGCCCAACAGGAATGAGTTGCGAAAGAATGTCGACATGAGAGGCTTTTCTGAAAGCGCTTTCATAATACTACCGGCAAACGGCAATCCCGTCAGTATTTACCCTCTGCCGAAGGGCTGGTCAAGTCAAGGCCTGACCGCTGAGAGCCACAAAGTCACAGACTTTTCGTGGACTCATGAACGGCGCAGCGGCGATCACACGGCCTTCCTGAGGCGGCAATCCTGTTGGGGACCCGGTCGGATCTCCGTCGCCCCCGTGCCCTTGGGTCTGACTCGTTCGGTGTGATGCAGCGTCTGGAGAACCTGCTCCAAAAGGGCGTCCTCAAGGGCGCACACAAAAAAGGCGGACCTGCGGTCCGCCTTTTTGCCCGGTTACTGGTGGGTGCTGACGGGCTCGAACCGCCGACCTACGCCTTGTAAGGGCGCCGCTCTACCAACTGAGCTAAGCACCCCACCTCAACTCGAAAAACAATCAGTTCAATGCGTCCTTGAGCGCCTTGCCGGGACGGAACTTGGGAACCTTCGCTGACTTGATTTTAATGGTCTCACCGGTGCGCGGATTGCGACCCGTGCGCTGGGCCCGCTTGACCACGGCGAAAGTACCGAACCCCACCAAAGAAACTTCACCACCCTTTTTGAGCGTGGTCTTGACAGCACCCAAGGTGGACTCGAGGGCGCGGGTGGCAGCGGCCTTTGAAATGTCGGCCTGTCTGGCGATATGTTCAATCAATTCAGCTTTATTCACTTGGGCTCCTGGGGCTGTTGGGTGAAAGGGTTTTTTGGATGCGCCGGGGCAGACCGTTCAAAAGGTCAAAGCAAGCAACACTGCTCGACTCAACAAAACCTTTCCTGCTTGCACCTGCCGCAGATTTGTGCATCAAAGGAGGCCCCGCGTTCGCGCAGGGCGGAGGCGGATTCTAGACCGATTTGGGCGCTCGGCGTCAAGGGCCGTCATCGGCGCGTCAGTCTTGAGTCAGACAGCCTGCGCGATCGCCCGACCGAGGTCGGCCGTAGCCGCCTTGCCGCCCAAGTCGGGCGTGCGCGGCCCACCGCTACCAGGATGCAAGACCGTCTCGATGGCTTTGATGATGGCATCGTGCGCGGGTTTGTGACCCAGGAACTCGAGCATCATGGCACCGCACCAGATTTGTCCGATGGGGTTGGCAATCGAGCGTCCCGCGATATCGGGGGCCGACCCATGAACGGGTTCGAACAGGGAGGGAAAGCGTCGCTCGGGATCCAGGTTGGCGCTCGGCGCAATACCAATGGTGCCGGTGCATGCAGGTCCCAGATCGCTGAGGATATCGCCAAACAGATTGCTGGCGACCACTACATCAAAGAAGTCTGGCCTTTGCACAAAGTGAGCGGTCAGGATGTCGATGTGGAACTTGTCCAGTCTCACGTCGGGATAGGCCTTGGCCATTTCGGCGACCCGCTCGTCCCAGTAGGGCATGGAGATCGAAATTCCATTGCTTTTGGTCGCGCTGGTCAGGTGTTTCTTGGGGCGCGACTGGGCCAAATCGAATGCAAATTTGAGCACTCGATCCACGCCCGTTCGGGTGAACACCGATTCCTGCAGCACAAACTCACGATCGGTACCCGGGAAGGCTCGGCCGCCTATGCTGGAGTATTCGCCCTCTGTGTTCTCGCGCACGATGTAGAAATCAATCTCTCCGGCTTCCCGCCGGCTGCCGTCCTTGCGGACCACAGGCGCAATGATGCCCGGCATGAGGCGGGCTGGTCGAAGATTGATGTACTGGTCAAACTCTCGCCGGAACATCAAAAGCGAGCCCCAGAGTGAAACATGATCGGGAATTTTCTCGGGCCAGCCAACCGCACCAAAGTAGATGGCATCGTGTCCGCCGATCTGGTCCTTCCAGTCATCGGGAAGCATCTTGCCGTGCTTTTCGAAGTAGTCCCAACTTGAAAAATCAAAATGATCAAAGTGCAGATCCATGCCGAACTTGCTCGCGGCTGCCTCCAGCACTCGCAAGCCTTCGGGCATGACTTCCTTGCCGATACCGTCTCCGGCGATGACCGCAATGCGGTGTTTTTTATTCATGAAAAATCTCCGTCTTTGAAGGTGGTTCCTCAGTGCGAGGCAGCAGGTTTGGGTTGACGCACCACCAAGGCCACACCCACGGCGGTCAGGGCAGTTCCGACCAGCGTGACCACTGTAATGAGTTCATCAAAAAGGAACCAGGCCATGATCGCGGTGGTCGGCGGCACCAGATACATCAGGCTGGTCACGGAGGTGGCAGCCCCCCTCTGGATCAACAGGTACAAAAGCGAACTCCCCCCCAAGGTGAGCCCCAGCACCGCCCAAGCCATGGCGCCGATCAGAGAGGCATTCCAGACCATGGGCTCGGTCTCCAGGAAAGTCAGCGGCAAGGTCACGAGCAGGGCCGCGCCCAGCTGTATGGCGTTGGCCGTGCGTACATCGGTGGCACGCAGATGACGCTTCTGATACAGGGTTCCGACGGTGATGGCCAACAGGGCAAAAACCGTGGCCGAGAGGGTGAACGCACTGACCTCGGTGCCGGCCATGAGCTTGCGCCAAATCACCAGGACCAGCCCGCCAAAGCCCAGCAGCAGACCCAGCCACTGCGCCCGCGAGATCCGTCCGCCCTCGATCCGCGAAACCCAGACGGCTGTCAGCACCGGCTGCAGCCCCACGATCAAAGCCGCCAGACCCGAGCCCATACCCAATTCCACCGCCACCCAAACGCCCCCCAGATAGCCGGCATGCATCAGCACGCCGGTCACGGCCAAATGCAAGCACTGCCACGGATCATCGGGCCAGCGCGCCCGCGCCAAAGCGATCCAGATGAGGAAGCAGAGGATGGAAAAGAAATAGCGCCAAGCCAAAAAACCCAGGGGCGGCCCATAAGGCAGTCCGAACTTGGCCACGATAAACCCGGTGCTCCAGATCAGCACGAACACCAGGGGCATGGCACGCACCCAAGCCGATTCATCAAGATCGCCAGTCATCGGGAGCGCGCGCGAATTTCGGGGATGGCCTTTTGCAAGTAATAGACCATGGACCAGACCGTCAGGACCGCCGACGCCCAGAGCAGGCCGGTACCCCACAGCCGCGTGTTGATGAACCCCAGGAACATGCCGTCAAAAAGCAGGAAGGCAATGGCCACCATTTGCACGCCGGTCTTGATCTTGCCCACCGCATGAACCGCCACACTGCGATTGGCCCCGATCGTGGCCATCCACTCGCGCAGGGCCGAGATTGCGATCTCGCGACCGATGATGATCAAGGCCACGAAGACATCGGCTCGCTGCAGATCGACCAGAACCAGCAAACAGGCACAGACCAGAAATTTATCTGCCACAGGGTCCAGAAAGGCCCCGAAGGCCGAGGTCTGACCCAGCTTCCGGGCCAGATAGCCATCGAGCCAGTCGGTCAATGCAAACACCACAAACAGCAGCGTGGCGATCAGGTTGCGCGATGTCCCCAGTAAATCGATATAAAAAACACCGACGATCAGCGGAATAGCCACAATGCGCGCCCAGGTCATCAATGTGGGGACGGTTAAAAACATGGGAGGATTTTGGCATGAGCGGCCATCTGAGTTCGGATGGGCCTGCTCAGCTCTTTTGACATCGATACGCGGTCGCGCCCCCGGAGGACACCCCAGTCTTCAAATGGATCCTGTGGCGGCTGTGCCCTGGCGGCGACACCCTTGCAGAGCCGCTACGCCGCACGGCCAATCACAGCTGGGCTACTCAGCCTTCAGATTGGCCACCTTCGCAGCCCGCGCCATCGCCTCGTTCTCGCGGTTGATCACTTGCGCATAGGCCTGAGGTCCCGCGCCGACCGGATCAATCACGGCCGTCTGAAAGGTCTTGATCACCTCCGGATGCTTGACCACCTCGGCAATCTCCTGGCTGATGCGATTGATGGCCGCCTGGGGCGTGCCAGCTGCGGCCATGACACCGATGACCACCGAGAAGTCAAAGCCCGGCACCAACTCGGCCAGACTGGGAATCTCTGGGGCCTGAGGCGAGCGCGAGCCGGCATTGCTGGCCAGCAGCTTGACCTGTCCCGCCTTGGCAAAGGCCTGCATGGAAGGCAGCGCAGCCACTGAAAAATCCACCTGCCCGCCCACCAGCGCCGGGGTGGACTGGCCCGAACCGCGGAATGGAACATGGCGCACATCAAGGTTGAGCGCTGCCTTCAGGGCCTCCATCGTCAGGTGGTGGGTGCTGCCGATCCCCGAAGAGCCGTAGGTGAACTCACCCGGCTTGCTTTTGACCAGGGCCACAAACTCCTGCATGGTGTTGACATTGGTTTTGGGGTGAGCCACCAGAAACAGGGGCGAGCGGGCAATCAGCGACACCGGCAGGATATCGGTGCCGACCTTGTAGGGCGCGGTCTTGTTTACCAGCGGCGTGATCGAGAGCATGGAGCCATCCGAGACGATGAAGGCATGACCGTCCTGGGGCGTGCTCTGCAACAGGGCCTGATAAGCCACCACGCCATTGCCGCCTGGCTTGTTGTCCACCACCACCGACTGACCCAGCCTCTCGGTCAGACGCTGCGCCACCACCCGCGCCACGCTATCGGGCAGGCCACCGGCTGCATACGGCACGATGAACTTGATCGGTTTGGAGGGGTAGGCCTGAGCCCAAGTCATCATGGGAACAGCCAACGCGGCCGCAGCGGCCAGGGTCATCAAGGATCTGCGAAGCATGAGAGTCTCCTGTGGGTGAGTGTCTTGACCAGGCCCTGCGACCCGGGATGGTTTGCGAAATGGTTAGGCAGCTAATAGAATCATTCTAGGCGCAGATTGGGCCAGCCGGCACCAGCATGCACCGCAATTGCCCTGCGCTCCATCAGCATTTCCACCCACCATGTCGACTGAAGTACTGCACCTGTGTGTCACCGCCGCTGGAGAAGCAGCGCATAACATTCGATGGTTTGAGCTGCGCCACCCGCAGGGCCACAGCTTGCCGGCCTTCTCCGCTGGGGCCCACATTCGCGTCAAGACCCCCTCAGGGGCTACCCGACCGTACTCCCTTTGCAATACCCCTCTGGAGACCGATCGCTACCAGATCGCCGTCAAGCGTGAAGGGCAAGGCCGTGGAGGCTCTCTGAGCATGGTCGACGGGGTCAAGGTTGGCGACCTGATCGAAGTCGGTCCACCACAAAATAACTTTGCTCTGGACGACAGGGCCAAAGAGTTGCTGTTGATCGCCGGCGGCATTGGCATCACCCCGCTACTGGCCATGGCCTGGCAGCTGCACTCAGAAGGTCGCCGTTTCAAGTTGATCTACCTCACCCGCGATGCGCAAAGCACGGCTTTTCTTGAGGCGCTGAGTCAGGCGCCCTTTGCGGCCCACGTGAAAATTCACCACGATGGCGGCGACCCTGGGCAGACCTTGGACCTATGGGCTCTTCTGGAAAAGCCCGGCAGTGTCAATGGCTTGCAGGTCTACTGCTGCGGACCGGCCGGTCTGATGGACGCAGTGCGCGACATGACCGGTCACTGGCCCGCCAGCGCCGTGCACTTTGAGAGCTTCGCGGTCGACGGACGGCAACAGGACGATGATCGGGCCTTTGAGGTGCAGCTTCAAAGCAGCGGACAAATCCTGGAAGTGCCTGCCGAAAGCAGCATCTTGCAGATCCTGCGCAATCACGGTGTTGCCGTACCCTTTTCCTGCGAGAGCGGGACCTGTGGATCTTGCAAGACCGGCCTGATAGAGGGCGAGCCCGACCACCGAGACCTGGTGCTGCTTGAAGAGGAGAAGTCCAAGCGCATCATGGTCTGCGTCTCTCGCGCCCGGAGCGAACGTCTGGTGCTCGATCTGTGACGATGAGCCTGGCTCAAGCACCCGATCCCATCGGTGTAGGCGTACTCGGCCTGGGCCGGGCCTTTACCCTGATGCTGCCCACCTGGCGCGATGACCCCAGGGTCAAGCTGGTCGCAGCCTTTGATCCCCGTCCGCAGGCGCGGGCTGATTTCGTGACGCAGTTTGGGGGCAAGGCCCACGACAGCGTCGAGGCCGTGTGCAGCAATTCGGCGGTGCAGTGGGTCTATGTAGCCACGCCCCATGGCCTGCACGCCGACCATGTCTGCCTGGCGGCCAGCGCGGGAAAGCATGTGCTGGTGGAAAAGCCGATGGCCCTGACGATGGCCGATGCCGACCGCATGGTTCAGGCGTGCGAGCAGGCCGGCACCCAGCTGGTGGTCGGGCACAGCCACAGCTTCGATGCCCCGGTCTTGCTCGCCCGTGAGCTGATTGACAGTGGACATTTTGGCGCGGTTCGCATGGTCCACGCCATGCAGTACACCGACTTTCTGTATCGGCCGCGCCGGCCGGAGGAACTCGATACCGCCCGGGGCGGTGGGGTGGTGTTCAGCCAGGCGGCCCATCAGGTTGATGTGGTCCGTCTGCTGGCAGGCGGCCGGGTCAAACGGGTGCGTGCGCTGACCGGCCGCTGGGATGCTAGCCGTCCCACTGAAGGAGCCTACAGCGCCCTGCTCACCTTCGAGGGCGGGGCTTTCGCCAGCCTGAGCTACAACGGCTACGGTTACTACGATAGCGATGCCCTGATGGAGGGCATCGGCGAACTCGGGCAGACCAAGAACCCGGACACCCATGCACAGACGCGCAGCCGTCTAACCCAATGGTCCGACGAGGCGGCCGAAGTTCAGGCCAAGGCCGAACGAAACTTTGGCGGCGCGCAGTTCCAAAACCCGCCCCGGCAGAGACCGCAGGTCAGCCAGCATTTCGGTCCAGTTCTGGTCAGTTGCGACAGGGCCGATCTGCGGCTAACCCCCAGAGGCGTGCAGGTACACGACGCGCAGGGCATGCGACTGATCGCCAGCAATCTGCCCGATGTGCCCCGCGGCGAAGTCATTGATGAACTGTGGGCGATCCATCGCGAAGGCCGACCCGCCCGACATGACGGCCCCTGGTCCCGCGCCACTTTAGAGGTTTGTCTGGCGATTCTTGAGTCACAGCAGCAGGATAGCGATATCGTGATGCGGCATCAGGTGGCCGCTCGGCCCTCAGGGGCCACTTCATAGGGGAAAGCCGCCTTGAACAAGAAAGATCCCATGCCCGAGCTGCTGCGCCACTGGCGCGAGGCTGTGCCCGACGACCGCTTGGCCCACTTGATCCGCGATGTAGCCCGGGCTCAGATGCGGGCGCTGCAGGTGCGGCTGGCCGATCATGGCGTTTCCTTCGGTCACTGGACCTTCCTGCGCATCCTCTGGCTCAAAGATGGCTTGACGCAGCGCGAACTGAGCGAGCTCGCTGGTGTGATGGAGCCCACCACCTTTGCGGCGGTCAAGGCCATGGAGGGCATGGGTCTGGTCGAACGCAAGCAGCTGGCTGGCAACCGCAAAAACATGCATGTTTTCCTGACCCGTACCGGGCGCAGTCTAGAGCGAAAATTGGTGCCTTTGGCCGAGGAGGTCAACCGCATCAGCGTGGCAGGCAGTACCGATGCTCAGGCAGCCGCCGCGCGGCGCTTTCTGCTGCAGATGCTGGAAAACTTAGCGGCCGATGCGCCGACCACCCCCGATGCCCCCTCTTGAAACCGCCGCCCTCGGCCCTCTCAGATGGCGTAGGTTTCGTAAGTCGCCGGATGGAAAACCTCGTCAAGCTGCAAACGCCGGCAAGACAACCCCTGCGCATGATGGTGGCGCAAAAATGTGTCGATCGTGACGCGATTGGGCGCAACGCCATAGGACCAGAAATCCTCACCCAGCGTCTCGCGAGCGGCCTTGAGTTGCTCCTCGACAAATGGCAGCGTTACCTTGGTGGCCGAGGTGTCAGACAAGGCCTGCAGGGCCAGTTCCTTGGCCTGACTGAAGGCCTTGAACACCGCCGCAGGCAGCCAGGGATGGCGCTCACAGAGGCTCTTGCGCACCCCTACCACATGCATGATCGGGAAAATGCCGGTGCGCTTGTAGTAATCGCGAGCCGCCGCGGTCGGATCGTCAAAGAGCCATCCCACTTTGGGGTTGCGCAGGGCCTGGGCGCTGGGCGGCCTCGGAGCCATGAAGCCATCGATCTCGCCGCTGTCAAGCATCTGCGAGATGGTGCGGTCTGCAGGCGCCGATTCAAGTCGCACCCCAGCCGGTAACTGCAGCGGGATCTTCTCAGGACGGCCCGGCGTCTCGATGCCGCCTCGGACCCAGATCACATCCTCCGGCGAAACGCCATAGTCGTCCTGCAGGATGGCCCGAGCCCAGACGTTGGCACTGAGCTGATACTCCGGCAAGCCGATACGCTTGCCCTTGAGGTCTGACGGTTGGGAAATACGATCCTTGCGGACATAGATCGAGGTATGTCGGAAGGCTCGCGACAAAAAGACGGGCACGGCCACATAGGGACAGTCGCCCTTGGCCGTCTTGACGGTATAGCTGGAGAAGGAAAGCTCGCAAATGTCGAAGTCCTGGCTGCGCATGGCTCGAAAGAACATCTCCTCGGGATAGAGGGTCATGTAGACCGGATCAACCCCATCGATCTGCACGCGTCCATCGATCAGGGGCCGCGTACGGTCGTAGTCCCCCATGGCGATAGACAGCTGAAGTTTGCTCATGACGGTTCAATCCTTGTTCTTAGGTCAAGCTCTGACCGAGTAGGACGGTTCAAGCTCGGGCCGCTCCTGTCCGTCGGCCCACACATAGGTGCAGACATATTCGCGCCAATCGACGGTCTTGGGAATCACCGCCTGATAGGCCACCACCGAAGATGGGATCGCCAGTTCGCCGGTACCGATGGCCTGGGCCCCGGCCTGGAAGGCCCGTACCGCCTCGAGCATCTGCTTGCGAAATTCAACCACCGCCATGTCACTGGCGCCCAGTCGGTCGTGGCTGCGATCGGCGATCGGCCCCATGGTGACCCACATCGCAATGTCCTGATTGGGAAAGCCGGTGATGCCCGTGAAATTGCCCGCCTTCATGGCCTGCCGATCCTGCCAGAAGCGGTTGTCGTCCGTGCGCAGCGGCCGGTAGTAGGGATCGAGGTCCACGCCCACCGTCTGACGCAGAAACTTGCGCCATGTCTCAGTCTCCGGCGTCTGCGAGGGATGCCCCCAGGCTATGAAGTAAAAGGCGGTGTGGGTGTCGTCCATAGGCACATTCACATTGGCCACGTTGTACAGATTATTGGGCGGCACCAACACCGCAATGGGTGCCACAAAAACCGTCGATCGCACGTACTCGTGCGTCGATGCGTTGTGAATCGGGCGACGGATGGCTGCGTAGCGAAATCCATAGGAGCCGCGCTGCACCTGCATTCGTGGGGCCTTGTCGGTAGAGGGACGCAGCCAGCTGTTGGCAGTGGCCTTGGCCCCATCGACCCGGGCCGGCACCATATCGGAAGAATGCAGGCTCGAGCTGTGCGCCGAATCGATCGCCCCTTCGAGAATTTGTGCCCAATTGCAGGGCAAGACCGCCTTGGCGATGGTCACCCGCGTGTCCTCGGTAGGTGCCCAGGGCGGTGGGGTGAAAGCGGCAATCTCGTCGGCGCTGCCAAACCAGGCCCAGACCATACCGCCCCACTCCCTGACTGGATAGGCCTTGTGCTTGACCTTGGCCGCCAGGCAGCTGGCGGCGGGCTCTGACACCATCTCGATGACGTTACCCTTCACATCCATCTTCCAGCCGTGGTAGAGACAGCGCAAGCCCCCTTCCTCGTTGCGACCGTAGACCAGAGACACCCGTCGGTGCGGGCAGGACTCCTCCAGAACGCCAACCTGGCCCTCGGTATCGCGGAAGACCACCAGAGACTCACCGAGAACGCGGGCGCGCACCGGAGCACCATCAGGCTCACTGACTTCCTCGATCAGGCAAACCGGCAACCAGTGCTTGCGCATCAGCTGACCCATGGGCGCACCGCCCTCAACGCGGCAAAGCAAATCGTTTTCTTCAGGTGTGATCATCTCTGAGGTCTCCGGCTGCACGGTCCATTTATTTAGGCGTCTAACTATATGGGAAAGTGGCCCAATCGGCAAGGCATCGCCAGGCGAAGATCCACAGGCCAAGTTCAGTGAAAACCCGTATCAGTGGCAGGCATGAAAACCGCTGCGCAGGGACCGCGTGCTTGAAGCAAAATGGTCATCCCCTAAAACGCTCTAGTTTGACGCAGGAGTACTTGCTGTGACGCACAAGCTTCCCACCCTGGGCCTGGTAGGCATCGGACAGCTGGGCCTGCCGATCGCCCGTAACCTGCTGCAGGCCGGCTACCCGATGGTGGGCTACCGACGCTCAGCCCTGGCGGACTTCACGCAGGCCGGGGGGCATGCTCTGAGCAGCGCCGGCGAAGTCACCGGCCAGTGTGATGTGTTGATGATGTGCCTACCCGATGAGGCCGCGCAGTTGTCGGCCCTGAACGGGCCCGGTGGCGTGCTGGCTCACCTCAAGCCGGGACAAATCGTGATCGAGCTGGGCACGTACAGCCGCAGCTTCAAACAAGCACAGGCGCAAAGCTTGCAGGGCAAGGGCGCACGGGTGCTGGAAGTCGAGGTCAGTGGATCGCCCCCGATGGTGGGGGCTCGCAAGGCCGCTCTGTACATAGGCGGCCCGACCGATCTTGTGCAAGAGTGCGAGGGGCTGCTGAAAGCCATCACCGACCATCAGTTTCACCTGGGCGACTACGGCTCAGCCGTTTCGATGAAGCTGATCGCCAATTACCTGCTCACGATTCATACGCTGGCCGCTGCCGAGGCCATCGATATGGGCACGCGGGCCGGCTTTGATCCGGCTCTGGTGGCCCGCGTCATTGCGCAGGGTGCGGGCGGCTCGGCCATGTTCAGCGTGCGTGCCCCATTAATGGCCGAGCGCAAGTTCACGCCTGCGCCCGGCCCCTTCAGCACGCTGGCCAAATATCTGGATCTGGGTGAGCAGATGGCCCGAGATTTAGGTTGTGCCGCGCCCCTTTTCTCAGCGGCCGTGCCCTACTTTCGGCAAGCCATGGACCAGGGCATGGCCCAGGAAGACATCAGCGCTGTCATCAAGCTGCTGGAGACCCAGGCCAGCCCGCGCTGACCACAACCGTCCCCCACGAAAGCCACCATGCCCAGCGAAAACGCCAAGGCCCTCCTTGGGGCCATGCTCAACCAAACCTTCTTCGTCGCGCTGCGGGAGCCGCTGGACCTGGCCCGGATGGACGCCTTGCTGGAGGCTCACCTGCAATGGGCGGTGCAAGCCGAAGGCCACCTGCTCGCCTCGGGTCCCTTTGTGGCCCCAGGGCAGCCGCCCGGGGCCGCCGGCGGGATGACCATCGTGCGGGCACAGAGCCTTGATGAGGCACAGGCCCTGCTGGCACAGGATCCCTTTGTGCGTGAGGGGGCCGTCAAAGTCAGCTGGCGACAATGGAGCGTGATGGAGGGCGGATTTTCCTTACAGGTGCGTTTTTCCGACCAGCGTGTGCAGCTCAAGTGAAAGTCATAGCAGCCATGAACCCTAAGGCCCTGCGCATTGTTTTTCATGGCGCCAATGCCGCCCAATTCAGACCCGGTCTGGAAAGTCTTGTGGGACCGGATCATCAGATTGTGGTGCTCGGCGATCAGCTGACCGACCCCGGCGCAATTGCACACTACCAAGAGGCCGATGTGATAGTCGGCATCCGCCTGGATGCCCAAATGCCCCGGCTGCATCAACTGCGGCTCTACCACGCCCCGGCAGCGGGCATCGATGCCATCGACACATCGCTACTGCCAGCGAGCAGCAGCTTGTGCAACTGCTTTGGCCACGAACAAGCGATCGTCGAGTACGTGTTTGCGGCGCTGCTGAGCCGTCATGTTCCGCTGGCCCAGGCCGATGCAGACCTGCGTCAGCAGCGCTGGACATACTGGGCCGGTGCGCCGAACGCCCTGCGGACCGAACTGGGGACGCAAACGCTGGGGATCATCGGACTTGGCCACATTGGGCGCACCCTGGCCCAGCGCGCCAGCGCCTTCGGTATGCGCACACACGGCTGCAATCGAAGCGAGGGCCCGTCCAAAAGCGTCGACCGATTCTGGCCGCTTGGCCAACTCGATGACTTCATGCGCAGCGTCGACGCGGTCGTCCTCACCCTTCCCCTGACCGATGACACCCGAGGACTGATTGGCGAGCGGGCGCTGGCAGCCCTGCCACCTCATGCGATGCTGATCAATGTGGGCCGCGGGCCAGTGATCGAGGAGCAGGCCCTCTTCGATGCGCTGAAAAAAGGGCAAATTGGCGGGGCGGTGATCGACACCTGGTATCAGTACCCTGGAGCCGGACAGACCGTGGGCGCACCTTCGCGTCTGGACTTTGCCAGTCTCCCCAATGTCCTGATGACGCCCCATATGTCCGGTTGGACTCACGGTACAGTTCGACGCCGGCAACAAACCCTGGCGGAAAATATCCAGCGGCTGAGCCAGGGCAAGCCGCTGATCAATCTATTGCGGGCGGCTCAGACCGGTGGCTGATGTACCGGACATCGGGCTGCCAGCCTAGCGCTGCCAAAGAGCGGCCCGAGTCGCTCACGCGATGACAGAGGGTTATTCCTCACGATTGGGCCTCTGAGGCAGCGTACGATCGGTACATGTCCCTCGAAGCATTTCCACGGAGAGAAATTCTTGTCTAAACCCGACGTACTTGCGGCTGCCAAATTACACCCCTTTTACAGGCAGGCGCTCGATGCACACTACACGGTGCATGACCGAACCCATGAATTGGACCCGACTGCCTTCGACAAGCTGGCTCCGCACATTGTGGGCGTTGCGGCCACGGGTGAGTCCCTGGTGCCTCGCAGCCTGCTTGAGCGCCTGCCCTCGGCGCGGGTGGTTTCGGTTTTCGGCGTTGGCTACGACGGGGTAGATGTCCAGGCAGCGCTGGACCTCAAGATCCCGGTGACCCACACCCCTGGCGTGCTCAGCGAGGATGTGGCCGATCTGGCCATCGCTTTGGTGTTGTCGGTGGCCCGGCGTGTGGCACAAGCCGATGCCTTTGTGCGGGCCGGCCGCTGGCCTGAGGGCCCGATTGCGCTGGGACGCAAGGTGTCGGGGGCCCGCATGGGTATCGTCGGCATGGGGCGTATCGGGCAAGCGATCGCGACACGCGCGCAATCCTTTGGCATGTCCATCGCCTACACCGCTCGCACCCCCAAAGCCGACTTGCCCCATCGATTTTTCCCCGACGCAAGCTCTTTGGCGGCCGAGTCGGACTTTCTGGTGGTCATCACACCGGGAGGCGCAGCGACCCGCCACCTGATTGACGCCAAGGTTTTAGCGGCGCTTGGGCCGCAGGGCTTTTTGATCAATGTGGCGCGCGGCAGCGTCGTTGACGAGCAGGCCCTGATCAAGGCCCTTTCTGAAGGCACGATTGCTGGCGCCGGTCTTGATGTGTTTGCCGATGAACCACGGGTTCCAGAGGCGCTGTGGTCGATGTCACAAGTGGTCCTGACGCCGCATATGGCCAGCGCCACAACTCAAACCCGGCAGGCCATGGCAGACTTGGCATTTGCCAATATCCAGGCCGGTATCGAGGGCCGCCCCCTGCTCACACCGGTGCCTGAATGGACGACATCGTCCCAGAGCTGAGATGACTGATACGCCAAGCGACGATCCGCTACGCCTTGTCATCATGGGCGTTTCAGGCAGCGGCAAGTCAACGCTAGGAATGGCGCTGGCCCATCGGATGGGCATGGAGATGATCGATGGCGACAACCTGCACCTGCCCGAGAGCATTGAGAAAATGCGGGCCGGCATTGCCCTGAACGACGACGACCGGTGGCCCTGGCTGGACCGCATCGCAAGCCTGCTGTCGGCGCGCTCGAGTGGACCGGGCCTGATCGTAGCCTGTTCAGCGCTGCGGCGTGCCTATCGGGACCGTATCCGTCGCCAAGCCAGCGGTGTGCGTTTTGTATTTCTCGATGGTAGTTTCGAGCTGATCCGCGAGCGGATGATGCTGCGGGTGGGCCATTACATGCAGCCCGAAATGTTGCAAAGTCAATTCCGCACCCTGGAGCGACCGGAATCTGACGAAAGCGACATCCTGCCCCTGCCCACTCATTGCTCAGTCGCTGAGCTGGTGGAGGCGGTCGTCCTCGGGTTGCGAAAACGCAGCACAGCGCATGTGCAGCATTGCGAGCCTGACGCCCGGAAAGTCACACAAACCTGAAAATCACCCCGTTTCAAACGTCACTGGCGCAGGCGAGGATGCGCCGCCACTCTCAAAACTTTTGACAACCCAGGAGACCGACCATGAAACTATCCCGCCTTCTCATCGCCGTAATGATGGCTGCTGTTGGAAGCAGCGCACTGGCCAACAAGTTCAATCTCAAACTCGGCCATGCAGTTAACACCACCGATGGCCAGCACGCAGCGGCGATGAAACTGGCCGAGCTCGTCAAACAGCGCACGAATGGCGACGTGGAAATCACGATCTTCCCAGCCAATCAGCTCGGCAACGATGCCGCCATGATCAATGGCACCCGGGGCGGAACCATAGACATCGTCTCCAGCGGCGCGTCCAACTTCAACGGCATCGTGCCAAATACCGCAGCGATGGAACTGCCCTTTGTCTTCCGTAGTGCGCAGCACGCCTATGCGGTGCTCGACGGCGCGGTGGGTACCGGCGTGCTCAACGAACTGGCCCCCCACGGGCTTAAGGGCCTGGCCTACTGGGAAAACGGCTGGCGCGCCTTCACCAACAACAAGCGCCCGGTCACCAAGC